>NZ_JBEZWX010000018.1:0-146990 GCF_040637635.1 Streptomyces sp. NPDC028635 | reverse complement strand
CACGCGGTACGTCTCGGTGTCCGCCCGCAGCGGCCGGCACCGGCACAGGGCGCCCCTCGTCGGAAACGGGCGGCCGGACCGAGGACGGACACCCCCCACCCCGGCCCCGACCCACAACGAACCGGAGGCGAGACAGCAACCGGCCACCGGACGGAAACGGGCCGCCGCAGGCAAAAAGGGGCGCGGGGAACGGCGCGACCAGCCACAACGCAACCCGCAGACAAAACACGACCAAGCGCCGCAGGCACACGTCACCCCAAACGGCCAACCGCATCCAGCAGCGCCGCCGCCGTGAACAGCTCCACCCCCACCGTGATCGCCGACTCGTCCACGTCGAAGTCGCCCTGGTGCAGGTCCCGCACCGTGCGCTCACCGGGCGGACGGACGCCGAGCCGGGCCATGGCGCCGGGTACGTGCTCCAGGTACCAGGAGAAGTCCTCGCCGCCCAGCGACTGTTCCGTCGACTCCACCGACTCCACTCCGCGCCGAGCCGTCATCGCCTCGCGCAGGAGCTCCGTGACCGCGGGGTCGTTGATCACGGGCGGCACACCCCGCACGTAGTTGATCTCCGACTTCGCCCCGTGCAGATTCGCCACCTCGTCGATCGCCGCGACCACCATGTCCGGCGCCAGCCGCCACGCCTCGATGTCGAGGCACCGCACGGTCCCGGCGAGCTCAGCGTGCTGCGGGATGACGTTCGGCGCGTGCCCGGACTCGATCCGGCCCCACGTCACGGCGAGCCCGCTGCGCGTGTCGACGCGCCGCCCGACGAGCGCGGGCACGTCCGTGACCACCCGGGCCGCGGCGGTGACCAGGTCCGTGGTCAGGTGCGGACGCGCCGTGTGGCCACCGGGACCGTCGAGCGAGATCTCCAGCCGGTCGCAGGCGGAGGTGATCGCGCCGGCCCGCAGCCCGACCCGGCCCGCGTCGACGCGCGGGTCGCAGTGCACGGCGAGGATGCGGCCGACCCCGTTCAGCGCGCCGCAGGCGATCGCGTCGGCGGCGCCGCCGGGCAGCACCTCCTCGGCGGGCTGGAAGATCAGCCGCACCGGACGCGGCAGCCGCCCCTGCCGGTGCAGCTCGGCGAGGACGAGCCCGGTGCCGAGCACCACCGTGGTGTGCACGTCGTGGCCGCAGGCGTGGGCGCGGTCGGGCACGGTGGACCGGTACGGGCAGTCGGCCTTCATGTCCGGGATGGGCAGCGCGTCGATGTCGGCGCGCAGGGCGAGCATGCCGGGGCCCTCGTACGTGCCGTCCGCGGGTACGCCGATGTCGCAGGTCAGACCGGTCCCGCTGGGGAGGACGCGGGGGTGGAGGCCGGCCGTCTCCAGACGGGCCTTGATCGCCGCGGTGGTGCGGAACTCCTGGTTGCCGAGCTCGGGGTGCATGTGCAGGTCGCGGCGGAAGGCGACGAGCTCGGCGCGCAGCTGCTCGGGGAGCGTGCCGGGGAGCACGGCGGCGGCCCCGGACGGATCGGCCTCGGACTGTAGCGACATCAGTTGCTTCACCCTCTGAAGGGTAGGGCGCCGGGGCGGCCAACTGACCCGCGATCAACAAAAGTTCAGCCCGTTAGGGGAAGAAAATCTGGCCGCTCGACGCATAGTGGTCGTCGTGGACGGGTAAACTCGCCCGACTCGAGACCGGGTCGATCTTTGGTCGAGCGTCCGTCGCCTGCTCTTTTCACCTCTTTTCCACGGATACCACGCCGCGCGCAGACCACGCGGCCGGTGTTCGCCTATCGGGACGGCACCCGGCCCGCACGGGACCCCGCTCCGGCCGAGACCAAACGGGTTCCCCGGACCGGCTTCCCTGATCACCCGGCCCGAGCGCATCAGGAGCCGTAGGGTCCCGGCGTGACCGAACCCACCACCGACACCCCCCACACCATCACCGGCTCCGCCGCCGCCCCCCTCACCGGCTCCCCCGGCTGCACCACCACCGGATACCTGACCGACACCCGCGCCGCCTACGACGCCATCGCGCCGGCGTACGCCGAGGCGTTCCCGGACAGCCTCGCCGACCGCCCGCTGGAGCGGGCGCTGCTCGCGGCGTTCGCCGAGCAGGTCACGGCGCACGGGCCGCAGCCCGTCGCGGACGTCGGCAGCGGCCCCGGGCATGTCACGGCCCGGCTGCACGCCCTCGGCGTGCCGGTGTTCGGGGTCGACGTCTCGCCGCGGATGGTGGCCCTCGCCCGTCGGGCGCATCCGGGCCTGCGTTTCCACGTGGGGTCGATGACGGCGCTGGACCTGCCGGACGCCACGCTCGGCGGACTGCTGGCGCTCTACTCCGTGATCCACGTGCCGGACGAGCGGCTGCCAGCACTGTTCGCCGAGTTCCGCCGGGTGCTGGTGCCGGGCGGGCAGCTGCTGCTGTCGTTCCAGACGACAAACCCGGCGGCGGACGGGACCGAGCACCTGCACCTGTCCGAGCGGTTCGGGCAGGAGATCGCGCTCGACTACTACTGGCGCAGCCCGGAGGCGGTGGCCGCCGTACTGACGGAGGCGGGCCTGTCGCTCCGGGCTCGGGTGGTGCGCGAGCCGCTGGACGAGGAGAAACGCGCCCGTGCCTTCGTACTGGCCGCCAAGCCGAGGTGAGCGCTTGCCGCCCAGAGCCCACCAGCCCGCCCCCGCCCGCGGCCCTGAGCCCGCATCCTGCCCCCGCCCGGCTCACGCCCCGCCCGAGCCCCGCGGCCGCAGGGCCCCCGGCGGGACCGGCTCCCCACCCGCGGGACCGGCTCCCCACCCGCGGGACCGACCCCGCCCCCGCCCCCTACGCGATGCTCATCTCCAGTCTCCGCACCCCCCGGGCCGTCCCCGTCACCCCGGACAGGAAACCGTGGGCGCGGGGTGAGGCCGTGCGGGTGAGCCAGTCGGGGTCGATGTCGCACACCGCGACCTGGACGTCGGTGCCCGCGAGGGCCAGCGGCAGGGTGTGCACGACCGTCGAGGGGAAGCTCAGGATCGTCCGGCCGACCGGCCCTCGGCGGGCGATCAGCTCCAGCGGCAGCTCGGGCCGGACGATCTCGAGACCGGTCTCGACGGCCAGCCGGTGCAGTTTCTCCGTGCTCTCGCGCCGGTGGGCGAAGTAACGCGTGGCGCCGTGCGTCTTGGCCAGGGTGCGGACGGCGTCGACGTAGCGCTCGCCGTCCACCACGCCGGTCTCCACCAGCGACGTACCCACCATGTCGGCGCCCTTGGTGATGCGGGGCGGTCCGAAGCGGGCGCGGGTCCAGGCGAAGTCGTTGGCGGTGACGCGCACGCCGTCGGGGGCTTCCTCGATCGGCATGGAGGAGAAGATCTCCACCCGCTGCTCGCCGCCGGGCGTCAGGCGGCGCCGGGCGACGGAGGACACCGGCGCGAACACCAGGTCGCGCGGCCCGCGCCGGCCGCCCTTGCGGTGCCAGCGCACCAGCCGCTCACCGCGGGCGAGCTGGGCGACGAACTCCATCGTGGCCGTGCCGTCGTCGACGACGACCAGGTCACGGGCGCGTGTGATGGTCAGCAGCAGCTGGACGTACCGGGAGAACGGGTCGCCCATGACGATCCGCTCCGCCCGCCGCAGCGGCCCCGCGAGCGAGCCGACCGTCTGGAAGGGGGCCGCGGGACCGCCGCGGGCCTCCTCCCAGCGGACCGTGTGGCCCTCGTCCCGGGCCAGGTCGGCCATGCGCCGCAGCTGGCCCCGGGTCATCGGGTCGGTCGGGGACAGGACGACGAGGGTGAACCCCGCGCCGGGCTCCTGAAGCGGCCGGATGCCGTGGGCGTGGGCCCACTCCAGGACGTTGAGGAGCTGTACCGGGCTCTCCACGAACGCGAGGGTGGTGCCGGGTTCGCCGGCGCGTGGGTTCATCGACGCAGCTCCGTCCCCTGATCAGCGCAGCGGATCCGTCACACGCCGACCGGCTCGCCCGCCGCGGCCGCGATCTCCGCCTCGGCGACGACGCCGGTGACGCGGCGCAGCTTCTTCATGGGGGCCAGCTCGGAGTCGTAGACCTTCTTCACGCCGTCGCCGAGGGCACCCTCGATGGTGCGGATGTCGCGGACCAGGCGGGTGAGGCCCTGCGGCTCGACGGAGGCGGCCTGGTCGGAGCCCCACATGGCGCGGTCGAGGGTGATGTGCCGCTCGACGAAGCAGGCGCCGAGGGCGACGGCGGCGAGGGTGGTCTGCAGGCCGGTCTCGTGGCCGGAGTAGCCGATCGGGACGTTCGGGTACTCCTTCTCCAGCGTGTTGATCACGCGGAGGTTCAGCTCCTCGGCCTTCGCCGGGTAGGTGGAGGTGGCGTGGCACATGACGATGTTGTCGCTGCCCAGGACCTCGACGGCGTGGCGGATCTGCTTCGGGGTGGACATGCCGGTCGAGAGGATGACGGTCTTGCCGGTGGCGCGCAGGGCGCGCAGCAGTTCGTCGTCGGTGAGGGAGGCGGAGGCCACCTTGTGGGCGGGGACGTCGAACTTCTCCAGGAAGGCGACGGCCTCGGTGTCCCACGGGGAGGCGAACCAGTCGATGCCCTTGGCGCGGCAGTACTCGTCGATCTGGCGGTACTCGTCCTCGCCGAACTCCACGCGGTGGCGGTAGTCGATGTACGTCATGCGGCCCCAGGGCGTGTCCCGCTCGATGTCCCACTGGTCGCGCGGGGTGCAGATCTCGGGGGTGCGCTTCTGGAACTTCACGGCGTCGCAGCCGGCCTCGACGGCGGCGTCGATCAGCTTGAAGGCGTTCTCCAGCTCACCGTTGTGGTTGATGCCGATCTCGCCGCAGATGTAGACGGGGCGGCCGGGGCCGACCTCGCGCGAGCGGAAGGTGCGCAGACGGGAGTGGGTGCTCATGGCAGGGGGTGTCCTTACTTGGTGAGCTGGGGGAGGGTGGGGGTCTGGGGGCGCTCGGGGAGGGAGTCGAGCGAGGGGCCGAGGAGCCAGCCGGCGATCTCCCGGATGGCGCCGTCGCCGCCGGGGACGGTGGTGACGGCGCGCGCGGCGCCGCGGACGACCTCGTGGGCGCTCGCGACCGCCACGGGCCAGCCGACGAGGGCGAAGCAGGGCAGGTCGTTGACGTCGTTGCCGACGTAGAGCACGCGTTCGGGCGCGATGCCCGTTTCCTCGCACCACTGCTTGAGCGCGAGGTCCTTGCGGTCGATGCCGTGCAGCACCGGCAGCCTCAGCTTGCGGGCGCGGGCGGCGACGACCGGGTTGCGTTCCGTGGACAGGATCAGCATCTGCAGCCCGCTGTCGCGCAGGGCCGCGATGCCGAGTCCGTCGCCGCGGTGCACGGAGACGAACTCCCGTCCGTCGGAGTCGATCAGCACCCGGTCGTCGGTCTGGGTGCCGTCGAAGTCGAGGACTACGGCGTCGATGTCGTCGTAAGCGGGCAGTGCGCCGGGCCTGGCCGCGTCGAAGAGGGGAGCCAGCGCGCGCGCCCGGGCCAGGTCGTGCGGGTCGTCGATCTCCAGCACGCGCGCGGGGTCGGTGCGCACGAGTTCCGTGCGGCCGAAGAAGCGGTGCCCGTGTGTGCGGAAGCCGGCCGCGTCCATGGCGTAGGCGGCGCCGGTCTCCAGGAAGTCCTGGGGCCGGTCCTGGCGGCGGGGGCGGAAGGACTTGTCGTGGTTGACGCCGACCCCGCCGTCCGCCTCCCCGGACGGGTCGTCGCGCCAGACGAAGCCGTGGAACGGGGCCACGGTCACCGCGGTGTCGGCGCCCTGCTCGACGACGGCCGCGGCGACCGCGTCGATGTCCTCGCGGATCAGGAACGGGCTGGTGCACTGCACGAGGAGCACCACGTCCACCGGGGCGCCGTGCAGCGCCTCGTGCGCGTCCAGGGTGTGCAGGACCGCGGCCTCGGAGGTGGCGGTGTCGCCGGCGATGGCGGCGGGCCGCAGCACGACCTCGGCGCCGGCCTGGCGGGCGGCGGCCGCGATGGCCTGGTCGTCGGTGGAGACGACGACGTCGGTGACCAGCCGGGCGGCGCGGCACTCGCGTACGGCGCGGGCGACCAGCGGGACTCCGCCGACGGGAGCGAGGTTCTTCGCGGGGACGCCCTTGGAGCCGCCGCGCGCGGGGATCACGGCGAGCACGCGGCGCGCCGCGGGGGTGTCGGACATGGGGTGTTCTCCTTGGACGGCTCGGAGCGGGGTCACAGCTCCCCCATCCGCCGGATGACGGGCGCGACGCGCTGCACGCCGTGCCGGTAGGCGCCGCGCGCGGCCCGGCGCACGATCTGCCGGACGGGCCCGGGGTCCCGGTCGGCGGCGGGGGCGCCCGGCAGCGGGGTGCCGTCGGGGGCGAGGTGGTGGCGGGCGAGGATGCCGGGCAGGTAGCCGGGGGCGGTCTCGCTCGTGTAGTACGGCGTGAGGGGCGGCAGTCCGCCGGGGTGCGCGAGCAGCTTGGCGATCCGCTCGCGGGCGGCGTCGAAGGCGGTCGCGTAGTCGCCGTCGGCGGCGACGCCCTGCCGGGCCAGCCACTCGGCGTCCGGTTCGGGCCGGTGTCCGGCGTCCAGCTGGCCCCAGGAGGCCAGGCAGCCGGAGCCGGTGAAGTGGTGGTTGCCGAGCACCTCGCGCACCCCGAGGTCGGTGAGCACGACGGTGGGGATGCGGCGGTGCAGGGACTCCAGGGCCGCGGTCGAACTCACCGTCACCAGCAGGTCGGTGCGGTCGAGGACGTCGCCCATGTTGCCGTACACCAGGCGGAGGTTGGGCGGCAGCGGGCCGGCCTTCTGCGCCAGCTTCTGGTAGGGCAGCTCCTCCAGGTGGGTGGTGTGCTCGCCGGGCCGGGAGCGCAGCTTGAGCAGCACCTCGCGCTCGGGGTGGAGGCGGGCGTGCCGGATCAGCCGGTTCAGGAGGTAGGCGCGGTCCTTGCGGGTCTCCGGCACCGAGGGCTGGGCGGCGAACACCACGGTGTACGGGCCGTGTTCGCCGGTGTAGGGGGCTCCGCCGAGGAACGGCAGGGCGACCTCGGTGACCGAGGAGGCGTCGGCGCCCACGCCCTCGTAGACCGCGCGGAAACGCTCGGCGTCCTGGCGGGAGTTGGCGAGGACGAGGTCGGCGCCGTGCCTCAGCAGCAGGCCGTCGGCGAGCTTCTCGTAGACGACGCCGACATAGCCGGTGACGACGACGGGCCGCTCGGGGCGGCCCTCCCAGGTCCGCTTCAGCCCGTGCAGCATCGCCTGCACCCCGCCGCCCACGAGCGCCAGCACGAGCACGTCGCAGGGCTTGTCGCGCATGTCGCCGAGGAACTGAACGGCACTCACCTCGCGCAGCGAGTCGGCCCGGACGCCGACTTCCTCGAGCTGGCGGGCGGTGGGGGTGGCGCGGCCCCGCAGGAGGTAGCCGTCGAGGCGGACTCCGGCACCCTCGGGAAGAAGACGGCGCGCGGTGAGCGCGCCCCATTTCCACCGGGTGTCGGAATCCGCGAGAACGGCGACTCGCAGGGTGTTCGTTGCACTGACTGGCACGCCGAAGACGCTAGGAAGGCATTCCGAGGTGCGGCCCAACCGGAACGCAACAAACGGTTAACAGCATGTCGCCGTACGGCGAATCGGCACGTGAATGGGGCCGGGACGGGCTGGATTCACGACTCCGCCACGCGTCGTTCACCCCTCGGCAAACCGACGGCAAAGACGCGGGCCGGAACCGCGCCCTAACGTCATCCGCGTGGTCAAGCTCTCCGTCATCGTGCCCTTCTACAACGTGCAGCAATACGCCCCGGCCGCCGTGCGGTCCCTGCGCGCCAACGCCCGGGAGGACTTCGAGTTCATCCTGATCGACGACTGTTCGACGGACGGTACGAAGGAAATCCTCGAACGCGCCGAGCGTGAACTTCCCGGCGCGGTGCTGATCCGACGTACCGAGAAAGGGGTGTCCGCCGCACGTAACACCGGAATCGACGCGGCCCGTGGCGAGTATCTGACGTTCATGGACGGAGACGACTATGCCGCTCCCGGTTATTTCGCTCAATTGGTCGATTCCATCGAGACGTTGGGCTGCGATTTCGTCCGCACCGACCACGTGCGGTTCACCGGAAGTGAGCGCACTCTGTACCGGGTGCCGTTCGGGCCGCGTGACACCGTCGTCGACCCGCGCGCGGTGATCCTTCCGGCGGAGCGCTCCACCCCGGTGGACTACCCGTACTCCTGGGCCGGCGCCTACCACCGGCGGCTGGTCGACGAGGGGCTGCTGCACTTCCCCGAGGATCTGCGCACCGCCGAGGACCGGCCGTGGATCTGGCGGCTGCACCGCAAGGCGAAGTCCTTCGCGGTGCCGAGCGTGTTCGGCATCTTCTACCGGCGGGGCGTCGCGTCCTCGCTGACACAGATCGGCGACACCCGGCAGCTGGACTTCATCCGCTCCTTCGACCGGGTGCTGCTGGAGACCGCCGAGGACCCGGACGCGGACCTCTTCCTGCCGAAGGCCGTGCGCACCTACTGCGCCATCATCAGCCACCACCTGGCCACCATCGACAAGTTCGAGGCGCCGGTGGCCCGCAGACTCCGTTCCCTGAGCGCCGCCGCCCTGCGCCGGATGCCGCAGGACCTGCTCGACGACACCCTGGACTCCATGGACCTCGACCGCGCCACCCAGCTGCGCCGACTGCGCCGCAGGCCCTCGACGGCCTCGGAGGCCGCGGCATGAGCGCCCGCCGCACGACGCAGATCTTCTGCGCCTCGACCCTGTACGGCGCCGCCACGCTGGCCGCCGCGCTCGACGCCGACTGTTTCGGCCCCGCGGACCGGCGGCTGCTGCTGGTCAGCAACAACGGCACGACACCGGAGCTGAGCGAGCCCTTCGACGCCTCGCCCGCCTTCGCGCACCTGCGGGACCGCTTCGACGGCGTGCTGTCGTGGAACGAGGCCATCTCCCCCTTCCACCCCGGGGGCTGGGCCCCGCGTCCGGACGACCAGATCCTGTGGGAGCGCTATCTGCGGATGCTGTGGGACCTGGGCGACGACCGGATCGAACTGGCGGTGGAGTCCATCCAGGTCTCTCCGGCGCTGGCGATCTGCCAGGTCTTCGGCGGCGCGCCCGTCGACGTGTACGCGGACGGGCTGATGTCCTACGGCCCGACCCGCTTCAAGATCGACCCGCTGGTGGGGACGCGGGTGCGGCGCGTGCTGCACCTGGACCTGGTGCCGGGCCTCGCGCCGCTGCTGCTCACCGAGTTCGGGGTCGCGCCCGAGATCGTGCCGACGGACGCCTTCCTGAAGGTGCTCGGCGAACTCGGCTCCACCGGCGAGGAGTTCCCGGCGGTCGAGGGGGCGGCGCTGCTGCTCGGCCAGTACCTGTCCGCGCTGGACATCCTCACCGGCGAGGAGGAGGAAGACCTCCATGTGCGGATGCTGCGCGGGGTGGTGGCCCTCGGCCACACGCGTGTGGTGTTCAAGCCGCACCCCTCGGCCCCGGCCCGCTGGTCGCGGGCGCTGGAGCAGGAGGCGCAGCGGCTCGGTGCCGAACTGACCGTGCTGGACACGCCCGTACTGGCCGAGGTGGTGTACCAGCGGATGTGCCCGGCGCTCGTCGTCGGCTGCTTCTCCACCGCGCTGCTGACCGCGTCGGCGCTGTACGGCCTGCCGGTCGCGCGCACCGGCACCGGACTGCTGCTGGAGCGGCTCACGCCGTACGAGAACAGCAACCGGGTCCCGGTCACCATCGTCGACGCGCTGCTGCCCGACCTGGCGGACGGCGGCGCCGTGCGCGAGCAGCGCCGGGGCCTGGACGTGGACGCCCTCACCGAGCTGCTGCGGGCGGTCGGCTATGCCATGCAGTCGAAGATCCACCCCGGGCTGCGGCCGGCCGCCGAGCGGTATCTGAGCCGCCGGCTGGACGCCCACACCCGGCGGTACTTCAAGCGCCGCCGCCTGACCTCGCTGGGCCTGCCCGGCGGGGTCCCGGCGCAGCTGGCGTTCATCCCGCGCAACGCGACGGTGCGCCGGATGGCGCGGCGCGCACGGACACTGCGGCGCCGGGTGATCCGCCGGGGCGACGCCTGAATGAACTCTCGCGGACGGCCGGGCGAAAGGTCGCCGCGAGGGCTCGAGGCGGCCGGTGGGCCCCGTTAGCGTCCGGTTGAGTTGACGAGCTTCGATGAGAGGTCCCTGTGATCGACACGCCCGCGGACACCCTGGGGAGCGCCGCGGCCGGCCCGGCGGTGCGCACCACGATCGCGCAGCCCCCGGTCAAGCGCCGGCCGGTGCGGCTGCGCGCCCTGGACGGGCTGCGCCTGGTCGCCGCGCTGATGGTGGCGGCCTACCACTACGGCGGCCGGGGCGGCGAGGTCACCAAGGCCTGGGGCAGCTCCCCGCGCTTGCAGTTCCCGACCCTGCACACCCTGTTCGCCTACGGCTGCCTGGGCGTGCAGATCTTCTTCGTCATCAGCGGGTTCGTGATCTGCATGAGCGGCTGGGGCCGGCCCCTGCGCTCGTTCTTCGCCTCCCGCGCCTCCCGGCTGCTGCCCGCGTACTGGGTGGCGATCGTGCTGGTGACGGCCGTGATGGCGCTGCCGGTGCTGACGTACAAGACGGTGTCGGCGAGCGAGACGCTGGTCAACTTCACCATGCTCCAGATGCCGCTCGGCGCCCACCGGGTGCTCGGGGTGTGCTGGACGCTGTGGGCGGAGGTCCGCTTCTACGCCCTGTTCGCGCTGTGCATCGTGCTGCCGGGAGCCACCCGGCGCCGCGTGATCCTGTTCTGCGCCTGCTGGACGCTGGCGGCGGCGATCGCGGGCGGCCTGAACCAGCCGGTGCTGGACGCGGTGGTGATGCCGGACTACGCGCCGTTCTTCATCGGCGGCATGGGCCTGTACCTGGTGCACCGCGACCGCCGTGACGCCTACGCCTGGGGCATCACCGCGGTCAACTGGCTGATCGGCCAGCAGGTCGCCGTGCGCAGCCTGTGGCACCCGGCGACGCCGGACATGTTCTCCTACCGCAGCGCCTACGGCGTCATCCTGATCGTCACGCTCGGCTTCCTCGCCGTCGCCGCGATCGCGCTGGGCCTGCTGGACTGGGCGAACTGGCGCTGGCTGACGGTCGCGGGCGCCCTGACCTACCCGTTCTACCTGGTCCACGAGCACCTGGGCTGGCCGGTGATCCAGGCCCTCCACCGCGGCCTCGGCATCCCGTCCTACGGAACGTTCCTGCTGACCGTGGCGGTCATGCTGGTGCTGGCCTGGCTGATGAACAAGCTGGTGGAGGAGCGCTTCACCCCGAAGCTGAGGGCGCTGCTGAACCGTCCGGCGGACAGCCCCTAGGCCAGGGACAGCTTCACCGCGAACCCGAGGAACAGGGCGCCCGCCGCCGACGTGGCCCCGGCCGCCAGGCGCTTGCGGCGGCGGAAGGCGTCGGCCAGGCGGGTGCCGCCGAATATCAGCAGCGACAGGTAGAGGAAGCTCGCCGTCTGCAGCAGGGCGCCGAGGACGACGAAGGACAGCGCCGGGTAGGCGTAGTGCGGGTCGACGAACTGCACGAAGAAGGAGATCAGGAACAGGATCGCCTTCGGGTTCAGCAGCGAGACCACCAGGGCGCGGCGGTAGGGCCGCTCGTCGGCGGCCGTCTCCTCGGCGGACGCCGGGCCGGCCGGCGCCGGCTGCTCGCCGCGCGCCTTCCACATCGCGCGGGCCGAGCGCAGCATGCCGTACGCCATCCACGCGAGGTATCCGGCACCGGCGTACTTCACCACCAGGAACAGCAGCGGGGTCGTGGTCAGCACGGAGGCCGCGCCGAGCGCCGCCAGCGTCATCAGGACCGTGTCACCGGTGAACACCCCGGCCGCCGCCTTGTACCCGGTGCGGATGCCCTTGCGGGCGGCGACGGACAGGACGTAGAGCGAGTTGGGGCCGGGCAGCAGCACGATCAGGACGAGGCCGGCCAGATAGGTGGGGAGGTCGATGACGCCGAACATGGAAGGGAGTGTCGCACGGGGGTACGACACTCCTCATCGTGGTTTCGGTCACCGCGTGCGCGGCACCGGTCAGAACGCGTCCGACGGCACGTACGTGCCCCACACCTCGCGCAGCGCGTTGCAGACCTCGCCGACCGTGGCGCGGGCGCGCAGGGCGTCCTTCATCGGGTAGAGGACGTTGTCCTCGCCCTCCGCCGCCTTCTTCAGGGCCGCGAGAGCCGAGTCCACCGCCGCCTGGTCGCGCTCGGCGCGCAGCTTCGCCAGGCGCTCCGCCTGCTGGGCCTCGATCGCCGGGTCCACGCGCAGCGGCTCGTAGGGCTCCTCCTCGTCGAGCTGGAAGCGGTTGACGCCGACCACGGTCCGCTCGCCGTTGTCGGTCTCCTGGGCGATGCGGTAGGCGTTGCGCTCGATCTCGCTCTTCTGGAAGCCGTGCTCGATCGCGTTGACCGCGCCGCCGAGGTCCTCGACCTTGCCCATCAGCTCCAGCGCCGCCGCCTCGACCTCGTCGGTCATCTTCTCGATGACGTAGGACCCGGCGAAGGGGTCGACCGTCGCGGTGACGTCGGTCTCGTAGGCGAGGACCTGCTGGGTGCGCAGGGCGAGGCGGGCGGACTTGTCGGTGGGGAGGGCGATCGCCTCGTCGAAGGAGTTCGTGTGCAGCGACTGCGTGCCGCCGAGGACCGCGGCGAGGCCCTGGACGGCCACGCGGACCAGGTTCACCTCCGGCTGCTGCGCGGTGAGCTGCACACCCGCCGTCTGCGTGTGGAAGCGCAGCATCATCGACTTCGGGTTCTTCGCCCCGAACTCGTCCTTCATCACCCGCGCCCAGATCCGGCGCGCGGCACGGAACTTGGCGACCTCCTCCAGGATCGTCGTACGGGCGACGAAGAAGAAGGACAGGCGGGGCGCGAAGTCGTCGACGTCCATGCCGGCCGCGACGGCGGTGCGCACGTACTCGATGCCGTCGGCGAGGGTGAAGGCGATCTCCTGCGCGGGGGACGCGCCGGCCTCGGCCATGTGGTAGCCGGAGATCGAGATCGTGTTCCACTTCGGGATCTCGGCCTTGCAGTACTTGAAGATGTCGGCGATCAGCCGCAGCGACGGCTTGGGCGGGAAGATGTACGTCCCGCGCGCGATGTACTCCTTCAGCACGTCGTTCTGGATGGTGCCGGTCAGCTTGTCGGCGCTGACGCCCTGCTCCTCGGCGACCAGTTGGTAGAGCAGCAGCAGGAGGGAGGCGGGCGCGTTGATCGTCATCGACGTGGAGACCTTGTCCAGCGGGATGCCGTCGAACAGCACCCGCATGTCGTCGACCGAGTCGATCGCCACGCCCACCTTGCCGACCTCGCCGTGCGCGATCGGGGCGTCGGAGTCGTGGCCCATCTGGGTGGGCAGGTCGAAGGCGACGGACAGGCCCATGGTGCCGTTGGCGATCAGCTGCTTGTACCGGGCGTTGGACTCCACCGCCGTGCCGAAGCCGGCGTACTGGCGCATCGTCCACGGCCGCCCGGTGTACATCGACGGATACACACCGCGAGTGAAGGGGTACGAGCCCGGCTCGCCCAGCTTCTCGGCCGGGTCCCAGCCCGCCAGCGCCCCTGGCCCGTACACCGGCTCGATGGGCAGTCCGGACTCCGACTCGCGTGCCATGGTGTGCCTCCGCACTACATCTGTTACTCGCCAGTAGAAACCAACCCTCGCCACGGACTGTAGCGACGGCCGTGCGCCCGGTGGAGTGCCCCACGCTGGGACCTTGCTCACAACGATGCCGCGCCGTTCGCGAGCCGTCACGCCTGGAAAGCATCTGAAGGACACCAACCCTTCAGCGGTGAGACGGCGGGGGTCCGCGATGCGTATCAGGGGCATGATCAGATCGGCCGGCGCGGGGGCTGCCGCGGTGGCGGTGGTGACGCTCGGCGGCTGCACGGTGCAGGGCACGGGCGGCGGGGGGCGGTCCCCGGTCCACGTCGACCTGCCGGGCACGTCCTCGCCGTCGCGTGGGCCGTCGGCACCCTCGTCCGGCGACTCCGGCGACTCCGGCGACTCCGGCGGCTCCCCGGACACCGGCTCCTCCGGTTCCTCCGGTTCCTCCGACGGCAAGCCGAGTGCCGCGCCGCGGGTGCTGCTCGGCCCCGGGGACAGCGGCCGGCAGGTGCGCGAACTCCAGGCCCGGCTGCGCCAGGTGGCATGGCTGTTCGACGGCCCGACCGGCAGCTACGACGACCTCACCGAGCAGGCCGTCAAGGGGTTCCAGGGCAAACGCGGCCTGCCGCGCACCGGCCGCCTCGACACGGTGACCTGGCAGCGGCTGCTGGGGATGACGCGTGAACCCGGCAAGTGGGAGCTGTATCTGATGGGCGGTCAGCCGGCCGCGGCGCCGGACCCGCGCTGCCTGACCGGGCGGGTGCTGTGCGTCAGCAAGTCCAGCCGCACCCTGCGCTGGATGATCGACGGGCGGACGGTGTCGACGATGTCGGTCCGCTTCGGCTCGCAGTACACGCCGACCCGGGAGGGCGTCTTCCACGTGTACTGGAAGTCCCGGCACCACGTGTCGACGCTGTACGACTCGCCGATGCCGTACGCGATGTTCTTCAGCGGCGGCCAGGCGGTGCACTACTCCTACGACTTCGCCGCCCGGGGCTACGCCGGCGGTTCGCACGGCTGTGTGAACGTCCGGGACGAGACGGCGATCGCGGCGCTCTTCGCGCAGGTCCGCACCGGCGACAAGGTCGTCGTGTACTGGTGACGACGGGAGACCGGGGGGAGGGAGACGGGCGCGGGCGGGACCGGGGGAACGTGCCCCGCCCGCGCCAGGTGCACGAGCCGTAGGTACGGGGGGAACCCCGGCTCAGTGCGACGGCCGATGACCAGTCGGCTCACTCATTACTGCGTCGCCGCGGCGGAAAACGTCACACCCTGCCCGAAAATTTTTCCGCGAGTTACATCACCGCAGGTCAGAGGGTGTGCGCCGGGGTGGTCACCTGGCTGCCCCGGCCGTGCGGCGCGGGGTGGTGACCTGCGCCGGAGCCGCCGGAGCCCTTCGAGGCGCCCGAGTCCTTCGGGACACCGGAGCCCTTGGAGCCGGCGGAACCCTTCGGGCCACCGGAGCCTTTCGAGCCGCCGTGGCCGTGGCCGTGGCCGCCCGGCGGGCCGTGGCCGTGACCGTGACCGCCGGATCTGCCGTGGCCGTCGTCGTCACCGCCCTTGCCGCCGCCCTTGCCGCCACCGTTGCCACCGCCCGCGCCGCCGCGCTGGTCTCCACCCTGACCGCCGCCCTGGCCGCCGTTCTGGCCGCCCTTCTGCCCCCCGGTGCCCTTGCCGCCCTCGCCCGCCTTGCCGGTGCCGCCCGACGCGGCGTTGCCGCCGCCGTTCCCGGCGCCCTTCCCGCCGCCCTTGCCGCCGCCCTTGCCGGACGTGTCCTTGCCCGCGCCGGTGGCGCCGCGGACACCGCCGCCCTGCGACCTGTTCGTCCCGTCCTGGCCGGCGCCCGCGGCGGGAGCGGCGAGGACGTTCTTGCAGTACGCGCCCACGCGCGGGGCGCCGCCCGCCGCCGTCTCCAGAGCGCGCCGGCGGTCGCCGTCGAGGTCGTGGCCGCCCCGCAGGTCCTGGCACGCCTCGGTGATACGGCGCCGCAGGGCGTCGGCGCCACGGCCGCCGGCGGAGTCGGGGTCGCCCGCGGCCTCACGGTCGCCGTCCCGCCCGGTGCCGGAGCCGGCGGTGCCGCCGGTGGAGGCCGTCCCCGTCCCGTCCGGCGACGAGGGACCCGGCGGACGCTCGGGGGTGGCGTCGGCCGACACCGAGACACGGGGGCCGGGCTCGGCACCGCCGAACGCCGGGAGCACCCCGGTCCCGGCCGCGACCGCGACACCGCCGACCGTCCCGGCGGCCACGACGGCGCACAGCGCCAGCCGCAGCGGGCGGCCCCAGCGGGAGCGGCGGCCGGCCGGCCGCCCGGCACCGATGCGGACGACACCGTTGTCCGAGGCGTGGGCGCCGCCGGCGTGCGCGGTGCGCGCCACCCGGAAAGCGGCCAGGGCAGCGTCCTCACCGGCGAGTCCGGTGCCGGTCTTCTCCGGTACGGCGGACAGCTCGCCCAGGGCCCGGGCCAGCCGTTCGGCCTCCTCACGGGCGTCGGCGGGGACGGCGTCCAGCGGCTCTCCGCGCAGCAGACGCTCCGCCGTCTCGCGGTCCAGCCACCTGTACTGCTCGTCGGCCATCACATGTCCTTCTGCGTCCGCGCCCATCGTTGCGTCACACCGGCGGACGTCACCGCGCGGGCGCGCGGTTCTCTCTGCGGCGGCAGCGCGTCGAGCCCGCCGGCCGATTCCGGATCACCGTCCGGGCGCTCTCCGAGCAGCTCGGCGAGCTTCTTCAGACCGCGGTGCGCTGCGGTGCGCACGGCGCCCGGCCGTTTGCCGAGGGTCTGGGCCGCGGTCTTGGCGTCGAGGCCGACGACCACGCGGAGCACGACGGCCTCCGCCTGGTCCTGGGGCAGCCGGGCGATGAGCGAGAGGGTGTGGTCGGTGGCCAGCGCCTCCATGGCCTCACCCGCGGTGTCGGACTCGGCGGGGCGGCCGGTCAGCTCGGTCTCGTCGCCGCCGACCGCGGGGCGGCGGCCGCGCATGCGTATGTGGTCCAGCGCCCGGTTGCGCGCGATCCGCGCGGCCCAGCCGCGGAAGCGGTCGGCGTCCCCCTCGAACCGCTCCAGATCACGCGCGATCTGGAGCCACGCCTCGGAGGCGACGTCTTCCGCTTCGAAGTCGCCGACCAGCGTCCTGACGTATCCGAGCAGTCGCGGATGCACGGTGCGGTACACGGTCCGGAACGCGGTCTCGTCCCCGCCCTGCGCCGCACGCACCGCGGCTGTCAGCTCCGCGTCGTCCCCCAGCACCCTGGTTCCTCGATTGATGGTCGCGGTTCAAGACCGCAGGTGGTCGCGGTGGTCCGGGCCCCCCGCGGTCCGGCGCGAAAGGCACGTTACGGCCTTAAACCACTGCCCGTCCACGTCGGTCCGGGATGCAACCATCTCGTGACGCGCACGGATGCCGACGGGGTGTGACAGAAAACGCACGCTCGGCGCTGTAGGAAGTACGGGCCGCCGCGCGGCCCGTGCCGCGCGACGGCCGGGGCCTCTCCTGTGGGGGGTGGCGGCCCCGGCCGTTGCCTTGGCGGCACGGCACACCGGTGACAGCGGCATCCGCCCGCGTCCCGGGTGGCTTATTTCTTCGCTTCCTGCGTCTTCCCGGTCCCGCCGTGCGGCTGCGTCCCGTGGGAGTCCGGCCGGCCGTCGTGTCCGGTGCCGTGGCCCGGCTGGGCGGGCCGCCCCGCCGTGCTGGGGTGGGCGGCAGGGCTCGCGCCCCGGTGCGCGAGCTGCTCGGCGCAGTACGCCTCGACCCGGTCCGCGCCGCCCGCGGCCGAGACCAGCCGCTGCCAGGCGGTGGCGTCGAGTGCCTTGCCGTCGCCGCGGACCCGCTCCCAGGCGCGGCAGTGGGCCTCGGTGTCCTTGGCCGTCCCGGGCCGGTCGGGGCGGTCCGCCGGCCCGGTGCGGGACGGGGCGGCGGAGGTGCCGGGCGCCGTACCGGTGGCCGTGTCCGCCGTACGGCCGGGAGCGCTGGTGACGGGCCGGGAGCCGGGGCGGTCGCCGTCCGGGCCGTCGGAACCGCCGGAGGAGGAACCGGGGGTGCCGATCGCCGCGAAGGCGACACCCCCGAGGGTGAGGCTCGCCGCCAGCACGGACAGCGCGGCCTTCAGCGAGCGCCGGGGGCGCCGCGCGCGGGGCCGCCAGTCGTCGCGCCGCCGGGTACCGGCGCGGTGGGCGCCCGCGTCCCGGGCGGCACGGAAGGCTGCCACCGCCCGCTGCTCGGCGTCCGGGTCGACGTCAGCGCTCAGGATCGCGGCGGCCAGCAGGTCCTCCAGGGCGAGGTGGTCACCGCGGGCCGCGTACCCCCCGGACGGCGGCGGGGAGCCGGGCGGGACGTGGCCACCGGCCGGCGCCGGGACCTCGTCGGGGGCGTGGGTGGCGGACGCGGGCGCGCCAGGGTGGACGTGCCGGCGAGTGTGCGGCTCGCCGCCCCTGTGCGTGTCACCCATGTCCGTGTCCGTCCCTTTCCGGCCGGTCCGCTCGGCCGGGCCCGTGCTGTGGGGTGTACGGTCTGCCGCCGCCACCGTTCATTTCGACTCCCCCAGCGTCCGGGAAGCCTCATCCGTCACACCTTCGCCCGCCGGGGCCGCCGCGCCGAGCTGACGGGCGAGCCGCCGCAGCCCCCGGTGTGCGGCGGTGCGGACCGCGCCCGGGCGCTTGCCGAGGACCCGTGCCGTCGCGGGGCCGTCGAGCCCGACGACCACCCGCAGCAGCACCGCCTCGGCCTGGTCGCGGGGCAGTCCGCGTACGAGGGCGAGCGTCTCCTCGGTGGAGAGCGACTCCAGCGCCTGGTCGTGCGTGCTGTGCGGCCCGGGCAGTTCCAGCAGCTCCGCGTCCAGCGCCGCCGGTCGGGGCCGGGAGCGCCGGCGGCGCAGATGGTCCAGCGCCCGGTGCCGGGCGATGGTGGCCGTCCAGCCGCGAAAGCCCGCGCCGTCGCCCTTGAACCGCCCGAGGTCGCGCGCTATCTCCAGCCAGGCGTCGGAGGCCACGTCCTCGGCGTCCTCCCCCACCAGGCCGCGCAGATAGCCGAGCAGACCGGGCTGCACGATCCGGTACGCGACGGCGAAAGCGGCCTCGTCACCGCCCTGGGCCCGTGCGACCGCCGCACCCAGCTCCCCGTCGTACGCCTGCGCACGCCGGGACTCAGCTCCCTGGCCCAAGTCCGCCCTCGTTCGTCGTCCACGCCTCCACGGTCATCAGCGTCGCGGCTCACAGAAGTGTCACAGCACGTCAGGCGGCCGTCCGCCGGGTCCTGCCGTGCAGGGCGAGGTAGAAGGTCTGCAGCGAGTCCTCGGGGGCGCCCTCCATGAAGCGGTTGAGGACCCTGCCGAGCGGGTTCCAGACCCGGCCGTCGGGCATCCGCACCCCGACCTCCTGCCCGAAGCAGGGGCGCTGGCCGACGTCGAGGTCCACCCAGGCGGCGCCCGCCCGGCGTACGAGGACCTCACCGCCGTACGCACCGAGCCCGAACAGCGCGCCCGCCACCCGCTCCTGCTCGGCACCGCCCTTGCGCAGCCCGTCGACGATGAAGTCCACGACCCGCAGGCCGAGCGGTGTCAGTCGGGCGCCGTCGCGTCCCGGCACAGCAGGCGCAGCGAGCCGTGGCCGGCGTAGGCGCGGTGGGCCTCGTCCACCGGGTCCCACAGCTTGCCGTCGGGGGTACGCACCCAGTGGTCGCCGCCGCTCGCCCACCATTCGGCGCCGGTCCGGCGGACGATCACCTCGCCGGCGTAGGCGCCGAATCCGCGCAGCACGGTCGCCACGGCGGCTTCGGGGGCGCCCTCCCGCCGTATCTCCTCGATCATCCGGTCGACGCGCCACAGGCTCTGCGCCGAGTAGTCGAGGTGGAGGCGGGCGCCCTCGCGCATGGTGGCCACCACGTCGGCCGCCCACCGCGCGGGTTTGGCGGCGGCCTGCGGTCTGCCGTCCTGCCCGGGCGTCCGCTGGTGCCAGGTCGTGTACTGGGAGGGAACAGTCGTCACGTACCCAAGAGCGCGCCGGGCCGGTGCGGTGTCACGGGGTTTCGGGGGTGTCCGGCGAACCGGTGCGAGTCCGCCCCAGCGCCCCCGCACGACAGTCACAGGACCCGCGCACGGCGGCGGGTTTCACCGGGCGGTCACGGGGTTCAGGCCCGTCCGCGGGACCGGCGCGAGACCACCGCGCGCAGCACCCGGCGGCCCTCGGTGGAGACGTCCAGGGCCCGGCGCAGACCGGACGCGCCGTGTTCGGCGAGGACTTCGAGGACGGTGACCTGGCGGCGCAGTTCGGCGGCGACCAGCGGGGAGATGCCGTCGGTGCGGCCCTGGCGGCGCGCGTCGACGCCGGAGGTGTCCTCGGCCGGGTCGAGCAGCCGGTGGATCTGGAGCGACGCGACCGAGCAGGCGTCCGCCCACACGCGGACCTGCGGTGCGAACCGCTCGTCGGGCGCGGCGGCGAGCATCCGCTGGGCCAGCAGGGTCGCCTCGTCACCGGCACCGGCGGCGGACACCGCGAGCCTGCCGCGCGCCGCGTCGAGCAGGTCGCCCCAGGCGCCGCCGGCGTCGTCGGCGAGATTGCCCCACAGGGGCCGCAACGCCTCGTCGTCGCCGCCCAGCAGGGGCAGGCACCGATCCAAACAAGCCAGTCCGCTCGCGGCCAGCCCGCGTTCGTCAGCCTGCGAGATGAGATCCACCAGGCTCATCCACGCCTCCCTCGACGGGGCGCCATCCCTTACGGAGCCCGCACTTTCCCTTACTGCGTGCGACGCCCGCGCAGTGTCACAGGGGTACCACACGGAGCCGGTCGAGGAGGGCGAAGAAGATATTTTCGGCCAGCGAATCGGGCGGCGGATCAAGCGGTGGATCGGGCAGCGGATCGGGCGGCGACGAGGACAGCGGGGACGGCGGTCAGCGTCCGCGAGCAGACCGTGTGCCCGGCTTCCGGCCCCCGGGCGGCCCTGTGTGCGGCACCCTCCGCGTCCTCGACGTCCCCCGGGGTGTCCACCGCGCCTTCGGAAACTCTCCCGTGCGGGTGAAATCCGGGCATCCGTCGGACACACCGTGACCACTCTCGATAACGTGGTGTCACATCTCTCACATGATCCCCTGCCGACCCACACATCACCGACGCCGAGGACTCACGCTGCCCGCGCACCGTCTTCCCCGTCTCCCCGGCCGAGTCGCCATACCGGCACTGCCCGAGCAGCCGCGCGTCCCGCGGCCGCCGGCCGGTCTGGGGGACTTCAACGACGCGCCCGCCGACCAGGCCGTACGCGCCCTGCTGTGCTGCCTGCGCAGCCTGCGCTGGGCGCGCCGCATCGCCGACCACCGCCCGTATCCCACCCTGGACGCCCTGCTGGCCGCGTCCGACGAGGCCGCCTACGACCTCGCGCCCACCGACCTGGCGGAGGCCCTGACCGCGGAGACCCTGCCTCCGCTGCCCGACGACACCTACGAGGCCGCCCACACGGCACTGACCGCGGCGAACGCGGCCTACGAGGCCAAATTCGGACACGCGTTCGTCATCTGCCTGGGCGAGGTCGCGCCCCGCGAGGCCCTCGACTACGTCCTGGAAGCGATCCGGTCACGTTTGGCGAACGATCCCGAGGAGGAACGGGTGGTGGCGGCCGAGGAACTCCGCCGTCTGGCGAAGGAACGTCTGGCCTCGCAACTGAGGGGCGCGGGGAACTGCGCGAGCAACCACTGACGCCCCACCCCCGGCAAACAGGCACAAACCACCCGCCCCACCGGCCGCACTAGTCCACCCGTACCTCTTTACGTGCCAGTTTGATCACACCGAGGGACCCCGGCGAGGCCCAGCGCCGGCGCATCGCTACGATGCTGGGGGCCGGTGGACCGTACCCGGCCGGGCCCGACCGACACCGAAGCCGGCGCGGCCCCAACCCCCGCTCCCGGAGGAAATTTCCGTGCCGGCTGGAACGCTGTACCGCGGCCGGGAAGGAATGTGGTCCTGGGTGGCTCACCGAGTCACCGGCGTCCTCATTTTCTTCTTCCTGTTCGTTCACGTGCTGGACACCGCCCTCGTCCGTGTCTCCCCCGAGGACTACGACAAGGTCGTCTCCACCTACAAGACGCCGATCGTCGCCTGCCTTGAGTACGGCCTCGTCGCGGCCATCCTCTTCCACGCGCTCAACGGCCTCCGCGTCATCGCCGTCGACTTCTGGTCCAAGGGCCCGCGCTACCAGAAGCAGATGCTCTGGACCGTCGTGGGCATCTGGGTCGTGCTGATGATCGGGGCGATCTACCCCGTCCTCGGCCACGCCGCTCGTGTTCTGTTCGGGAGCTGACGCGCATGTCCACCACTGAAACCAACGCTGCCGGTATCGGCCCGGTCGAAGGCGGAGCCGTCTACTCCGTCGACAACCCGGCGCCCTTCATCGAGGCCCCGCGCAAGCGCACCAAGAAGACCCCGAAGTCGACCCGGGGCAACTTCGAGATGGCGGCCTGGCTGTTCATGCGCCTGTCCGGCGTCGTGCTCGTCGTGCTGGTCCTCGGCCACCTGCTGATCCAGCTCGTGCTGGACGGCGGCGTGTCCAAGATCGGCTTCGCCTTCGTGGCCGGCCGCTGGGCCTCGCCGTTCTGGCAGGTCTGGGACCTGCTGATGCTGTGGCTGGCGATGCTGCACGGTGCGAACGGCCTGCGCACGGTCATCAACGACTACGCGGAGCGCGCGAACACCCGCCTGTGGCTCAAGGGCCTGCTCTACACCGCCACGGTGTTCACCATCCTGCTGGGCACGCTGGTGATCTTCACCTTCGACCCGAACATCCGCTAGGCACGGGGCTGCGAGAATCATGAAGATCCACAAGTACGACACCGTCATCGTCGGCGCCGGTGGCGCCGGTATGCGGGCCGCCATCGAGGCGACCAAGCGCAGCCGCACGGCCGTCCTGACGAAGCTCTACCCGACCCGCTCCCACACGGGCGCCGCGCAGGGCGGCATGGCCGCCGCGCTGGCGAACGTGGAGGAGGACAACTGGGAGTGGCACACCTTCGACACGGTCAAGGGCGGTGACTACCTGGTCGACCAAGACGCCGCCGAGATCCTGGCGAAGGAGGCCATCGACTCCGTCCTCGACCTGGAGAAGATGGGCCTGCCGTTCAACCGGACCCCGAACGGCACCATCGACCAGCGCCGCTTCGGCGGTCACTCGCGCAACCACGGCGAGGCGCCGGTCCGCCGCTCCTGCTACGCGGCCGACCGCACCGGCCACATGATCCTCCAGACGCTGTACCAGAACTGCGTCAAGGAGGGCGTGGAGTTCTTCAACGAGTTCTACGTCCTGGACCAGCTGATCACCGAGGTCGACGGCGTCAAGCGCTCGGCCGGTGTCGTGGCGTACGAGCTGGCCACCGGTGAGATCCACATCTTCCAGGCGAAGGCCGTGATCTACGCCTCCGGCGGCTGCGGCAAGTTCTTCAAGGTGACGTCCAACGCGCACACCCTGACCGGCGACGGCCAGGCCGCGGTGTACCGCCGGGGCATCCCGCTGGAGGACATGGAGTTCTTCCAGTTCCACCCGACCGGCATCTGGCGCATGGGCATCCTGCTCACCGAGGGCGCCCGCGGTGAGGGCGGCATCCTGCGCAACAAGGACGGCGAGCGCTTCATGGAGAAGTACGCTCCCGTCATGAAGGACCTGGCGTCCCGTGACGTCGTGTCCCGCTCCATCTACACGGAGATCCGTGAGGGCCGCGGCTGCGGTCCCGAGGGCGACCACGTCTACCTCGACCTCACCCACCTCCCGCCGGAGCAGCTGGACGCGAAGCTGCCCGATATCACGGAGTTCGCGCGGACCTACCTCGGTATCGAGCCGTACACGGACCCGATCCCGATCCAGCCGACCGCGCACTACGCCATGGGCGGCATCCCGACGAACGTCGAGGGTGAGGTCCTCGCGGACAACACCACCGTCGTCCCCGGCCTGTACGCCGCCGGCGAGGTGGCCTGCGTGTCCGTCCACGGCGCCAACCGCCTGGGCACCAACTCGCTGCTGGACATCAACGTCTTCGGCAAGCGCGCGGGCATCGCCGCCGCCGAGTACGCCCAGAAGGCGGACCACGTCGAGCTGCCGGAGAACCCGGAGTCCCTCGTCGTGGAGCAGATCGAGCGTCTGCGCACCTCCACGGGCACCGAGCGGGTGGCGGAGCTGCGGCGCGAGCTGCAGGAGACCATGGACGCCAACGTCATGGTCTTCCGCACCGAGCAGACGATCAAGACGGCCGTCGAGAAGATCGCCGAGCTGCGTGAGCGGTACAAGAACGTGGCGATCCAGGACAAGGGCAAGCGGTTCAACACGGACCTGCTGGAGGCCATCGAGCTGGGCAACCTGCTCGACCTGGCCGAGGTCATGGCCGTGTCCGCGCTGGCCCGCAAGGAGTCCCGCGGTGGTCACTACCGCGAGGACTACCCGAACCGCGACGACGTCAACTTCATGCGCCACACCATGGCGTACCGCGAGGTCGGCGCCGACGGGACCGAGTCCATCCGTCTCGACTACAAGCCGGTCGTCCAGACCCGCTACCAGCCGATGGAGCGTAAGTACTGATGGCTACCCCTGTTCTGGACAAGGTCGAGGCGGAGTCCGCGGCCTCCCCGTACATCACGGTCACCTTCCGGGTCCGCCGGTTCAACCCGGAGGTCTCGGCCGAGGCGACCTGGGAAGACTTCCAGCTGGAGATCGACCCGAAGGAGCGCGTCCTCGACGGCCTCCACAAGATCAAGTGGGACCTGGACGGCACGCTGACCTTCCGCCGCTCCTGCGCCCACGGCATCTGCGGCTCGGACGCGATGCGGATCAACGGCAAGAACCGTCTGGCGTGCAAGACGCTGATCAAGGACATCAACCCGGAGAAGCCGATCACGGTCGAGCCCATCAAGGGCCTGACGGTCCTGAAGGACCTCGTGGTCGACATGGAGCCGTTCTTCCAGGCGTACCGGGACGTGATGCCCTTCCTGATCACGAAGGACACCAACGAGCCGACGCGTGAGCGTCTGCAGTCCGCCGAGGACCGCGAGCGCTTCGACGACACCACCAAGTGCATCCTGTGCGCCGCGTGCACGTCGTCCTGCCCGGTCTTCTGGAACGACGGCCAGTACTTCGGCCCGGCGGCCATCGTCAACGCGCACCGCTTCATCTTCGACTCGCGTGACGAGGCCGGCGAGCAGCGCCTGGAGATCCTGAACGACAAGGACGGCGTCTGGCGCTGCCGCACGACGTTCAACTGCACGGACGCCTGCCCGCGCGGCATCGAGGTCACGAAGGCGATCCAGGAAGTGAAGCGCGCGCTCATCACGCGCCGCTTCTGAGCTTCACGCAGCCCGGAGAGGGCCCCGCTTCCCGGTGACATCACCGGGAAGCGGGGCCCTCCGCGCGTTCGGGCCGTCGGCGTGCACCGCGGACGCGGCGTGCGGCCCGGGCGCGGGCGGGTAGCGCGGGCGCCGGCGTGTATCGCGGGCGTATCGAAAAGCGCATACGGCGCCGCAACAGCCCTCCGTCTGCAATGGGGGCATGAGCCAGCACGCACCCCTGCCCGCACCGCCCCGCCGTGCGCTCCGCACCGTGCTCCTCGGCCTGGCGGTCCTCGCCCTGGCGGGAGCCGTGTTCGTCGTACGGCGGCCGCTCATGATGTCCGCTCCGATGTGCGTGGCCGGGCGATGGCACGGCTGCTTCGACACCTTCAACGGCGTGGTGCTGATGACGCTGGCCGCGGTGCCGCTGTCCGCGCTGGTGGTGTGGGTTCTGGCGCGCCGTCGGCGAGCCGCCGGCGCCAGCCGGGCGTGGCGGACGTCGCTGGCCGAGGTGGGGCTGGTCCACGGGACGCTGCCGTTCCTGTGGCTGACGATGATGCCGGGCGGCGCGGCCGGGGTCGCGCCCGCCCGGGTGAGCCTGGTGCCGCTGCGGGACCTGGTCACGATGGGGGCGCTCGGTATCGTCGGCAATCTGCTCGGCCTGGCGTTCCTGGGCTTCTTCGCCCCGGTGCGGTTCGCGGCGCTGGCGTCGGTGCCGCGGGTCCTGGCGCTCGGGGCGGGCTGCTCGGCCCTGGTCGAGACCGCGCAGTACGTGCTGCGGCTGGACCGGGTGTCCTCCGTGGACGACGTGCTGGTCAACACCGCCGGTGCGGTGCTGGCCGCGCTGGCGTCGCGCCGCTGGTGGCACACCGGCGCGCAGGCGCCCGCGGACCGCTCTCGCCCCGCGCCGGCGCCCACGGGCTGAGCCGCGTCTCCGGTGGGCCCACGTCTCACATACACCGGCGATATGGCGGCCTGCCTACGCTTCGGACATGCGCGTACTGATCGTGGAGGACGAGCCCCACCTGGCCGAAGCCGTCCGTGACGGTCTGCGGCTGGAGGCGATCGCCGCCGACATCGCCGGTGACGGCGACTCGGCCCTGGAGCTGCTCGGCGTGAACTCCTACGACCTCGTGGTCCTCGACCGCGACATCCCCGGCCCGTCCGGCGACGAGGTCGCCCGGCGTATCGTCGCCTCCGGCAGCGGCCTGCCGATCCTGATGCTCACCGCCGCCGACCGGATCGACGACAAGGCGTCCGGGTTCGAACTGGGCGCCGACGACTACCTCACCAAGCCGTTCGACCTGCGCGAGCTGGTCCTGCGGCTGAGGGCGCTCGACCGCAGGCGCGCGTACGCCCGGCCCCCGGTCCGCGAGATCGTGGGCCTGCGGCTCGACCCCTTCCGCCGGGAGGTCTTCCGCGATGGACGCCATGTCGCGCTCACCCGCAAGCAGTTCGCGGTGCTGGAGGTACTCGTCGCCGCCGAGGGCGGGGTCGTCAGCGCCGAAGAGCTGCTGGAGCGGGCCTGGGACGCGAACGCCGACCCGCTCACCAACGCCGTACGCATCACCGTCTCCGCGCTGCGCAAACGGCTCGGCGAACCCTGGATCATCGCCACGGTGCCGGGTGTCGGCTACCGCATCGACACCGGCCCCGGCGACAGCCGTCCGGACGGTCCGCGTGCCTAGGGGGCGTCGCGAGCCCGGCATGACCGGCGAGACGCCCCCCAGACGCCCGGGGCTGAGCGTCCGCTGGAAGCTCACCCTCAGCTACGCGGGGTTCCTCGCGGTCGCCGGTGCTCTCCTGCTGGCCGTGGTGTGGGTGTTCCTGCTGCGTTACGTACCCGACAATCCGCAGGGCCTTCTCGGGATCTCGCCCAACCGCTATCTCCTCGTGCACACCTTCGCCCCCGCCGCGGCCGTGGCGATGGCCTTCCTGCTGGTGTTCGGCCTCGTCGGGGGATGGCTCCTCGCCGGGCGGATGCTCGCCCCGCTCGCGCAGATCTCGGACGCGGCACGCAGGGCCGGGAAGGGGTCGCTGTCCCACCGGATCCGTATGAAGGGCCGCCGCGACGAGTTCCACGAACTGTCCGACGTCTTCGACTCGATGCTCGGGCAACTGGAGTCCCACGTCGCCGAACAGCGGCGGTTCGCCGCGAACGCCTCTCACGAACTGCGCACCCCGCTGGCGATCTCGCGCGCACTGCTCGACGTCGCCCGCGAGGACCCCGCGCGGGGCCGCGACGAACTCATCGAACGCCTGCACACCGCCAACACCCGGGCGATCGACCTCACCGAGGCCCTGCTGCTGCTCAGCCGGGGGGAGCGCGGGAACTTCAGCCGCGAGAGGGTCGACCTCTCCCTCGTCGCCGAGGAAGCCGCCGAGACGCTGCTTCCCCTCGCCGAGCAGCGCCGGATCACGCTCGAGGTCACGGGTGGCCAGGCCCCGGCCTGCGGTTCGGCGGAGCTGCTGCTGCGCATGGTGACGAACCTCGTCCAGAACGCCGTCGTCCACAACCTCCCCGCCGGCGGCAGCGTGACGGTCCACACCGAGACGCAGGGGGACGCGAGCGTGCTGCGGGTGGAGAACACGGGGCGCCGGCTCGCCGCGGACCTGGTACCGACGCTGACCGAGCCCTTCCGGCGCGGGACGGAACGCGTCCGCTCCGACGAGCACGCCGGCGTCGGCCTCGGCCTGGCCATCGTGCACAGCGTCGTCCGCGCCCACGACGGGACCCTCGCCCTGGTCCCCCGCCCCGCCGGTGGTCTCCTCGTCACCGTCCGGCTTCCCGGCGTCCCGTAGGCACCGCGCCGGCCGGCGGAAGCACTCGGCACCCTAGGGCGTTTTTGACGGGTTTGATCTGAGATGCGCTCTAATCTGACGACATGTCTGACGAAGAGTCGTACGAGCTGCTCGGGTTCGACAACGTGCTGTTGCCGGTCGGGGCGCTCGGGGAAGCCGTCGAGTTCTACGAGCGGGCCGGGTTCGTCGTCGGGTTCCGGCTGGACGAGGCCGGGATCGCGCTGCTGAAGGTCGGCGGGGAGACACCGGGCGTGCTGCTGCGACAGGAGGACGCGCTGGGATACCGGTCGCCCGCGTGGCCCGCGCCGCGGGTGTGGGTGGAGGTGCCCGACGCCCGGCTCGCCGCGCTGCGGCTCGTCGCGGCCGGGATCACGCCGCTGGAGCTGCCCTTCGCGGTGGCCACCGGGTGGACCGTCGAGATCGCCGACCCCTGGGGCAACGTCATCGGGTTCACGGACTACACCAAGCGGCCCGAGCTGGCCCGCCGGAGCTAGGGCCTGCCCGAGGCCGATCATTCCGTGCCGCCGCGCCCGAGGCCCGAACAGGTGAGTTGAACACGTTCAAAAACAGGTCTACAGTCCTTCCTGTCAGCGTTTTGAACGCGTTCAAGAAGGGGTGGGGCATGGACCGCACCGTCATCGCCTACGTCATCTACCTGGTCGTCAGCATCGGGCTGACCGTCTGGGTGGCCCGGACCCTCAGCCGCAACGGGCGGGTCTTCCTGGCCGACGTGCTGCACGGCAACGACAAGCTCGCCGACGCCGTCAACCACCTCCTGGTCGTCGGCTTCTACCTGGTCAACCTCGGCTTCGTCGCCCTCTACCTGAGCGGCGACGACACCATCGAGGACACCCGCGGCATCTTCGAGGCCCTGTCCACCAAGCTCGGCGTGGTCCTGCTCGTGCTCGGCGTGATGCACCTGGGCAACGTGTACGTGCTCAACCGGATCCGGCGCCGCGGGGTGATGGAGCGCGAGCAGCTGCCGCCGGTCCCGCCGCAGGGCTGGGTGGCGCCGACCACCGGGGCGTGACCGCCGTGACCGGCACACCGGCAGCGGCACAGGCACAAGCACAGGCACCGGCACCGGCACTGCGCGGGCTCACCGTCCTGTACGACGCCCAGTGCTCCCTGTGCACGTTCCTGCGGGACTGGCTCACGCGGCAGCAGCAGCTGGTGCCGCTGGAGCTGGTCCCCGCCGGGTCGGACGAGGCCCGGCGGCGCTTCCCGGGCCTCGACCACGGGGCCACCCTGGAGGAGGTCACCGTCGTGGGCGACGGCGGCCAGGTCTACCGGGACACCGCCGCCTGGATCGTCGTCCTGTGGGCCCTGCGCGAGCACCGCCCCCTCGCCCACCGGCTCAGCACCCCGGCGGGAGCGAAACTCGCCCGGGGCGCCGTGCTCGCCGCCGCGAAATGGCGGGGCCGGCAGGAGGGGTGGGGCGGGCGGACGTACCGCGGGGGCGACGGATGGTCGTACGAGCCCGGGGCGGGCTGGACGTACAACCCACCCGGCTGTGACGACGGCGCCTGCGCCACTGACTAGGCTCTGGTGTCGTGCCCGCCAAGAACGACAGCCCGCATGAGGGCCCCGCGACCCCGAAGTCCGAGAAGTCGGAGCAGACCCGTGCGCTGATCCTGGAGACGGCGATGCGGCTGTTCCAGGAGCGGGGCTACGACAAGACCACCATGCGGGCCATCGCCCAGGAGGCCGGTGTCTCCGTCGGCAACGCCTACTACTACTTCGCCGGCAAGGAGCACCTGATCCAGGGCTTCTACGACCGGATCGCCGCCGAGCACCAGGCGGCGGTCCGCGGGGTGCTGGAGCGCGAGAGCGACTTCGAGGCGCGGCTCGCGGGCGTGCTGCGGACCTGGCTGGACGTGGCGGCGCCGTACCACGAGTTCGCGGTGCAGTTCTTCAAGAACGCCGCCGACCCGGACAGCCCGCTGAGCCCCTTCTCGCAGGAGTCGGAGCACGCGCGCGAGGAGGCGATCAGCGTCCACCGGGAGGTGCTGCGCGGGGCGCGGAAGACGAAGGTGCCCGAGGAACTGCAGGACGCCCTGCCCGAGTTGATGTGGCTCGCGCAGATGGGGCTCGTGCTGTACTGGATCTTCGACCGGACCCCGGGGCGCGAGCGCAGCTACCGGCTCGCCGAGCGGGGCGCGCGCATCACCGCGCGGGGCGTGGCGCTGGCCCGCTTCCGCGTGCTGCGCCCGCTGGTGCGCGAGGTCCACGAGCTGTTCACGGACTTCCTCCCGGGCATGACGAAGATGCTGCCGACGCCGGGGGGCGCGCCGTCGGAACGGTGATCCACTTGTGGGTGAAGAGCGCGTGAGGGGACACGTGGGGGTGGGGCTGCCTACGATGATGCTCTCGACACCAGCCGTCAGGAGGCACGTGATGTCCGCAGCATCCGTCGAGCGGCCCCACGGAGACCGTCCGCTGATCTCGCAGGCGAACCGGCTCATGGACCGCAATCCGGGCTATCGCGTCGAGATCATCGGAGGCCAGATCGTCGTGACCCCGCCACCGGACGGCCCCCATGGAGAGGCCCTGATGGACCTCGCGCTGGTCTTCAGCGCGGCCGGCCTGCACGGCTCGGAGTCGAGAGTGCTGCCGGGCGTCGGCGTCTGGCTGCCGACCGGAACCGAGGACTACGCGATCCCCGACCTCTCCCTGGTCGATGCCGATTACCGCGACCACTGTATCGAGAACAACTGTTACGACCCCGTCTGCTTCCGAGTGGTCGTGGAGGTCACGTCGAGCAATTACCGCACCGATCTGCGGGACAAGGTGAAGGCGTACGCCAGCGCCAAGATTCCGGTCTACCTGATCGTGGATCGCAAGCACCAGCGCCTTCACGTGCTGACCGCGCCCGCCGGGGACGAGTACGAGAACCACCGTCCGTACTCCCCCGGCGAGCTTGTCACGCTGCCTGCGGACATCGGCGCCGACGTCACCCTGGACGTCGACGCGATCCTCAGAGCCGGCCTCGCCTGACCCCCCTCAGATCCACGTCAACTGCCACAGTCGGAACACGCCGTTGCCGTCGGACAGGTACTGGCCGCCGCTGACGTCCACGTCCGTGACCACGTACTCCTTGCTCTGCCACAGCGGGATCACCGGCACGTCGTCGGCGATCCGGGTCTGCAGGTGGCGGAAGGCCTGGGCGGAGCGGCTGCGGTCGGCGTACTGCTGCGAGGAGCGGATCAGGGCGTCGACCGTCTTGTCGCTGTAGCCGGTGTTCATGGTGGCGTCGCTGCCGACGAGCGGGCCCGTGAAGGTGTCCGGGTCGGGGTAGTCGGCGACCCAGCCGACGGCGTACGCGTCGAGTTTGCCGGTCGCCCAGTGCTTCTGGAAGTCGGTCCACTCGTAGCCCTTGACGTCGACCTGGAACAGGCCGCTCGCCTCCAGTTGCCGCTTGAGCTCCTTCGCCTCCTGCTCGGCGGCGCCGCTGCCGATGCCGTAGCCGTAGGTGAAGCGGACCGGCAGGCTGACGCCGGCCTGGGTGAGCAGGGCCCGCGCCTTGGCGGTGTTCTGCTTGGGGTAGCTGTCGAAGAACGACGCGGTGTGGCCGATGATCCCGGTCGGGATCAGCGAGTACAGCGGCTCCACGGTGCCGTCGTAGACGTCGCCGGCGAGCTGTTCGCGGTTGACCAGCCAGGCCACGGCCTGCCGCACGCGCGTGTCGTGCAGCGGGGCGCCCTTGTGGGTGTTGAAGTACAGGTTGCGGGTCTCGGAGCTGTCGGCCTCGTAGACGCGCTGGCCGGGGTCGCTGGCGTTGAGCCCGGCCAGCACGTCCGGCGGCAGCTGGCGGGTGGCGACGTCGACCTGCTTGGCCTTCCAGGCGCCCTGCAGTGCCGTCGGGTCCTTGTAGTAGCGCAGCTCGATGGGCGTGCCGGTGCTCTTGATGGCGCCCCGGTAGCGGGAGTTCGGCTTCAGTACGGCCTTGCCGCCCTTGGTGTACGACGCCAGCTCGTACGGCCCGGTGCCGTCGGCGGCGGTGCCTTCGCGCAGCTTGTCGGCCGGGTACTGCTCGGCGTCGACGATGGAGCCGGCGCCGGTGGCCACCTTGAACGGGAACGTGGCGTCCGGGGACGACAGATGGAAGGTGACCGTGCGGCCCTGGGCCTCCACCGAGGCGAGCGTGGACAGCAAGGACCCCGGCCCGACATCGGAGTTGATCTTCTTGATGCGGTCGAAGGAGAACTTCACGTCCTTCGCGCTCACCTCGCGGCCGCTGGGGAACGTCAGGTCGTCCCGCAGCTCGCAGCGGTAGACGCGCAGGCTGCCCGCGACGAAGGCGCAGCTCTTGGCCGCGTCCGGCACGGGCTGCGTACCGCCGGGCTCGTAGGTCAGCAACGACTGGAAGACATTGCTGAACAGCGCCCAGGAACCGGCGTCGTAGGCGCCGGCCGGGTCGAGCGACGTGATGGTGTCCGTCGTACCGACCACGATCGTCTTGTTCTTGTTTCCCTGTGACGGCAGCATCTGCCAGCCGGCCACACCGGCGGCCGCCAAAACGAGTACGGCCGCCAGGACGCGCATGCGAAGTGATCGCATGGTGGTGTTGCCCTCCCACGGGCCCGTTCCGGGCCCCCTGTGCATGTGCCACTCCCCCAAGTGGCGGCCACTCCCCTATTAGTGGCGCGGCTCAATTAATCACAGGAGTTTCATGCAGCGGAAGAGGATTTGGTTGATTCGTGAAGGTTCGCTCAGGCCTGTCGTGACGCCAGTTCGACGACCGTGATGTCCGAGGGGGCGCCGACGCGGGTCGGCGGGCCCCAGGCACCGGCGCCCCGGCTGACGTACAGCTGCGTGTCGCCGTAGCGCTCCAGACCGGCCACGGTCGGGTTGGCTGCCGCGGCGACGAGGTTGCCGGGCCACAGCTGGCCGCCGTGGGTGTGACCGGAGAGCTGGAGGTCGACGCCGTGCCGGACGGCCTCGTGGATCTGCACCGGCTGGTGGGCGAGCAGCACGCACGCGCGCGTGGTGTCCCGGTCGCCGAGGGCGCGGGCGAAGTCCGGGCCGTGGCCCTCGCTCTCGCCCTGGATGTCGTTGACGCCGGCGAGGTCGAACCAGGGCATCTCGGTGCGGGCGTTCTCCAGGGGGTGCAGACCGAGCCGCCGGACCTCCTCCACCCACTGCTCGGCGCCGGAGAAGTACTCGTGGTTGCCGGTGACGAAGTACGCGCCGTGCCGGGCCCGCAGCCGGGCGAGCGGGGCCGCGGCCGGGCCGAGGTCCTTGACGCTGCCGTCGACGAGGTCGCCGACGACCGCGATCAGGTCGGGCTGGGTGGCGTTGACCGTGTCGACGACCTTCTGCGCGAAGCCGCGGCCCAGGATCGGGCCGAGGTGGATGTCGCTGACCACGGCGATCCGGTAACCGTGCGCGGCGCGCGGCAGCTTGGCCAGCGGCACCGTGACACGTTTCACACTCGGCCCGCGCAGCACGCCGTAGGTGCCGTATCCGACGGTGCCGACGGCGGCTGCGGCCGCCGCCCCGGCGACGAAGCGGGAGACGACCAGGCGGCGGGAGGGGTCGGTGACGGGCAGCGGGGGCGAGGGATCGGCGGGTTGCGCGGGTGCGCCGGCGGGGACGGGTTCCGGTCGCGCCACGGCCGCCCCGCGCCGGAGCGGCAGCCGCAGCAGCAGCGGCCGCAGCAGCTCGCCGGCGAGGACGGCGAGCAGCAGGTAGACCGACAGGGCCAGCCACAGGAACCCCGGCCAGGCGAGGACGCGCTGGAGCCAGAAGGGGGCGCCGGTGCGTTCGGCGACGAGCGCGCCCAAGGCCGCCGCCCAGCCGCCGGCGATCAGGGCCGCGCCCAGGCGGCGGGTGCGGCCGGGCGTCTCGGTCGTGTCGCGGAACAGGCGCCGCCACACGTACCAGTTGGCCGACACGAGGACGGCGAGCACGAGCAGCGCCACGAGCGCGAAGACGATGACCACCGTGTCGTGTCCCCCGTTGACGGTCCGGTTCCGGCCGGTCGGCTATGACGTTCGGCGCAGTGCGCGCACTCCACGCAACCCGATGACCCCGATGGCCGTCCCCAATACGAAGGAAACGACCGCGAGCAGCAGGTGCACCCAGAAGTACGCCGTCGGGTGACCGTCGTCGAAGGCCAGCCCGCTGCTGTCCTTGATCAAGTTTTTGATGAAAGTGACCCAGATGACGAGACTCCACACCCCGAAGGCGAGCAGGAACCACGAGACCCGGCGGCTGAGCTTCATGGACCCAGTATCGCCGCCGCGTGTCCGGTTCCGTGTCCGGGGTGGGGGGCGGGGCGGGACTTCGGCGGGCGCGGGAGGTACGTTCTGCGTCGTGCCCGCTCACCGCAGGACCGGCAGGCGATCCCTGCTGGTCACCTCCGCGACCCTGTTGTCCCTCGCGCTGACCGCGCCGGCGGCCCTCGCCGCCCCGGCGCCCCCGCCCAGCCCGTCCGCCACTCCGCCGGCGTCCATGTCCCAGGTGGGCGGCGCGGAACTCGGCCGGCCGGGCACGCAGGCCAACCTGGCCGCCGGGGTTCCGGTGCTGCCCAAGGACGTCACCGCGCGCTCCTGGATCGTCGCCGACGCCGAGTCGGGTGAGGTGCTGGCCGCGCACAACGCGCACTGGCGGCTGGCACCGGCGAGCACGATGAAGATGCTGTTCGCGGACACGGTGCTGCCGAAGTTCCCCGCCTCCACGCAGCACAAGGTGGTGCCGAGCGACCTGGCGGGCATGGGCGCCGGCTCCAGCCTGGTCGGGATAAAGGAGAACGAGACCTACACGGTCCACGACCTGTGGCTCGGTGTCTTCCTGCGCTCCGGCAACGACGCGGTGCACGTGCTGTCGTCGATGAACGGCGGCGTCGAGGCCACCGTGAAGGAGATGAACCAGCACGCCGAGGAACTCCAGGCGCTCGACACGCATGTGGTCAGCCCGGACGGTTACGACGCTCCCGGGCAGGTCTCCTCGGCCTACGACCTGACGCTGTTCGCCCGTTCCGGACTGCAGAAGAAGGACTTCCGCGAATACTGCTCGACGGTGAAGGCCGAGTTCCCGGGTGAGACAAAGAAGGACAAGTCGGGCAAAGTGGTCCGCCAGCCCTTCGAGATCCAGAACACCAACCGCCTGCTGAGCGGCACCGACCACGACGTCCCCGTCTACCAGGGCATCGCGGGCGTGAAGAACGGCAACACCACCAACGCGGGCGCCACCTTCACCGGTGTCGCCGAGCGGGGCGGCCATGTGCTGCTCGTCACCGTGATGCACCCGGAGAAGAACGAGCACAACGAGGTCTACAAGGAGACCGCGCGGCTGTTCGACTGGGGCTTCCAGGCGGCCGGAAAGGTGCGGCCGGTGGGCGAGCTGGTGGCGCCCAGGAGCGTCGGCGGCGGCGCCCAGCCCGGCGCCACGGCCTCCTCGGGCACCTCGGGCGGCACCGCGTCGGGCGGGGTCTCCGGCGGCAAGGCGGCGGCGAGCGCGGCGACCGCGAGCGGCTCCGGCGGGATGGGGATCGCGCTCGGGATCGCCGGTGGGGCGCTGGTGCTGCTGGGCGGCGGCGCGTTCGTCGTCAACCGCCGTTGGCCTGTCGGGCGTCGGCGCTGACCGCTTCCTCCTCCTTCTCCTCCGCCTCGTCGGCGGCGACGCCCTCCTCCTCCTTGCTGAGCGTCGCCGTCCACGCGGCGCAGTACAGCAGCAGCTTGCAGGTGAAGTTGATCCACAGCAGCAGGGCGACGGGGACGCCGAACGCGCCGTACATGCTCTTCGCCGCGATGCCCTGGATGTAGCCGCTGAGCAGCAGCTTGAGCAGTTCGAAGCCGACCGCGCCGAGCAGGGCGGCGACCACCAGACGGTGGCGCGCGGGTTCGACGCCGGGCAGCAGGGTGAGCACGTACAGCAGGAGCAGGAAGTCGGCGAGGACGGCGACGGCGAAGGCCGCGACGCGCAGCAGGGCGCTGCCCCAGCCGTGTTCGTCGAGGCCGGCCTGGTGGGCGATCCAGCCGACGGCGGCGGAGGCGACCGTGGAGGCGGCGAGCGTGACGAGCACCGCGCCGCCGAAACCGAGCAGGATGCCGCCGTCCTTGGCCTTGCTCAGCAGGGGGTTCTCCTCGGTGTCCGGCAGCTCCCACACCGCGCGCAGGCAGTCCCGCATCTGGCCCACCCAGTTGATGCCGGTGAACAGCAGCACCGCGCCGGCGATGAGGCCGACGGTCCCGGCGTTGTCCACCAGGCCCTTGATGTCGAGCTGGTCGGAGATGCCGGGGACCTGCTGGGCGATCTTGTCCTCGAGGGTCTTCTGCTGGTCGGCGCCGAGCGTGCCGGCGGCGATCGCGGCGGCCACGGTGAGCAGCGGGAAGAGCGAGACGAAGCTGACGAAGGTCATCGCGGCCGCCAGCCGGGTCCACTTCACCCGGTCCAGCCGCTCGTACGACCGCCACGCGTGCGTCACCATCAGCCGCTTCAGGGGCGGTCCGATGACGGGGAGTCCTGTCAGCCAGTCCATGCTCGTGATCTCCCCTTGCCACGGCCGGCTGATGCACGGCCGTTGTCTCACTTATCACCCGTTTCGTGCAGAGTCGGAATGTTAGTAAACCAACGTCGCATATCGTGTCGATAGCGTCTTTTCATGGCAACCGACACCGTGCCCGTCACCGGGTGGGGCCGCACCGCCCCCACCACCGCCCGGCTGATCCGCCCCCGCGACTACGCGGAGGCCGTGGCCGCCGTCCGGGACTGCGGGCCCCGCGGAGGCATCGCGCGCGGGCTGGGCCGGGCGTACGGGGACTCCGCGCAGAACGCCGGCGGCCACGTGTTCGACATGACCGGCCTGGACCGCGTCCATGTCGTGGACGCCGACGACGGAACCGTGCTGTGCGACGCGGGGGTCTCCCTGCACCGGCTGATGCAGGTACTGCTGCCGCTCGGCTGGTTCGTCCCGGTCGTCCCCGGCACCCGCCGGGTGACGGTCGGCGGGGCGCTCGCCGGTGACGTGCACGGCAGCGACCACCCCGTCGCCGGCACCTTCTCCCGCCATGTGCTCTCCTTCGAACTCCTCACCGCCGACGGCTCCGTGCACACCGTCCCCCACGGCACCCCGCTGTTCGACGCGACCGCCGGCGGCCTGGGCCTGACCGGGGTGATCCTCACGGTCACGCTCCGGCTGCTGCCCGTCGAGACGGCCCTCATGTGTGTCGGCACCGAACGCGCGCGTGACCTCGACGAGGTGATGGCCCGCCTGGCGAACGCCGCCCGGCGCCACCGCCACGCCACCGCCCGCATCGACCTGCTCGCCCGCGGCGCCGCCACCGGCCGGGGCATCGTCACCCACGCCGACCACGCGCCGGCGGCCGCCCTGCGCCCGGGCACCCGCGCGTGGCAGGAACCGCCGTCCTTCCGCCCACGCCGGCTGCCCGCCCCGCCCGCCTTCGTCCCCGCGGGGCTGCTCGGCCGCACCACCGCGGCGCTGGCCGGAGAGCTGCGGCACCGCAGGGCGGCACGCACGCGTACCGAACTGCGCCCGATCAGCACCTCCTTCCACCCCCTCGACGGCGTCCCGCACTGGAACCGCCTGTACGGGCGCCGCGGGCTCGTGCACTACCAGTGCCTCCTCGGATACGGCGAGGAGGACACCCTGCGCCGGATCGTGCGCCGCCTCGCCGAACACCGCTGCCCGTCCTTCCCGGCCGTGCTGAAGCGCTTCGGGGAGACCGGCCCCGGCTGGCTGTCCTTCCCGGCGCCCGGCTGGAGCCTCGCGCTGGACCTCCCGGCGCACCTGCCCGGTCTCGCCGCCCTCCTCGACGCCCTGGACGAGGAGGTCGCCGCGGCTGGCGGCCGGGTCTGCCTCGCCAAGGACGCCCGGCTGCGCCCGGACCTGCTCACCGCGATGTACCCGCGCCTGGCCGACTTCCGCCGGCTGCGCGCGGAGCTGGACCCGGGCGGGGTGTTCACCTCCGACCTCGCCCGCCGCCTCGGTCTGTGACGACCGCCCGTGACCCCCAGGAGCCACTCGTGAAGGACGCCTTCGGTCTCCCCCAGTCCCTGCTCGTCCTCGGCGGCACGTCCGAGATCGCGCTCGCCACCGCGCGCCGGCTGATCGCCCGCCGCACCCGCACCGTGTGGCTGGCCGGGCGCCCCTCTCCCGGTCTGGAGCGGGCCGCCGGGAGCCTGCGCGCCCTCGGCGCCGACGTGCGCACCGTCGCCTTCGACGCCCTCGACCCGGAGGCCCACGAGACGGTCCTCGGCAAGGTCTTCGCGGAGGGCGACATCGATGTGGTGCTGCTCGCCTTCGGGGTGCCCGGCGACCAGGCGCGCGACGAACGCGAGCCGTCCGCCGCGGTCCGTGTCGCGCAGACCAACTACACCGGCGCCCTCAGCGCGGGCCTGGTCAGCGCCCGCGCCCTGCAGGGCCAGGGCCACGGCTCGCTCGTCGTGCTGTCCTCGGTGGCCGGCGAGCGGGCCCGCCGCTCGGACTTCATCTACGGCTCCAGCAAGGCAGGCCTGGACGCCTTCGCGCAGGGCCTCGGCGACGCGCTGCACGGCACCGGCGTGCACGTCATGGTCGTACGCCCCGGGAGCGTGCGGGCACCGCGGACGGACGGGCGGGAGGAGACACCGCTCGCGACGACGCCGGAGGCGGTCGCCGCCGCCATCGAACTCGGCCTGCGCCGCCGCTCGGAGACCGTGTGGGTGCCGGGCGCCCTGCGCGTGGTGATGACGGCGCTGCGGCACCTGCCGCGGGGCGTGTTCCGCAGGCTGCCGCTCTAGCCGGGCGGCCCGCTAGCGCAGGGAGCCCTGTTCCACGCTGCCGGCCTGGGGCGGGACCACCGCGCCGCCGAAGGTGAACTCGCGCAGCTTGCGCCACACACCGTCGGCGCCCTGCTCGTACAGCGCGAAGCCGGTGCAGGACCAGTCGGCCGCGTAGCCGGCGAGTTCCGCGTAGGCGCGGTCCATGGCGGCGTCGTCGATGCCGTGCGCCACCGTGACGTGCGGGTGGTAGGGGAACTGCAGCTCCCGCTCGACGGGACCGGAGGAGTCCCGCACCTGCTGCTGGAGCCGGGTGCACTCCTGGTCGCCCTCGACGACCTTGACGTACACGACCGGGGACAGCGGGCGGAAGGTGCCCGTGCCCTCCAGCCGCATCGGGAAGGGGCGGCCGGCCGCGGCGACCCGGGTGAGGTGCGCCTCGACGTCCGGCAGGGCCGAGGCGTCGACCTCGGTCGGCGGCAGCAGTGTGACGTGCGTGGGGATGCCGTGGGCGGCGGCGTCACCGAAGCCCGCGCGCAGCTGTTGGAGCAGGCTGCCGTGAGGCTCCGGGACCGCGATCGACACGCCGATCGTTACGGTCCCCACGTCGTCTCCTGTCGTCGTGCTGTCCCGGCGGGTCCGGGGCAGGGGTGGCTGCCGCGGCAGCCGTCGGTTATCGACTGTACGGCTGCCGCCGCGGTGTTGGGCGGGTGCGGACGTGTGCTGTACGGCTCACCGCGCAGGGTGAGCCGCCGTACTGTCTCCGCTCGGGTGCCGCTCCGGCCGGGTCAGTGCTTGGCCGGCAGGAATCCGACCTTGTCGTAGGCCTGCGCCAGGGTCTCCGCGGCCACGGCACGCGCCTTCTCCGCGCCCTTGGCGAGGATCGAGTCCAGCGTCTCGGGGTCGTCCAGGTAACTCTGGGTGCGCTCCCGGAACGGCGTCACGAACTCGACCATGACCTCGGCGAGGTCCGTCTTGAGCGCGCCGTAGCCCTTGCCGTCGTACTTCTCCTCCAGCTCGGTGACGCCCGCCCCGGTGAGGGTCGAGTAGATGCTGAGGAGGTTGCTCACGCCCGGCTTGTTCTCCGGGTCGAAGCGGATGACGGTGTCGGTGTCGGTGACCGCGCTCTTGACCTTCTTCGCCGTCGTCCTCGGCTCGTCGAGGAGGTTGATGAGGCCCTTCGGCGTGGACGCCGACTTGCTCATCTTGATCGACGGGTCCTGAAGGTCGTAGATCTTCGCCGTCTCCTTGAGGATGTACGGCTTCGGCACGGTGAAGGTCTCGCCGAAGCGGCCGTTGAAGCGCTCGGCGAGGTCGCGGGTCAGCTCGATGTGCTGGCGCTGGTCCTCACCGACCGGCACCTCGTGCGCCTGGTACAGCAGGATGTCGGCGACCTGGAGGACCGGGTACGTGAACAGGCCGACGGAGGCGCGGTCGGCGCCCTGCTTGGCGGACTTGTCCTTGAACTGGGTCATGCGGGAGGCCTCGCCGAAGCCGGTGAGGCAGTTCATGACCCAGGCGAGCTGGGCGTGCTCGGGCACGTGGCTCTGCACGAAAAGCGTGCAGCGGTCCGGGTCCAGGCCGGCGGCGAGCAGCTGGGCGGCGGCGAGGCGGGTGTTGGCGCGCAGGTCCGCCGGATCCTGCGGGACCGTGATCGCGTGCAGGTCCACGACCATGTAGAAGGCGTCGTGGGACTCCTGGAGGGCCACCCACTGGCGCACGGCGCCGAGGTAGTTGCCGAGGTGGAACGAGCCGGCGGTGGGCTGGATGCCGGACAGCACGCGGGGTCGGTCGGAAGCCATGGGCCCATTCTCTCAGAGCGGGAGGGTCGAACAGGAACGGGTCGGAAACAGGTGGGAACCGGATCGTCGCGCGCCGTGTAACAAGATCACAGCGGGTGGGACGACGAGCACAGGACGGGGCCGCCCCGGCCGGTGGCGGGCGCCGGGCGGGGCGGCGGTGCCGGTCGTCAGTCCCGGGCGGCGGCCAGGGCCGCGGTGCGTTCCTCGCCCTTGCGGCGGGCCCGCTTGCCGTAGAGGGTCGTCCACAGGGCGAGGGCGCCGAGCACGCCGTAGATCAGGACGGGGCTGAGGGAGACCATGGTGTCGGTGCTGAGGGTGTAGGCCAGCGCGATGCGGACCACGGCCTCCAGGCAGTAGGCCACGCCCCAGACCGTGGTCATGGTCCGTACGGTCGTGCGGAAGCCCTCGTACTCCCACAGGCCGTTCCACCAGGCGGTGCTCGCGGGCGTGCCGTCGGTGGCGAACTTGCGGCCGAAGTAGAACATCAGCGGGCGCGGCGCCGCCAGCGTGGCCAGGCACAGCAGCCCGAACAGCCCGGTGACGACCGAGTCCTTGATCAGCAGGGACAGGGCCGAGTGGGGGCCGACGACCGACACCACGGCCGTGATCACCAGGAACACCAGGGTCACCAGGGCGAACTCGTCGAGACGGCGCCGCCAGGCGAGGTGGACGGCGCTGTCGAGGACCGGCCAGGCACCGCTCGCGAGCAGCGCGGCGAACTCGCTCCAGCCGTGGTCGCGCAGCGCGTTGTAGGTGAGGATCGGGGCGGCCACGTTGAGCCCGATGGTGAGGACCCAGCCGCCCAGCGCGGCGCCCCGGGACCGGGCGGGAGGCGCGGGGCGGTCCCCGGCCGGTGCCGCCGGTGGTTCCGGCGCGGTCGGAGCGGCTGGTGCGGGCGTGGCGTCGTGCGCGGTCATCGTTCCCCCGATGCGTGCGTGTGAAGGCGGCCGGCGGCCGCGGGTGACGGCGTCCCGGTGCCGCGGGTCGGTGCGGTACGGCGGGCGCCGGGTGCGCCGCGCCGGGCCGGGAGCGGGGTTGATCATTCACGACCGCGATCCGCTTGCGCAACAGGTGGCGCAGCCTCCGCCTGTGCCGGGAGGGGGGACACCGGCGGGCCGGGGGGTGTATCAGAGGGGGGACGGGTCCCGGGCCGGGAGCGGATGAGCGGGTGGGGGCGGGATGCGGCGGCGACGGGGCGGACTCAGGCAACCGGCGGCGTTCACCGGGCTGTTCGTCGTGTTGTCGGCGCTGTTCGTGGTGCTGGCGGCCCCGGGGCCGGCCCTCGCGGCGCCGGTTGCTCCGGGGGCGCGCCCCGTCGGTCGTCCCGTGGCGCGGGCCGGCGCCGGGCCCGAGGAGCCCGATGTGGCCGTGGTCGTCAGGGCCGGGGCCGGGCGCACCGAGGCGTGGCATGCCGGGGAGGCCGCCTTCGACCGGCTGCGCGGTCTCCTCGACCCGGCGTACGGCGGTACGGAGCGGGTGCCCGAGGAGTGGACCCGGGGGCGGTATCCGCCGGTGCGGTTCACGGTGCTGTGGGGGCTGACCGGGGTCGGGGGCTGGCCGCAGACGCGGCGGGCGCCCGGCGGGGACGTGGCGATGCTGCGCCAGGACCAGCTGTTCCTGGCGGCGGACGGCACCCCGTGGGTGCGGAGCGATCCGGCACCGGACCTGCCGGACGACGACATCCGCTGGCACCGCGCGCCGCGCCCGGTGTACGACCGGCTGGCGGGCGCCGGCTTCCTCGGACTCGGCGCCGCCCCGGCCGCCGGCCACGGGGGCGGTGTGCGGGAGGACGCGGGGTGGGCGGCCGCGGGGCTCGCCGCCGGGGTCGCGGGGACGCTGCTGATACGCCGCGCGGCGGCCCGGCGCGGTGCCGGGCCGCCGCGGGGCGAGCCTCGTCAGGAGCTGATCGATGGGTGAGCCCCCGGCCCGGGGTCAGCCCAGGTCGATCTCCGGGTACAGCGGGAAACCGGCCACGAGGTCGGTGGCGCGGCGGGAGATCTCGTCGGAGATCTTCGCGTCCAGGACGTGCGCGGCCTTCGAGGGGGCGCCGGACTTCGTGGTGCCGGGCTCGGCGGCCGTCAGGACGCGGTCGATCAGACCGGCGACCTCGTCCATCTCGGCGGTGCCGAGGCCGCGGGTGGTGAGCGCCGGGGTGCCGATGCGGATGCCGGAGGTGTACCAGGCGCCGTTCGGGTCGGCCGGGATCGCGTTGCGGTTGGTGACGATGCCGGAGTCGAGCAGGGCCTGCTCGGCCTGGCGGCCGGTGAGGCCGTAGGAGCCGGCGACGTCGATCAGGTTGAGGTGGTTGTCCGTGCCGCCGGTGACCAGGGTGGCACCGCGGCGCATCAGGCCCTCGGCGAGCGCGCGGGAGTTGTCGACGATCCGCTGGGCGTAGTCCTGGAACGCGGGCTGCCGGGCCTCGGCGAGGGCGACGGCCTTGGCGGCCATGACGTGCGGCAGGGGGCCGCCGAGGACCATCGGGCAGCCGCGGTCGACCTGGTCCTTGAGGGAGTCGTCGCACAGGACCATGCCGCCGCGCGGGCCGCGCAGCGACTTGTGCGTGGTGGTGGTGACGATCTGGGCGTGCGGGACCGGGTCGAAGTCGCCGGTGAGCACCTTGCCGGCGACGAGGCCCGCGAAGTGCGCCATGTCGACCATGAGGGTCGCGCCGACCTCGTCGGCGATCTCGCGCATGATCCGGAAGTTCACCAGACGGGGGTACGCGGAGTAGCCGGCGACGATGATCAGCGGCTTGAACTCGCGGGCCTGGGCGCGCAGGGCCTCGTAGTCGATGAGACCGGTCGCCGGGTCGGTGCCGTAGGAGCGCTGGTCGAACATCTTTCCGGAGATGTTCGGGCGGAAGCCGTGGGTGAGGTGGCCGCCGGCGTCCAGGGACATGCCGAGCATGCGCTGGTTGCCGAACGCCTGGCGCAGCTCGGCCCAGTCGGCGTCGCTGAGGTCGTTGATCTGCCGGACGCCGGTCTTCTCCAGGAAGGGCGCCTCGACGCGGTCGGCGAGGACGGCCCAGAAGGCGACGAGGTTGGCGTCGATGCCGGAGTGCGGCTGGACGTAGGCGTGCCGGGCGCCGAAGAGTTCACGGGCGTGCTCGGCGGCGAGGGACTCGACGGTGTCGACGTTGCGGCAGCCGGCGTAGAAGCGGCGGCCGACGGTGCCCTCGGCGTACTTGTCGCTGAACCAGTTGCCCATCGCGAGCAGGGTGGCCGGGGAGGCGTAGTTCTCCGAGGCGATCAGCTTGAGCATCTCGCGCTGGTCGGCGACCTCCTGGCGGATGGCGTCGGCGACCCGCGGTTCGACGGCGCGGATGACGTCGAGGGCGGCGCGGTAGGCGGTGGACTCGGTGGAGAGGGGACCGTTGTCGGCCATCGGGGACCTCCGGACGTGGTGGGTACGGCGTTCACGGTTCGGCCCAGGCGCACGGCACAGCTTTCGCAGGGGCCGCTCCCCGATGGTCCATCCCATCCCAAGCGCGCCAGTCACGGCCCGCTGCCAGCCTACCGGCCGCGTCGGACGGCCGGGCGGGGCGGTCCACCATGCGGGCTAAAGGATCACGTGCGGCAGGAAGCGGGCGTACTCGTCGGTGATCAGGCCGCAGGACTCACGGATGCCGAGGCCGGCCGCCTCGTCCTCGACGACCCAGGCGCCGAGGACGACATGGTTGCCGTCGAACGCGGGCAGCGGGGCGAGCTGCTGGTAGCAGCAGGGTTCGTCGCGGACCGCGGGTGGGCTGCCCGGTTCGTGGACCGTCACGCCGTCGCCCTCACGGCCCAGCAGCGGCTTGGCGACCCAGCCGGGTCCGGCGGCCAGTTCGCGGGGGCCGTCGAGGTAGGCGGGCAGGAGGTTGGGGTGGCCGGGGTACAGCTCCCACAGGATCGCCAGCAGCGCCTTGTTGCTCAGCAGCATCTTCCACGCGGGTTCGATCCACAGGGTGGAGCCGGTGCCGCCGCCGTTGTCGAGGGTGGCGAGGACGTGGCCGGCGAAGCGGTCCGTGGTGAGCCACTCCCAGGGGTAGAGCTTGAAGATGCTGCGGATGAAGCGGAGCCGGTTGTCGACGAAGCGGCCCGACAGCGGGTCCCAGCCGATCTCCTCCATGGAGATCCAGTCGGTCTCCAGACCGGCCTGCTCGGCGGTCTCCTTGAGGTAGGCGACCGTCATCAGGTCCTCGCCGAGTTCGTCGGCGGCGGAGTGCGCGAAGTACAGGGGGCTGCCCGGAGGGAGCAGCTTCGCCTGCTTGCGCCAGGCGGCGACGAGGCGTTCGTGGAGGGAGTTCCACTGGTCGGCGCCGGGGAAGCGGTCCTCCATCCAGAACCACTGCGGGGACGCGGCCTCCACCAGGGAGGTGGGCGTGTCGGCGTTGTACTCCAGCAGTTTTGCGGGGCCGCTGCCGTCGTAGCGCAGGTCGAACCGGCCGTAGAGGGAGGGCAGTTCGGCGCGCCGGTGCCATGCCTCGGTGACCGCCCCGGCGACCCGCGGGTCGGTGATGCCGAGGTCGGCGAGGCGGTCCTGCGCGACGATGTGGCCGGCGGCGGCCAGACACATGCGGTGCAGTTCCTCGACGGTCTCCTCCAGCGCCTCCACCTCGTCGAGGGAGAAGACGTAGTGGGCGCTCTCGTCCCAGTAGGGGCGCAGGGAGTCGTCGGGGTAGCGGGTGAGCGGGTAGATCAGGCCCTGCGCCTCCACGGTCTGCTGCCAGCCGGGGCGGGGTGCGACGGTACGGCGTTCCATGTGTCCTGGGCCCCCTCAGCCGCCGCCGCTGCCGTGGCCGCCGCCGAAACCGCCGCGGTCGACACCGCCGCCGTGGCTGCCGCCGCTGCCGCCCGAACCGCCGCCGCCCTTGCGGGGCTTGGTGAAGGAGCCGCCGTCGACCCAGCCGCTCTTCTTCTTGCCGCCGTAGTACCAGGTGCCGCTGCCCGTGCCGGACTTGCAGTTCTTGTCGGAGACGACCTTGTAGCCCTTGAGGGCGTTGTAACTGTCGCGGTCCACGCAGCGCTTGTCCGGGTCCGAGGAGCAGGCGGTGAGGGCGGCCGCGAGCAGCCCCATCCCGCCGAGGACCACCGTGCCGGAGCGCAGTCGCCGCCGTGCGTCGGCCATGTCTTTCCCCCGTGGTTGCGGTTGTTTCTCCGTCGCGAGGATGTCTCGTTCGCGGCTGTCAGCCTAGAGACCGGTGAGAGGGGGCGTGCAAGAGCCCCTGCCCCGGACCGCTGGCTTAGAGTCGCCTGATGCTCTTCGGAATGGTGTGCGCGCTCGGCGCGGCGGTCTGCTTCGGTACGGCGACGGTGTTGCAGGCGATCGCGGCGCGGGCGGCCTCCGCTCCGGGCCGCGGCGGGGACGCGGCCCTGCTGCTGCGGGCGGTGCGGCAGTGGCGGTATCTGGCGGGCCTCGGGCTGGACGGCGTCGGCTTCCTGCTGCAGATCGTGGCGCTGCGCTCGGTCCCGATCTACGCGGTCGGCGCGGCCCTCGCCGCGTCGCTGGCGGTGACGGCGGTGGCCGCGGCGCGGCTGCTGCACACGCGGCTGAGCGGGGTGGAGTGGGCCGCGGTGGGGGTCGTGTGCGCGGGCCTGGCGATGCTGGGGCTGGCCTCGGGCACGGAGGGCGAGGACAGCGGACCGGCGGGGCTCGACTGGGCGATGCTCGCGACGGCGGCGGGGGTGCTGCTGCTGGGCGCGGTGGGCGGGCGGCTGGCCGGGCGGACGCGGGCGCTGCTGCTGGGGCTCGGGGCGGGCTTCGGCTTCGGCGTGGTGGAGGTGTCGGTCCGGCTCATCGACTCCCTCGACCCGCTGGACCTGCTGCGGGACCCGGCGGCGTACGCCCTGCTGCTCGGCGGCGGCGCCGCGTTCCTGCTGCTGACGTCGGCCCTGCAACGGGGTTCGGTGACGACGAGCACGGCCGGCATGGTGATCGGCGAAACGGTCGGCCCCGCCCTCATCGGCGTGGTCTGGCTCGGCGACCGCACCCGCGAGGGTCTGGCCTGGCTGGCCGTCCTGGGGTTCGCGGTGGCCGTGGCCGGGGCCCTGGCTCTGGCCCGCTTCGGAGAGGCACCGGAAACCGCCCCCGAGGGGGCATGAGCCGGGGCCGCCCCCAGCGAGCGGCGAGACACGGCCGCCCCCGCCCGGGCCGCCCGTCAGGGCATCGCGCGGCAGAGCGCCTCCAGGGTTCGGGGCCAGGTGTGGTCGGAGGGGGTGCCGTAGCCGACCACCAGGGCCTCGAGGGGGTCGGCCGTCGTGTCGGGGTGGCGGTAGTAGTCGAGGCCGGTGACGGCCAGGCCCTGCCAGGCCGCGGCCTGCACCACCGCCTGCTCGGTGCCGGGCGGCAGCCGCAGGACGGCGTGCAGCCCGGCCGCGATGCCGGTGACCCGGACCTGCGGTGCGCGGGCGGCGAGCGCGGCGACCAGGGCGTCCCGGCGGCGCCGGTAGCGGAGCCGGGCGGCGCGGACGTGCCGGTCGTAGGCGCCGGAGGTGATGAACTCGGCCAGGGCGAGCTGGTCGAGGACACCGGTGGAGCGGGCGCCGCCGTACTCCAGGACCTCCGGCAGGAGCGACTCGGGGAGCACCATCCAGCCCAGCCGGAGGCCGGGCGCGAGGGACTTGCTGGCGGTGCCGAGGTAGACGACGTGGTCGGGGTCGAGGTCCTGGAGCGCGCCGACGGGCTGGCGGTCGTAGCGGAACTCGCCGTCGTAGTCGTCCTCCAGGATCAGTCCGCCGGTGCGCCGCGCCCACTCCACGGCGGCGGCGCGGCGCTCGGGCGGCAGGGCGCCGCCGAGCGGGAACTGGTGGGTGGGGTTCAGCAGCACCGCGCCACCCTCGCCGAGGGCGTCGATCCGGGGCCCGGCGTCGTCGTGGGGCAGCGGCACGGTGGTCAGCCCGGTGCGGTGCAGCAGGTCCCAGTGCACGTCGAGGCCGTAGGACTCGACGGTGAGGCTGCGCAGGCCGCGGCCGTGCAGAACCTCGGCGAGGATTTTCAGGCCGCGGGCGAAGCCGTTGCAGACGACGATCCGGCCGGGGTCGGCGCGCACGCCCCGGGCGCGGGCGAGGTAGCCGGCGAGCGCGGTGCGCAGCTCGATACGGCCGCGCGGGTCGCCGTAGCCGAGGACGTCGTCGGGCGCGGCGGCCAGGGCGCGCCGGGCGGCCTTGAGCCACTCGGCGCGCGGGAAGGAGGACAGGTCGGGCACGCCGGGGAGGAGGCTGTGCGTGGGGCGGCCGGGCTCGCGGCGACGCGGTGCCGGGCGCTCCTGCGGACGCGCCACGGCGGCGTGCTCGGCGACCCGGGTGCCGGAGCCCTGCCGGGCGGTGAGCCAGCCCTCGGCGACGAGGTCGGCGTAGGCGTCGGCGACGGTGTTGCGCGCGATGCCGAGGTCGGCGGCGAGCGAGCGGGAGGAGGGCAGCCGGGTGCCGGGGGCGAGGCGTCCGCCGCGCACGGCCTCGCGCAGCGCGTCGGTCAGGCCCCGCCGGACGCCGGGACCGGACGGTTCCAGATGGAGGTCGATCCCGAAAGTGGCCCAAGGTTTCGCCATGGGAATGGACCATACCGCTGGGCTGCCCGGCTCCTAGGGTCGAGGGCATGACCTCAGAGAACATTGCTTACGCCCCCGAGACCCCGGCCCGCCTGAACTGGTCGCAGCACGCGCCCGAGGTGTACAAGGCGATGATCCGCCTGGACGTGGCCGCCCGGAAGGGCCTCGACCCGAAGCTGGCGGAGCTGGTGAAGATCCGCGTCTCGCAGCTCAACCACTGCGCCTTCTGTCTCGACATGCACACCAAGGACGCGCTCGCGGCCGGCGAGAGCGTGGAGCGGATCGTGCAGCTCAGCGCCTGGGAGGAGTCCCGGCACTTCTACACCGAGCGGGAACTGGCGGCGGTGGAGCTGGCCGAGGCGGTCACCGTCCTCACCGACGGTTTCGTGCCGGACGAGGTGTACGAGCGGGCCGCCAAGCAGTTCGAGGAGGCGGAGCTCGCCCAGCTGATCGCCGCGATCACGGTGATCAACGCGTGGAACCGCTTCGGCGTGACCTGCCGGATGACGCCCGGCCACTACCGGCCCGGTCAGCACGCGTGACGGCCCGCACCACGCTGCTGGACTCCGGCGTCCGCGACGCGTTGCAGCAGGCGGGCGCAGCCGCCAAGCGGGGACTTGACGACCCGGTCCTCGCCGAGCTGGTGATGATCCGCGCCTCACAGCTCAACCAGTGCGCGTTCTGCCTGGACATGCATCTGACGCTCGCCCGCGAGAACGGCGAGTCGGACGAGCGGATCCAGTTGCTGAACGCCTGGCGGGAGGCCGGCGAGCGGTACAGCGCCCGCGAACGGGCGGCGCTGGCGCTGACGGAGGCGGTGACCGTACTCGCCGGCGGCTTCGTGCCGGACGCCGGCGAGCGGTACAGCGCCCGCGAACGGGCGGCGCTGGCGCTGACGGAGGCGGTGACCGTACTCGCCGGCGGCTTCGTGCCGGACGCGGTGTACGAGGGTGCCGCGGCGCACTTCGAGAAACGCGAACTGGCCCATCTGCTCGGGCTGATCGCGGTCGTCAACAGCTGGAACCGGCTGATGGTCAGCCGCCGCGTCCCGCCGGGAGGCCCCGCATGGTGACCGAGGAGCCCGTCATGGACAAGGCCGAGGCGTTCCGCGCCCTGCACCTCCACCGCTCCCCCGGCGATCCACTCGTCCTGCCCGGACCGTGGGACGCGGCGAGTGCCCGGGTCTTCGCCGGGGCCGGCTTCCCGGCGCTCGCCACCCCGAGCGCCGGCGTGGCCGCGTCTCTCGGGTACGCCGACGGCGCGACCCCGGCCGACGAGATGTTCGCGGCGGTCGCCCGCATCGTGCGAGCGGTGGACGTGCCGGTGTCGGCGGACGTCGAGGACGGCTACGGGCTCGCCCCGAAGGAGCTGGTGGAGCGGCTGCTGGAGGCGGGCGCCGTGGGCTGCAACCTGGAGGACTCCTCGGGCGGCCGGCTGAAGGACCCGCGCGAACACGCCGAGTTCCTGGCCGAGGTGCGGGCCGCCGCAGGGGAACGGCTCTTCCTCAACGCCCGGGTCGACACCTTCGTCCACGGCGACGGCGATCCGGAACGGGCCGTCGAGCGGGCCGCGTTGTACGTCGCGGCGGGCGCCGACTGCGTGTATCCGATCCTCGCCCCCGCCGGTGTGCTGCCGCTGCTGCGGGCCGGGATCGAGGGGCCGCTGAACGCCCTCGCGCGGATCGGCGAGGGCCCCACGCCCGCCGCACTGGGCGAGCGCGGGGCCAGCCGGATCACCTTCGGACCGGGGCTCCAGCGCCGGGCCGCGCGGGCCCTCGAGGAGATCGCCGAGGCGATCTGACGGTCAGGACAGCCACGCCTTCCAGGTGGACGGGTGGCTGTCCACCCACTTCTTCGCCGCCTCCTCCGGTGACAGCTTCTGCTCGGCGATCATCAGGGCGACCTCGTTCTGGTCCTCGGTCGTCCAGCGGAACTTCTTCAGGAAGGCCGCCGCCTTGCCGCCCCGGTGCGCGAAGTCCGCGTTGAGGTACTTCTGCAGCGGGGTGTGCGGGTAGGCGCAGGCGACCTTCGCCGCGTCGGCGTCGCAGCCCTCCTTGTACGGCGGCAGCTTCACCTCGGTCATCGGCACCTTCTTGAACAGCCACTGGGGTGCGTACCAGTAGGTCAGGAAGGGCTTCTTCTCCTTGGCGAACTGTTTCATCTGGGTGATCTGGGCCGCCTCGGAACCGGCGAACACCACCTGGTAGTTCAGCTTCAGGTTGCTCACCAGCGCCTTGTCGTTGGTGACGTACGACGGGGAGCCGTCCATCAGCTGGCCCTTGCCGCCGCTCTCGGCGGTCTTGAAGAGCGAGGCGTACTTGTTGAGATTGCGCCAGTCGGTGATGTCGGGGTGCTGCCGGGCGAGGTACGTCGGCACGAACCAGCCGATGTGACCGGTGACGCCGAGTCCGCCGGCCCGGGCGATGGTGTGCTTGTCGTCGACGTACCGCTTCTCCTGGTCGGGGTGGCCCCAGTCCTCCAGGATCGCGTCGACGCGGCCCTGGCTGAGCGCGTCCCAGGCGGGCACCTCGTCGACCTGGACGGTGTCGACGCGGTAGCCGAGCTTGTGCTCCAGCAGATACTGGGCGACGGCCACGTTGGACTGCGCGCCCACCCAGGACTGCACGGACAGGGTGACCGTCTTGGCGCCCCGGGCGTTCGCGAAGGGCGACGCCTGCTTGGTCATGTCGGCGGCGCCGCAGCCGGTGAGCAGCAGCAGCGAGCCCGCCGCCGCGACGGCGGCTGTCGTACGGATACGCATGTCAGGCTCCCTTCCCCGCGCGGCGGTCCGTCGGCTGGGTCACCCGGTCGAGCATCAGGCCCAGGCAGACGATGGCGATACCGGCGACGAGGCCGGTGGCGAGGTCGCCCTGGGCGAGACCGAAGACGACGCTGTAGCCGAGGGCGCCGCTGCCGACCAGGCCGCCGATGATGACGACGGCGAGGACGAGGACCACGCCCTGGTTGAGGGCGAGCAGCAGCGCGGGCCGGGCCAGTGGCAGCTGGACCTGGCGCAGCTGCTGGCCGGGGGTCGCGCCGAGCGAGCGGGCGGACTCCAGCGCGGCCGGGTCGACCTGGCGCAGGCCCTGCGTGGTGATGCGGACGACGGCGGGCAGCGCGTAGACGACGGCCGCGGCGACGGCCGGGGCGCGGCCGACGCCGAACAGGGCGACGACCGGGATCAGGTACACGAACTGCGGCATCGTCTGGAAGACGTCCAGCACCGGCCGCAGCAGCTTCTCGAAGCGGTCGCTGCGCGCGGCGGCGATGCCGGTGGCGAAGCCGATGACGAGGGTGACGGCGACGGCGGCGAGGACCTGCGACAGGGTGTCCATGGACGGCTTCCACACGCCGAGCACGCCGATCACGGCCATGGCACCGGCGGCGGTCAGCGCGGTGCGCCAGGTGCCGATCAGCCAGGCCAGCGCAGCGACGATCAGCAGCACCGACCACCACGGCAGCCACAGCAGGGCGGAGCGCACCGGGTCCAGCACCCAGGTGGTGAAGTGCGCGGCCCATTCGGCGGTGCCGCCGATCACGGGCACGCCCGAGTACAGGTGGGAGGTCATCCAGTCGACGACCCGGTTGACCGGCTCGGCGATGCCGACGGTCCAGCCGGACGGCCACTCCAGGGCGCCGGCGAAGCGGCCCGCGAGGGCGACGGCGACCAGGGCGGCGAGGGCGGCGCCCGCCACGGCGCGCCGCACCTGCGGCAGGCCGGCGCCGGCCGCGCCGGTCACCCGGTCCAGGACGACGGCGAGCAGCACGATCGGGATGCCGGCGGCGAGGGCCGCGCCCACGTCGACGGAGGCCAGCGCCTGGTAGACGCGGTCACCGAGACCGCCGGCGCCGATCACGGACGCGATGACGGCCATGGACAGCGCCATCATGATCGTCTGGTTGAGGCCGAGCAGGAGTTCCTTGCGGGCGAGCGGGATGCGCGCGGTCAGCAGCCGCTGCCGTGAGGTGGCGCCGAGCGAGTCGACGGCCTCCAGCACTTCCTTGTCGGCGCCGCGCAGGCCGAGCGCGGTCAGCCGGGCCATGGGCGGGGCGGCGTAGACGACGGTGGCGAGGACGGCCGCGGGGACGCCGATGCCGAAGATCAGGACGACCGGCAGCAGGTAGGCGAAGGCGGGCAGCACCTGCATGGTGTCCAGCACCGGGCGCAGCGCCCGGTCCAGCCGCTCGGACAGTCCGGCGCCCAGCCCCAGGAGGGCACCGACCAGAACGGACGCGACGACGGCCACGACCATGAGAGCGAGCGTCTGCATGGTCGGCACCCACATGCCGAGCAGCCCGCAGGCGAGGAACGCCACCGCCGTGCCGAGCGCGAGCCGCATCCCGGCGGCCCGCCAGGCCACCAGCGCGCCGAGCGCGGTGACGCCGGCCCAGCCGAGGCCGAGGAGCAGCAGGTAGACGGCGCGTACGGAGACGACGACCGCGTTGGAGACGTAGCCGAAGAAGTACAGGAACAGCGGGTGGCTGTCGCGGTGGTCGATGATCCAGTCGCTGACCTTGGTGAGCGGCTGGGTGAGGTCGACGGTGAGCGCGCTCGGCCAGGCGGTGCCGGGCCAGTGGCCGGCCGCGAGCGGGACCACGACGGCGGCGATCAGGGCGAGCACGGCGAGCTTGCGGACCGCGGGGTGCGTGAGGAACGCGGGGGCGGTGCGTTTGGGTGTCGCGGTGATCGTGGCCATCAGACGGCCTCCGGGCCTTCGGTGGTCGCGCCGGCGACGACGGCGAGCAGCGCCTCGGAGTCCACGACGCCCAGGCAGCGGCCCCGGTCGACGACGCGGGCGGGTTCACCCGCGCGGGCTACGGCCTCGATCGCCTCCGAGACGGTGGCGTCCGGGCGGACCGCGGGGCCGCTGCCGGCCTCGTCGGCGGACGCCGGGCGCATGGCCTTGCGCACGGTCACGACCTGTTCGCGCGGCACGTCGCGGACGAACTCACGGACGTAGTCGTCGGCCGGGGTGGCGACGATCTCCTCGGGGGTGCCGAGCTGGACCACGCGGCCGTCGCGCATCAGGGCGATGCGGTCGCCGAGCTTGAGGGCCTCGCTGAGGTCGTGCGTGATGAAGACCATCGTGCGGCCCTCGTCGCGGTGCAGGCGGACGACCTCCTCCTGCATGTCCCGGCGGATCAGCGGGTCGAGCGCGCTGAAGGGCTCGTCGAACAGCAGGACCTCGGGGTCGACGGCGAGGGCGCGGGCGAGGCCCACGCGCTGGCGCTGACCGCCGGAGAGCTGGCCGGGGCGGCGCTGCTCCATGCCTTCCAGGCCGACCTTGGCGACGATCTCGGCGGCCTTCTCACGGCGCTCGGCCTTGCTGAGGCCCTGGATCTCCAGGCCGTAGGCGACGTTGTCGAGGACGGTGCGGTGCGGCAGCAGACCGAAGTGCTGGAAGACCATCGCGGCGCGGTGGCGGCGCAGTTCGCGCAGCCGGGAGCGGTCCATGGCGCGCACGTCCTCGCCGTCGATGGCGATGGTCCCGGCGGTGGGCTCGATGAGCCGGGTCAGGCAGCGCACCAGCGTGGACTTGCCGGAGCCGGACAGGCCCATGACGACGAAGACCTCGCCCTTGCGCACGTCGAAGGAGACGTCCCGGACGGCGGCGGTGCAGCCGGTGCGCGCGCGCAGTTCGGCGGCGTCCAGCGCGGTCAGCTCCGGGTCGCCGGGGATCCGGTCGGCCTTGGGGCCGAACACCTTCCACAGTCCGTCGACGGAGAAGACGGGGGCGGCGGTGTCCGTGGTCGTGGTGGGGGGCTTGCGTGTGGGCACGGTCATGGTCATCGCGCCTCACCTCCGATCAGGTCTGCGGCCTTCTCCCCGACCATGAGGACTCCGATCATCGGGTTGACGGCCGTCATGGTCGGGAAGACGGACGCGTCGGCGATCCGTATGCCGTCCAGGCCCCGGATCCTCAGCTCCGGGTCCACGACGGCGAGTTCGTCGTCGGCGGCGCCCATCTTGCAGGTGCCGGCCGGGTGGTACACGGTGTGCGCGACCTTGCGGGCGTACTCGCTCAGGTCCTCGTCGGAGGTGATCTCCGGGCCGGGGCACACCTCGCGCTTGAGCCAGCCGGCGAGCGGCTCGGCCTTGGCGATCTCGCGGGCGATGCGGATGCCGTCGACGAGGGTGCGGGCGTCGTAGTCGTCCTCGTCGGTGAAGTAGCGGAAGTCCAGGGCGGGCTTCACGGCCGGGTCGGGGCTGGTCAGGTACAGCCGGCCGCGGGACTTCGGCTTGGGGATGTTCGGCGTCATCGACACCCCGAACTCCGGGCGCTCGTAGCCCAGTCGCTCCGGGTTGTCGGTGAAGGGGATCTGGTAGAAGTGGAACATCAGGTCGGGGCCCGCGTGGTCCGGGTCGCGGCGCACGAACAGGCCGGCGTCGGAGTCCATCGCCGAGTTCTCCGGGATGGGCCCGTTCGTCTCCCAGACGATGACCGACTCGGGGTGGTCGAGCAGGTTCTCGCCGACGCCGGGGAGGTCCTGGACGACGGGGATGCCGAGCGCCTCGAGGTCCTTGCGGGGGCCGATGCCGGAGTGCAGCAGCAGGCGCGGCGAGTCGACGGCGCCGGCGCACAGCACGACCTCGTTGCGGGCGCGGACCAGCAGTTCCTCGCCGTCCTTGGTGCGCACGTGGACGCCCTCGGCGCGGCCGTCGGTGATCTGGAGCTTGTGCGCCCAGGTCTCCAGCAGGATCGTCAGGTTGGGCCGGGAGTCCATCACCGGGTGCAGATACGCCACCGACGCCGAGGAACGCTTGTTGTTCTCCGGGTGGTAGGCGAGGTCGAAGAAGCCGACGCCCTCGGTGAACGGCTTGCGGTTGAAGCCCTCGACGCGGGGTACCCCGAGCGCCGACTGGGCCGCGTCGACGAAGTCGCGGGCGATGGCGTTGCGGTCCTTCTCGTCGACGGAGACGATGTTGTTCAGCAGCCGCGCGTAGTACGCCTCCATCGGCACCGCGCCCCAGCCCTTGGCGCCGGCGTCCTCCCACTCGTCCCAGTCGGAGGGCAGCGGCTTGAAGGAGATGAGGGTGTTGTGCGAGGAGCAGCCGCCGAGCACGCGGGCGCGGCTGTGCCGGATGTGGGAGTTGCCGCGGGGCTGCTCCACCGTCGGGTAGTCGTAGTCGAGTTCGCCGCCGAGCAGGCCCATCCAGCGGCGCAGGGTGAGGACGTCGTCGCGGCCGACGTCGCTGGGGCCGCCCTCGATGACGGCGACGGTGGTGTCGGGGTTCTCGGTCAGCCGGGAGGCGATGACGGAGCCGGCGGTGCCGCCGCCGATGACGACGTAGTCGTAGACGTGTTCGTGGGGGGTGTTCTGGTGCATGGGGGGCATCGGGGTGCTACTCCAGGAAGCTGTCGGGGAACGAGCGGGGGTCAGCCGGCGAACCAGCGGACGGGCTTCGGCGCGAGGTTCTGGTAGACGTGCTTGGTCTCGCGGTACTCGGCGAGGCCGGCCGGTCCGAGTTCGCGGCCCACGCCGCTCTTGCCGAAGCCGCCCCACTCCGCCTGCGGCAGGTAGGGGTGGAAGTCGTTGATCCAGACGGTGCCGTGGCGCAGCTGTCCGGCGACCCGGCGGGCGCGTCCCGCGTCGGTGGTCCACACGGCGCCGGCGAGGCCGTACTCGGTGTCGTTGGCAAGCGCCACGGCCTCGTCCTCGGTGCGGAACGTCTCGACGGTGAGGACCGGGCCGAAGACCTCCTCGCGCACGACGCGCATCTCGCGGTGGCACGCGTCGAGGACGGTCGGCTCGTAGAACCAGCCCGACTCCGGGCGCACGTCGGAGGGTTCGGGCCGCTTGCCGCCGCAGCGCAGCACGGCGCCCTCCTGAAGCGCGGAGGCGACGTATGCCTCGACCTTGGCGCGGTGCTGCTCGGAGACGAGGGGGCCGCACTCGACGCCGTCGGCGGTGCCGCGGCCGAGGCGGATCTTCTGTGCGCGCCGGGCGAGTTCGGTGACGAAGCGGTCCCGGACGGACTCCTCGACGATCAGGCGGGCGCCGGCCGAGCAGACCTGGCCGCTGTGGATGAAGGCGGCGTTCAGGGCCTGGTCGACGGCGGTGTCGAAGTCCTCGTCGGTGGCGCAGGCGTCGGCGAAGACGACGTTGGGGTTCTTGCCGCCGAGTTCGAGGGCGACCTTCTTCACGCCGGGGGCCGCGGCCTGGGCGACCTTGGTGCCGCTGGCCAGGCCGCCGGTGAAGGAGACCAGGTCGACGTCCGGGTGCTCGGCGAGGCGGGCGCCGACGGTGTGGCCGGGGCCGGTGACGAGGTTGGCGACGCCGGCGGGCACTCCGGCCTCCGCCAGCAGGTCCATGAGCGCGATCGTGGTGAGCGGGGTGATCTCGCTCGGCTTGATCACGAAGGTGTTGCCCGCGGCGAGGGCGGGCGCGATCTTCCAGCTGGCCTGGAGGAGGGGGTAGTTCCACGGGGTGATCAGCGCGCACACGCCGACCGGCTCGTGCACGACGACGCTGTGGACGTCGGTCGTGCCGGCGTCGACGACCCGGCCGGGTGCCTCGCCGGCGACCAGGTCGGCGAAGTAGCGGAAGGCGTCGGCGACGCAGTCGACGTCGACGCGGCCCTCCTCGACGGTCTTGCCCGCGTCCCGGCTCTCCAGCAGGCCGATCTCGTCGCGGTCGCGCACCAGCAGGTCGGCGACGCGGCGCAGCACGGCGGCGCGCTCGGCGACGGGGGTGCGCGGCCAGGCGCCCTGTCCGCCGCCGAAGGCGTCGCGGGCCGCGGCGACGGCCAGGTCGGCGTCCTTCTCGTCACCCTCGGCGACCACGGCGAACGGCCGGCCGTCCGCGGGGTCGAGGATCTCGCGCGTGGCTCCGGAGACGGAGCCTTGCCATTCCCCGCCCACGTGATGGGTCCGCCCCGCGTTCTGCTGTATGTGGTCCGCCATGATCGGTACTTGCCTTCCGTTCCTGTTCGGTGCCCGTGGGTCACTTCCGCGTCCCCCACGGGGACCGTGAGCGCATGCCCGTACCCCTGAACGGCATGCGGAATCCGTGGCGGAAAGTGCGCTGCCTCACGGAAAACAAGTACATAAACGGACAAAAGGCATGCCTACGCTACGGGGTGACGTCGGTAGCCCCACCGCGTCGCATACGGGTGGCAACCTGTCGGCCTACGTCGAGCGGGCTCTGCGGGCGCAGCAGCTGCGCGACGCCGCCCCCGCGGTGCGGGCCTGGCGCGAGCGCGCGGCGAACGACACCGAGGAACTGGCCGACGTCTTCGGTGAGGATGTCGCGTGACGCCCCTCGCCCGCGGCCAGGCGTGGCGGGTACAGCTCGCCACCAAGAGCCGGGCCGTTTTCCGCCGCCCTGCGCGTCACCCTGGACCTCGCCTGAGACCAGTCGGGGTCCCCCCGTGAACCGGCCACCGCTGTCCGCAGACACCCCGCACTGCGCCGCGGCTGTGCCGTCGTACGGCTGGACACGCCCGTCGTGCTCGGCGAGGCGCAGGCGATGTACCGGGCCGGCGGCTACCGGGAGATCCCGGCGTACTCGGAGCACATGTACGCCGGGCACTGGTTCGAGAAGCGGCTGACGGACGGCGGCGCACCGGCCCGGCCCCCGTGCCGCGACGGCTGATTCAGCCGAACAGCAGGTCGCGTACCGTCGCCCGGAGCCAGGCGTGCGCCGGGTCCGCGTCGTGGCGGGGGTGCCAGGCCAGGCCCAACGGCAGCGGCGGCAGGGGCAGCGGGATCTCGAAGGACACCAGCCCCAGGGTGTCGGCCAGGGGCATCCCCCAGGAGCTGATCAGGCCCACCAGGTCCGTCTCCCGGAGCACGAACAGCGAGGACGGGAAGGTGCCGACGGTGCCCGTCACCCGGCGCCGCAGGCCGAGTTCGGCGAGAGCGGTGTCGATGGGACCATGCAGCTTTCCGCGCCGGGAGACGATCAGATGATCGGCCCCCGCGAACCGCTCCGCCGTCAACTCCCCTCTCAGCAGCGGATGCCCGGCCCGTACGACACCCAGCATCCGGTCCTCGCGCACGACCTCCACGTGCACCTCGGGCGCGGTGGAGTCGACCACCCCGACCTCCAGGTCGGCGGTGCCCTCGCGCAGGACCGGCGCGTCCACATGACTCTCGCTGAGGAAGCGCAGCCGGATACCGGGCGCCTCCCTCGCCGCGCGGGCGAAGAGGGCGGCGCCCTGGGCGGCGGGCAGAGTGTCGTGGCACAGGATGGTCAACGTACGGCTGATGGTCCGCAGGTCGGCGTCCGCGGCCGGCGCGAACAGCGCCCGCGCCCGCTCCACGACGGCGTTCACCTCGGCGCGCACGGCGAGGGCGCGCGGCGTCGGCACCATACGGCGCCCGGCCCGTACCAGGACCGGGTCGCCGAGCGCCTTGCGGATGCGGCCGAGCGTGCGGCTCATCGCGGGTTCGGACAGGTGCAGCCGGCGGGCGGCGCCCTGGACGCTCTGCTCCTCCAGCAGCACGTCGAGGGCGAGCAGCAGATTGAGGTCGATCCCGGATTGCGTCACGTGCATCCATTCCTTGCAAAGGTTGCACTGGAGTGCAGGTCAGCTCCGAGCCTACGGTGACGGGAGATCCCACTCGTCTTCCAGCTCCCGGAGGAGCCGTGCCCGCGCACGCCCTGAAACGCTCGACCCTGCTGACCGTGTGCGCCTGCGTGCTGATCGCGCAGAGCATGGTCGCCGCCATCAACCTCCTGATACCGCAACTGGGTTCGTCGGCCCTGCATCCCTCGCACACCGAAATCCTGTGGACGGTCGACGCCTACGTCATCGTCTTCGCCGGTCTGCTCATTCCGGCGGGCGCGCTGGGTGACCGGCACGGCCGCAAGGGCGCCCTGCTCGCCGGGCTGGGCCTGTTCGCCGCCGGCGCCGCGACCAGTGCGCTGGCGTCCACCCCGGCACTGCTGATCGCCGGCCGGGGGGTGTCCGGCGCCGGGGCCGCGCTGATCACCCCGGCGACGATGTCGATCCTGGTCCATCTGGCGGGTCCCGAGCGCCGCGCCCAGGCCATGGCGTCCTGGACCCTGGCCATCGGACTGGGCGGCCTGGCGGGCAATCTGGGCGGTGGGCTGGTCGGCCAGTTCCTGTCCTGGCGGGCCCTGTTCTGGGCGATGGTGCCGCTGGCGGCCCTGCTCGCCGCTGCGGTGTCGCTCACCACCCCGCGCACGGCCCGCGCCACGGCCGGCAGCCCGGACCCGATGGGAACGCTGCTGCTCACCGCCGGTCTGGTCGCCGTGCTCTTCGGCATCATCGAGGGCCCCGGTCACGGCTGGACCTCGCCACGCATCCTGTCGGCGTTCGGCGCGGGCCTTCTCCTGACGGCCCTCTTCACCGCCCACGCCCTGCGTTCCCGGGCTCCGCTGTTCGACCCGCGGGTGTTCCGCTCCGGCCCGCTGCGGGCGACGACCCTGGGCCTGGCGACCGGCTTCTTCGGCCTGTTCGCGCTGTTCTACGTCAACTCGCAGTATCTGCAGGAGGTGAAGGGGTTCGCGCCGGCCGTGACGGGCGTGGCGATCGTTCCGCTGATCGTCGGCATGGCCCTCGTCCCGAAGTTCGCGGCCCGCTGGTCGGCGCGCCCCCGCCCCGTCGTCGGCAGCGGTCTGGCGCTGATCGGGCTGGGTCTGGTGGCGGCGTCCACGGCGGACGCGGCCACGCCCTACCCCCTGTGGGCATGCTGGCTGCTGGTCATCTCGGCCGGGATGGGGCTGGCCATGCCCGCGCTCACCCTTGGCGTGGTCGTCTCCCTCCCGCCGCATCAGGCGGGGCTGGGCTCCGGCCTCGGCACCGCGGCCCGCGAGATCGGCGCGGCCCTCGGCGTCGCCGTGGCCGGCACGACGCTGGCAGGCCACACCGGGTTCGCCACCGGCATGGGCCCGGCCCTGCGCACGGTCGGCCTGACCGTACTGGTCGCAACGGCGATCGTGGTCACGGGCCTGTGCGGCTCCGGCCGTGCCACCGGCGCCCGCTCCAGCGCCCCCTCCCGTCCGGCTGTCGCCCCGGCACCGGCGCCCACGAGGAAGCCGGCTGCCTGAACACGACAAACGACGAGGCCCGCCCCGCGTATCGCGGGACGGGCCTCGTTCACTGGAGCGCCGGGCAGGCCTTGCACCTGCATCTCCCCGCAGGAAGCGGGGCGTCTTTCCTTGGACCACCAACGCACAGCCTGGTGCCGGTTTCCCGGCGGCCGGTGTGTGATCAACGATAGCGCACCGGCCGCCGAAGATCCACTCGAGCGGAGCGGACTCAGATCAGGCCGAGACCGCGGACCGCCTCGCGCTCCTCCACCAGCTCCTGGACGGAGGCGTCGATACGGGCGCGGGAGAACTCGTTGATCTCCAGGCCCTGCACGATCTCGTACTTGCCGTCCTTGCAGGTGACCGGGAAGGAGGAGATCAGGCCCTCCGGGACGCCGTAGGAGCCGTCCGACGGGATGCCCATGGAGACCCAGTCGCCCTCGGCGGTGCCGTTGACCCAGGAGTAGACGTGGTCGATGGCGGCGTTGGCGGCGGAGGCCGCGGAGGAGGCGCCGCGGGCCTCGATGATGGCGGCGCCGCGCTTGGCGACGGTCGGGATGAAGTCCTCGGCCAGCCACTTCTCGTCGTTCACGACCTCGGCGGCGTTCTTGCCGGCGACCGTGGCGTGGAAGATGTCCGGGTACTGGGTGGCGGAGTGGTTGCCCCAGATGGTCAGGCGCTTGATGTCCGCGACCGTGGTGCCGGTCTTCTTCGCGAGCTGGGTCAGCGCGCGGTTGTGGTCCAGACGGGTCATCGCGGTGAAGCGCTCGGCCGGTACGTCCGGGGCGGCGGCCTGCGCGATGAGCGCGTTGGTGTTCGCCGGGTTGCCGACGACCAGGACCTTGACGTCGTCCGCGGCGTGGGCGTTGATGGCCTGGCCCTGCGGCTTGAAGATGCCGCCGTTGGCCTCCAGCAGGTCGCCGCGCTCCATGCCCTTGGTGCGCGGGCGGGCGCCGACGAGGAGGGCGACGTTGGTGCCGTCGAAGGCGACGTTCGGGTCGTCGGTGATGTCGATGCCCTGCAGCAGCGGGAACGCGCAGTCGTCCAGCTCCATGGCCGTGCCCTCGGCGGCCTTCAGCGCCGGGGTGATCTCCAGCAGACGCAGCTTGACCGGCACGTCCGCGCCGAGCAGCTGGCCGGAGGCGATGCGGAAGAGCAGGGCGTAACCGATCTGGCCGGCCGCGCCGGTGACGGTGACGTTCACGGGAGTGCGGGTCATGGCGTTCTCCGTATGACAGCTGGCGGTGGGGCGTCACTGCCCCGGGCGGATGATCGATCTCTTGGTATCAAGAGAGATCCAGCGGTCAGGCTATCGCGCATCCGGCAGGCCGGACGTCCGGGTCCGTGTGGCCCACCCCACAGAGTGGCACATCGGGGGCGAAAGCGGCGGGGAAAGGGGGGCGGCCGCCGGTCCGGGAGAGGAATGACCAGGCGGCCGCCGGTGGGGGTACCGTTTCCGGACTCCCGTGGGGGGATACCGTTCGCCTGCCCGCGCCGGCCGGAGCCATGCGCCCGCGCGCCGATATCCCTGTTTTCTTCACTTCGTGCACGCGTTCCGACCGCTTGTCCCGTGCGCCTGTTCGGGCCGCCCGCCGCGAGCCCCGCCCGGTTCTGCCCGCCCGCTGCGCGCGTCCCTGCCGGCCGCCTCCATGCGTATGCGTCCGCCGGCCGCCTCCATGCGTACGCGTCCGCCGGCCGCGTCAACGCGTGTGCTTCTGCCGGACGCCTACTGCGTGCACCCCTGCTTCCCAGTCGCCAGCGTCGCGCAGGCCGTGGCCTCGCCCGCGTCCTTGACGGCCACCATCGGGGTGTACGCGATGGCGTCCCCGGTGGCCGTGATGGACCCTTCCTGGGTGGCCCCGCCGGCGCTGACCCGGACCGTGTCGCCCTGCCCGGCCCGGGTGATGCGGCCCCAGGCCGCGCCGCACGTCTTGCTGTAGCGCACCTCGACGACGGTGGCGCCGACGGTCGCGGTGCTCGCGGTGGTCACCAGGTTGCCGCTGCACCCCATCGCCTCGGCGTCCTTGCCGGTGCAGCTCGCGCCGCTGCACTTGACGCCGGGCGGCAGGTTCACGGGGACGGTGGCGGTCGGTGAGGGGGAGGCGTCCTTGCCCTCGTTCTTGGTGCCGTCGCCGCGTTCGGTGAAGAAGAACACCGCCGCTATGACGACCAGTACGCCGACGAGTCCGGCGAGGAACATCGTCAGCCGCTGCTTGCCGGTGTTCTTCGCGGGCCGCCGCGGCCCCGTGGGCGCGCCGCCGGGCGGCCGTCCGGCGCGCCGGCCCCCACCGGGACCCGCACCCGGGCCCGCGCCCTGGACGGCCCCGGCGGCGGGCGTCCCGGCGCCGGGGCGGCCACCGACGGGGGACGGGCCCCGGTAACCGGCCATCCCCCACGAGTTCTGCGGCGCGCTCTCGCGGGCGTCGGCGTCGGGCGCCGTCGGCTGCTGCGGCACCGTCGGGGACACGCCCGCGGGCCCGGCGACCGGAGTGGCGGTGGCACTGCCGCCCTTGCGGGCCGTCCGCCCGCCGCGCTCACCGGCCTCCGGTGCCGCGAGGTCACCGAGGGCGGCGCGCGCCTGCGAGATCCGGATGGCCTCCATGGTCATGTCGTGGCGCATCTCCGAACGGCTCCAGGCGCGCTCGGCCAGCTCCCACAACGTGGTCAGGTGGACGGGGTTGGTGCCGGTGACCTCGGCCAGCGCGACGATCGCGCCCTTGGGCGCGAGGAGCCGGCCGCCCAGGTACCGCTCCCAGGACGTCTTGCTGTAGCCCGTGCGGTCGGCCAGCGCCGCGATTCCCAGGCCGCTGCGGTCCACGAGCCGCCGCAGCTGCTCCGCGAACTCCTTGATCTGCGGATCGAGATCGTCCGGCAAGGCCCTCCAACGAGGCATTGCTTCCCCCTCTTCCCCCCATGACGTGCTTGTCGTTCCCCCGCGCCGTGCGCCCTGTGCCGCGGTGCCCGTTCTGGCTACCCACAGGGATGCGCCCACCCAGGATCTCAGTTCCCGGGACGGGGGCGCACGGGAGCGTGCGGCAGCGGGGCGTGCACCGTCGCACGCCGGCCGCGCGCAGTCCAGTGGGACGTCGTGGAGCGTCCCGGGCGGCCACGGTAGCGCCGTCGTCCGGGTGCTTCTCGGGACATCCCGGAACGTGTCAACACATCGACACAACGGGGACACAGGCGAGACCTCACCCGTCCCAGGGGTGTCGCGACACCCCTCACTCACCTCACGCGGCGAGGAGCATCCCGACGGCGCCGAGCAGGAGCAGGGCGCACAGCAGCAGGACGGCGACGAGCAGCAGCCGCCGCCCGGCGGGACGGGGCGGGGCCGGCTCCTCGAGCCGTTCCCACCACGGCACGGTCGGATCGTCGCGGTAGGGCTCGCCGTCCGCGGTGGCGGCGGGCTCGGGGCGCGGCCAGACCTCGACGGCCACCTCCCGGCGCACCGCGACCCGTTCGGCCTCCTCCGCGGAGAGTCCGGCGACCCGGCACAGCGCGGTGACGGCCTGCCGGGGAGGCGGCTGTACGGCGTTGAGGTAACGCTGCCAGGAGGACTTGCTGTAGGCGGTGCGGGCGCCGAGCGCGGCCAGGCTGAGCCCGGTCGCGTCCTTCAGCTCCCTGAGCTGCGCCACGAAGTGCCGTACCTCCGGCGGCAGCCCGTCCGGCAGCGGCCGCCAGCCGCTCATCGCCACCTCCGCGCGCACGCCCTCGTCCCTACCCGGTCGGGTCGGGTGACGACAGCGGGCGCGGAAACGGTTCCCTGGGTGTGGCAGGTTCAGGACACCGTAGCGGAATGGTCACTTCCGTGGCACAGCGCGCTGACAGGCGTTGAACAGCCCCCGCACGGTGCGAAAACGTTGCTCCCGGCGGCGGCCCGTCCCCGCTCGGGGGAGAGGACGGTCCGCCGCCGTCCCGTACGGCGGTCTCAGCAGCCGGGGGCGACAAGGCGTGTGTCGTACGGCGGTTCAGCAGCCGTGACGACGAGGCGCGTGTCCCGCGGTGGTCTCAGCGGCCGGGGACGACGAGGCCCGTGTCCGACGGCGGTCTCAGCGGCCGGGGACGACGAGGCCCGTCTCGTACGCCAGGACCACCGCCTGGGCGCGGCTGTCCAGGTCCAGCTTGGACATCGTGCGGTTGAGGTGGGTCTTGACCGTGGCCTCGCTGATGTAGAGGCGGTCGGCGATCTCCAGGTTGGACAGGCCGCGGGCGGTCAGCGTGAGGACCTCTCGTTCCCGAGAGGTCAGCGCGGCCAGGTCCGGTGGGGCGTCGGCCCGCCCCTCGGGATCGCGGTGCCGGGCGAATGCCTCGACCAGGCGGCGGGTGACGCTCGGCGCGAACAGCGCGTCGCCGCCCTCCACGGCCCGGACCGCCGCCAGCAGCCGCTCGGGACCGGAGTCCTTCAGCAGGAAGCCCGACGCGCCCGCGCGCAGCGCGCCGTAGACGTACTCGTCGAGGTCGAACGTGGTCAGGATCAGGACGCGCGGGACGGGGTCGGCGGCCTCGGCGAGGATGCGGGTCGTGGCCTCGATGCCGTTCATGCCGGGCATGCGGATGTCCATCAGGACCACGTCGGGGCGCGTCTCGGCGGCCAGTCGCACCGCCTCCGCGCCGTCGTCCGCCTCGCCGGACACCTCGAATCCGGGCGCCGCGTCGAGGAGGCCCACGAGGCCGGCCCGGATGAGGAACTGGTCGTCGACGACGAGCACTCTGGTCATCCGTCCGCCGTCCCCCCGACGTGGCTCAGCTGGTGCGGTGCGACGCGGGCAGGGTCAGCCTGACCCGGAAGCCGCCCTCGGCGCGCGGGCCGACGCTGATCGTCCCGCCGTAGAGCTTGGCCCGTTCGCGCATGCCGATCAAGCCGTGCCCCGCCCCGGCCGGGACATCGTCCGAAACCGCCCCCCGGCCGTCGTCGGTCACGGTGACCGTCAGCTCGTGCCGGCCGTAGCGCAGTTCCACGCGCGCGTGGGCGTGCCGGGCGTGTTTGAGGACGTTCGTCAGGGCCTCCTGCACCACGCGGTACGCGCACAGCTCCACACCGGGCGGCAGGGGCCGGGCGGTGCCCTCGACGGTGAGCTCCACCGGGACGCCGCCGGCGCGGATGCGTTCCACCAGGTCACCGACCCGGGCCAGCGTCGGGATGGCGGCCCGCTCGGGGGCCCCGGGGTCCTCCTCGCGCAGCACGTGCAGCATGCGGCGCAGCTCCTCCAGTGCCTCCGTGCTGGTGCCGGCGATGGTGCCGAGCGCGGAGCGGGCCGTCGCCGGGTCGGCGTCGAGGACGAACCGGGCGAGTCCCGCCTGCACCGAGATCACCGACATGTGGTGGGCGACCACGTCGTGCAACTCCCGCGCTATCCGCCTGCGTTCCTCGGCCACCGCCCGCCGGGCCCGCTCGGCCTGCTCGGCGCGCAGCCGCCGGGTCAGCTCGGCGGAGCGCCGCGCCAGCGTGCCGAACCACACCAGCACCGAGGTGTACAGCAGGGCCTGCCCCACCACCGAGCCCATGGCGGAGCCGTCGGTGACCGCACCGGCGTAGACCCACAGCGCGGCCAGGCAGACCGCGCAGCCGACGGCGACGCGGGCGGGGCGCGCCGACGCCACCGTGTACAGGGCGAGCATGGGGCCGAAGGTGCACACCACCGGCCAGTAGCCGAGGCTGACGTAGGCGAGCGCGGCCAGCAGCACGGCCGCGAACACCACGACCGGCCGGCGGCCGCGCAGCGCGACCGGCAGGTGGGCGAGCGCGACCAGCACCAGGGCCCGGGCATCGAGTTCCGGCCACCCCTGCGCCACCGACTCCCGCCCCAGCAGCACGGCCACCGCGAGCATGCCGAGCGCGATCAGCGGGTCCACGACATACGTGCGGGGCACGGGCATGCTCAGACGCATCGCCGCAGCGTAGCTCCGCCACCGACAGGACGAGTCAAACGCCGGACGTACCACGGCGGTTGTAGCGACGGCACCGGCCGACGAGGGGCCCGCCCCGGGGTTCCAGGGCACGGCCCGGGCTTCCGGGGCGCGGCCCGAGGTTACGGGGCCCGCCCCGGGGTCTCCAGGGCGCGGCCCGAGGTTCCGGGTCCCACCCCGGGATTCCAGAGCGCGGCCCGCACGGCCGGCAAACAGGACCGGCGTTCCCGCACTGTCGTCGCCGCCGGAGTTCACCTCGCGGCGAAGAGGTGGCCGGCTGGGCTCGCCACCGGGGGCCGGCCATGTTTGGCCCGGTCGGTGGCGGCGCCGGACGTCCGCCGGGGGTGCAGCGGCCGGGGCCGGGCGGGACACCGCCGAGCGGCCGGCCGGGTCAGTCCGGGTCGACTCGGTCGGTCCGGGTCGGCCCGGCCGGTGGCGTCCGCCGGGGGGCGCGGCGCCCGGGGCGGGCTGGGCACCGCCGAGCGGCCGGGCCTGGTCGGTCCGGTCGGCTTGACCGGACCGGTCGGCCCGGGTTGGCCCGGTCAGCCGGGTCAGCTCGGTCGGTCCGGGTCGGCCCCGTTGGTGGCGAGCGCCGGACGTCTGCCGGGGGTGCAGCGCCCGGGCCGGACGGGGCACCGCCGAGCGACCGGGCTCGGCCGGGGGATCGGCCGGATCGGCCCCCGCCGAAGGCCCGGCCTTGGTCAGCCCGACCGGTGGTGGCCGCCGTACATCCGCCGGGGGCACGGCGCCCGGGGCGGGCGGGGGCACCGCCGAGCGGCCGGGCCCGGCCGGCCGGATCGGCCGGATCGGCCGGATCGGCCCCCGCCGAAGGCCCGGCCTTGGCCAGCCCGGTCGGTGGCAGGCGCCGGACGTCCGCCGGGGGCATCGCGCCCAGGCGGACGGGGCACCGCCGAGCGGCCGGGCTCGGCCGGTCCGGTCGGCTCGACCGGCCCGGTCGGCCCCGGTCGGCGCGTGACGGATGCAGGCGCGGGGCTTCCGCCGTGGGCCGGGACGGCGGGGGTGTCCGTGGCGAGCGCGCCGACGGCGGCGGTGGGTGGCTCAGCTGCTGCTCACCGTGAAGTGGAGGGTGTCCTTCAGGAACGGGATCTTCAGCCATGGGTGCGGCTGCGCCATCAGCGCCAGCAGCACGATGGCCAGGCCCAGCACGCCGTAGGTGACGATGTCCGTGAAGCGGGAGCGGACGGCGAGCATGCCCACGCCCGGCAGGACCCAGCGCAGCACCGCCCCGCCGAGCAGCGCGGCACCGATCAGCAGCGTGCCGACCCGGAACGCGCCCAGCGCCGTCACCAGCAGGCCCACCGCGACCAGCCCGAGCACCGCCAGCATCGGCCACTGCCGGGCCGGCGCCGGGGCGTCACCGCCCGCGGCCCGGCCGCCGCCCTCGGGGCGCGCGGTGTCCCGCGTGAACAGCGGGAAGCGGCGCGTGGCGCGCCGCGGCCGCCCGTCGGCGTCGGGCGCGCTGACCGCGTCCCGTACCTGGAGGTCGTCCGAGTCGTCAGCCGGCACTGCGCTCCGCCGCCTCGACCACGTTGACGAGCAGCTGGGCACGGGTCATGGGGCCGACGCCACCCGGGTTCGGGGAGATGAAGCCGGCCACCTCGGCGACGCCGGGGTGGACGTCGCCGACGATCCGGCCTTCGGCGTTGCGGGAGACGCCGACGTCGAGGACGGCCGCGCCCGGCTTGATGTCCTCGGGCCGGATCAGATGGGCGGAGCCGGCCGCGGCGATGACGATATCGGCCCGCTTGAGGTGGGCGGACAGGTCACGGGTGCCGGTGTGGCACTGCGTCACCGTGGCGTTCTCGCTGCGCCGCGTCAGCAGCAGCGGCATCGGACGGCCGATGGTGACACCGCGGCCGACGACCACGACCTCCGCGCCCTTCAGCTCGACGCCGTAGCGGCGCAGCAGGGTGAGGATGCCGTTGGGCGTGCAGGGCAGCGGGGCCGGCTCGTTCAGGACGAGGCGGCCGAGGTTCATCGGGTGCAGGCCGTCGGCGTCCTTGGCCGGGTCCATCAGCTCCAGGATGCGGTTCTCGTCGATGCCCTTGGGCAGCGGGAGCTGCACGATGTAACCGGTGCACGTGGGGTCGTCGTTCAGCTCGCGCACGACCGCCTCGATCTCCTCCTGCGAGGCGGTGGCGGGCAGTTCGCGCTGGATGGAGGCGATGCCGACCTCCGCGCAGTCGCGGTGCTTGCCGGCGACGTACTTGCGGCTGCCGGGGTCCTCCCCGACGAGGATGGTGCCGAGACCGGGCGTGACGCCCTTCTCCTTCAGCGCCGCCACGCGGGCGGTCAGATCGGACTTGATCGCGGCTGCGGTGGCCTTGCCATCGAGAATCTGGGCGGTCATGACCCCATCCTCCCGGATGACCGCCCCCCGGTTCCAATCCGGGTGCGCGCATCACCCGTCCCGCCGTTCACCGGTCTTGATCGACGATGTTGCACTTGCACAACGTCTGTGCCCTCCGGCTGGACAAGTAACGGGGATCTAAAGAACGATGAGGGGCACAGTGCCGCGGGCAGTACCGGGGGGACGAACCGCATCTGTAGAACTTCCTCCGAGCGTTGCCGCGCGTCCCCGCACTCGGCATAACGGAGGAAGGACCGCGCCATGAGTTTCGGCGACCCGAACAACCCCTACGGGCCACCGCCCCAGCAGCCGCCGGCCGCTCCGGGCTACGGCTACCCGCAGCAGCCCGGCGTCCCGCCGCAGCAGGCCTACGGCTACCCGCAGCAGCAGGGGTACCCCGGTTACCCGGCCGGCAACGCCATGCCGATGGAGATGCCGGGCCTGATGAAGACGGCCCGGGTGCTGCTGTTCATCCTGGCCGGCTTCCAGATCCTGGTCGGCCTGATCGCCGGCGTCGCCGTCGGCGCCGTCCAGGACGTCTCCAACGGTGTCGGCACCGGTGACGACACGGGCGGCCTGGCCGGGCTCGGCTTCCTGATCGCCGCCCTGTTCCTGGCGCTGGGCGCGCTGTCGATCTTCCTGGGCGTGAAGTTCAAGAACGGCGGCAGCGGCATCCGCATCACCACCATCGTCTACTCGGCGCTGATGATCCTCGGCGGTCTCGTCAACCTCGTCAACGGCGGGGGCGGCTCGGCGACGTTCGGCGGCCTGATCTCGCTCGCGATCGCCGGCATCATCCTGGCCTCCATGGTCAACAGCGCGGCGACCACGTGGTTCAACCGCCCGCGTTACTGACGCGAAGCGGACCGTACGGTTCGCGCCAATCACATCCGAGGGCCGTGTCTCACCCGTTCGAGGGGGACACGGCCCTGGTGCGTTCGCCCTACGCTGGCACCGCGAGCTGTCAGGCACGGGGAGACGCACCTTGTACAGCATCATCGTGGTACCTCCGCCGACCACGGAGGACGAGCGAAGCAGCGCCGGACAGATCCGTCTCGCCCCCGGTGAGCGGCTCACGTTCGGCAGGTCCGCGCACGCCAACCGCCTGCGCATCCCGCACGAGGGGGTCTCCCGCAGGGCCGGGGAGATCGCCGCGCAGGGCGCGTTCTGGATACTGAGCAACCTGAGCCGGGACCAGACGTACGTCGTCGAGAACCCGGAGGGCGCCGGCGAGCACGTGAAGGTCGGGCCGGGCCGGCTGGACGCCCCGATCCCCTTCGAGTTCGCGCGGATCGTGCTGCCCGCGGCCGGCGACCTGCTGCCGGTCGAGGTGTGGGCGCCGCGCCACGACTACCTCCGTCCCGACGGCTGCGGCGACGGCGACACCACCGCGCCCGCCTTCTCCCTGGACCGCACCAAGCGCTACTTCGCGGTCCTGGCCGCCCTGTGCGAGCCGCGCCTGCGCGGCGCGCCGCACGCCCCGCCGCCCACCGTCGAGCAGGTCGTGGAGCGGCTGCGCCCGTCCTGGCCGGCGGTCTCCCGCACCACCGTGCAGTGGAACATCGACTACCTCGCCGTGAAGCTGCGCCTCAAGCCCGGCCCGGACACCGCCGACAGCGGTCCCCGGCTGAACGGCAAGAAGGAGTCCCTGGTCTCGCTGGCGCTCCGCTTCGACCTGGTCCGCGAGGACGACCTGGTGGTCCTGCGCGCGAGCGCGCCCTCCGGATCACCTCGGTGAAGGCTTCCGGCGAGCCGTTCGCCGTGCCGGTGCCCCCGGGCTACCGGGTCGGACCGTGGGAGGTCCGCGCGCCCCTCGCCACCGGTGCCTTCGGCAGCGTCTACGAGGCCCGGCGCACCGGCGAGTCCGGTGACGGCGTCCTGCCCCGCACGGCGGCGCTGAAGTTCCTGCCGACCGGCACGAACACCCCGCGCCGCCTGTCGCACCTGCGCGACCTCGTGGAGCGCGAGGTCGCCCTGCACCGCAGGCTGCGCCACCCGCGGCTGATCCGGCTGTACGAGACCCTCACCGTCGACGACCCGGGCCGGCCGGAGCTGGACGGCGCGACCGTGCTGGTGCTGGAGAAGGCCGAGGGCTCCCTGGCGGCGCTGCTCACCGCCTCCCCGCGCCCCGCCGCCGGTCCCGCGCTGCTCGCCCAGATCTGCGAGGGGCTGCGTCAACTGCACACGGCGGGCTGGGTGCACGGCGATCTGAAACCGGCCAACGTGCTGCTGATGAAGGACGGCACGGTCCGCCTCGCCGACTTCAACATGGCGGCCGAACTGGAGGGCACCCACGCCTACACCCCGGCGTTCTCCACACCCGACTACACCCCGCCCGAACTGCTGTGGACGGAGATCGGTGAGCGCGGCCGCCGCATCCGCCCGTCCGCCGACATCTGGGCCTTCGGCGTCCTCGCCCACCTCGTCCTCACCGGCTCGCTCCCGCTGCCCGGCGGCACCCCGACCGCCCGCCGCGACGCGGCCGTCGCCTACGCCCGCGGCACCGACGCGCTGCGTCTCGCCCCGGAACTGCCCGACGCGTGGCGGGACATCGTGCGCGACTGCCTGGCCCGCACCCACGCCGAGCGCGTCACCGGCGAGGAACTGCTGCGCCGGGTGAGCGCCGCGGCCGGCGCCGCACGCCCCCGCCGGCTCCCCCGGCTGCGCCGCCGCTCCCGCCGTACGACGGTCACGGGGGCCGTCGTGGCCACGCTGGCCGTCGCGGCGCTGGGGTACGGCGTCAGCGACTGGGCGGCCGGCTCCGGCGACGCCAAGAGCCCCGCCGCGCCCGCCGTGTACGGGGCCGCCGAACTCCGCACCGACCGGGGCGTACCCGTCGGCTACCGCCGGCTGATCGTCGACTCGGCGCACGACTGCGTCCAGCCGGAGGTGACCCCGGCGCTGATCGCCGCGCTGCTGAAGGCGGAGAGCGACTTCGACCCGGACCTCTCCGACCCGCACGCCGGCCGCGAGGGCGAGTACGGCATCGCCCGCTGGACGCCGAGCCTGCTGCGCTGGTGGATCCGGGCCGACGGCGTACCCGCCACGGCGATTCCCAGGCCGCCCTTCTCCCCCGCCCAGTCGATCCCCGCCGTGGCCCGCTACCTCTGCTACCTGGAACCGCTGCTGAACGCCACCGGCCTGCACGGCGACCGGCGCGTGCTGCTCGCCGCCGCGTACCGGACGTCGTACAAGAAGGTGAACGCGGCCGGCGGCGTTCCCCCCGCGATCCGCGCCTACGCCGACCGCGTCACGCACTACCTCAAGGAGTACACGCCGCCCGGCAATCCGTGACCCTGAGAGGTGTGAGGTACCGGTGCGCGACGGCCGCTGCGACGGTGGGACCACTCCGCCACCGGCGGAGCGACCACACCGTTCGTCTCCCAGGGGGAAGGCACATGAACCTCGTCAAGCCCGCCGCGCTGCTCGTCGCGGCCACCGCACTCGTCGCCGGCTCCTCGGCGGCGGCCACCGCCGCCGACCCCGCCGGCACCCGGGTGACCTCCCTCCAGCAGAGGGCCGACCAGGTGCTCGCCGGGCACCCGAAGCCGCTGAAGGTCACCGCCGACCAGGTCCGTTACGACGGCCTGACCGTCACCGCCGCGCCGAAGGGCAGGGCCGCGACGAAGGACCTGGACTGCGGCTACGGCCACCTGTGCATGGTGGTCCGGGGCACCAAGTTCGACTTCTACAAGTGCCAGACCTGGAACGTCACCAACTGGACCGGCGACGGCCCGTTCACCAACAACCAGACCCCGGGCACGGTCGCCAGGTTCTTCAACCAGGACGGCAGCGTCCGCTGGACCTCGACGGCCTACCAGGCGGGCACCGCCACCTGGGACCCGATCTGGTCGCTGCGCCCCTGCTGATCCACCAGGGCGGACGGCCTCCGGTCCCCTCGGGGGAGGGCCGGAGGCCGTCGACCTGTCCCTGACGGTCCGTCAGGCCGTCTTCAGGAGCGCGGTGCTGTCAGTGGAAGAAGTGGCGCGTGCCCGTGAAGTACATCGTCACGCCGGCCTTCTTCGCCGCCTCCACGACCTGCTCGTCGCGGATGGAGCCGCCGGGCTGGACGATGGCCCGCACCCCGGCGTCGATCAGGATCTGCGGTCCGTCCGGGAACGGGAAGAACGCGTCCGAGGCCGCGAACGAACCCCGGGCCCGCTCCTCGCCGGCCCGCTCGACGGCGAGCTTGCAGGAGTCGACGCGGTTGACCTGCCCCATGCCGACGCCGACGGAGGCCCCGTCCTTGGCGAGCAGGATCGCGTTGGACTTCACCGCGCGGCACGCCTTCCACGCGAAGGCGAGCTGCTGGAGCTCCTCGGCGGAGAGCGCCTCGCCGGACGCCAGCGTCCAGTTGGCCGGGTCGTCGCCCTCGGCCTGGAGCCGGTCGGCGACCTGGAGCAGGGCGCCGCCGTCGATCGGCTTCACCTCGACCGGGTGGGCCGGGCCGTCGGCGCACCGCAGCACGCGGATGTTCTTCTTCTTGGTGAGGGCCTCCAGCGCGCCCTCCTCGTAGTCCGGGGCCACGATGACCTCGGTGAAGATCTCCGCGACCTGCTCGGCCATCTCCTTGCTGACCGGCCGGTTCACGGCGATGACACCGCCGTACGCGGACACCGGGTCGCAGGCGTGTGCCTTGCGGTGCGCCTCGGCGACGTCCGCGCCGATCGCGATACCGCAGGGGTTGGCGTGCTTGATGATCGCGACGCAGGGCTCGGCGTGGTCGTACGCGGCACGGCGTGCGGCGTCCGTGTCCGTGTAGTTGTTGTACGACATCTCCTTGCCGTGCAGCTGCTCGGCCGCCGCGAGACCGCCCTCGCCGGAGACGTACAGGGCGGCGGGCTGGTGCGGGTTCTCGCCGTAGCGCAGGGTGTGCGCCCGCTCCAGGGACGAGGCGATGAAGTCGGGGAACTGCGACTCGTCCGCGGGGGCGTAGGAGGAGGCGAACCAGGAGGAGACGGCGATGTCGTACTCCGCCGTGTGCCGGAAGGCTTCCGCGGCCAGGCGCTTGCGGGCGGCGAGGTCGAAGCCGCCGTCCTTGGCCGCGGCGAGGACGTCGCCGTAGCAGGCCGGGCTGGTGACGACCGCGACGGAGGGGTGGTTCTTGGCGGCGGCGCGGACCATCGAGGGGCCGCCGATGTCGATCTGCTCCACGCACTCGTCGTCCGAGGCGCCCGAGGCGACGGTCTCGCGGAACGGGTAGAGGTTGACGACGACGAGGTCGAACGGCTCCACGCCCAGCTCGGCGAGCTGCTCACGGTGGCTGTCCAGGCGCAGGTCGGCGAGGATGCCGGCGTGCACGCGCGGGTGCAGGGTCTTGACCCGGCCGTCCAGGCACTCGGGGAAGCCGGTCAGCTCCTCGACCTTGGTGACGGGGACGCCGGCGGCGGCGATCCGGCCGGCCGTGGAGCCGGTGGAGACCAGCTCGACGCCTGCCTCGTGCAGCCCGCGGGCCAGCTCCTCCAGGCCGGTCTTGTCGTAGACGCTGACGAGCGCCCGGCGAAGGGGCCGCTTGTTGCTCTCGGCGGTCACTGGATAACTACCTTTCGTCCCTCAATGCGATAGCCGTTGCGGGCGAGACGCCCCACGACCTCGACGAGCAGCCTTCGCTCGACTTCCTTGATGCGCTCGTGCAGTGCGCTCTCGTCGTCCTCGTCCCGGATCTCCACCACGCCCTGCGCGATGATCGGCCCGGTGTCGACGCCGTCGTCGACGAAGTGGACGGTGCAGCCGGTGACCCGGGCACCGTACGCGAGCGCGTCACGCACGCCGTGGGCTCCGGGAAAACTGGGGAGCAGGGCGGGGTGGGTGTTGACGAACCGGCCGCCGAAACGGGCAAGGAACTCCTTGCCCACGATCTTCATGAACCCGGCGGAGACGACGAGGTCGGGCTCGTACGCGGCGACGGCCTCGGCGAGCGCGGCGTCCCACTCCTCGCGCGTGGCGTGGTCCTTGACCTTGACGACGAAGGTCGGCAGTCCGGCCCGCTCGGCGCGGGCGAGCCCCTCGATGCCGTCACGGTCGGCGCCGACGGCCACGATCTCGGCTCCGTACGCCTCGGGCCCGACGGCGGCGATCTCGTCCAGCAGCGCCTGCAGGTTGGTGCCGGAGCCGGAGACCAGCACGACGAGGCGCTTGGCCACGGAGTTGGCGGCCACGGTGGGGCCCTTTCTCGGGGGAGCGACGGTGCGCGGCCGCCCGTCCATCCGCACTTGTTCGTTCGTACGAATGCTTCGCGCCCCGGGATACGGGGAAGTCTACGAAGCGGCCGACCGCCAGCAACGATACCGGCACACCGGAAGGCCCCCACGGGACGGGGGCGCGGCCTGCGGGTAGCGTCTGGGAGGAAACTACTCGGGAACGCGGTGGACGCGCGGTGCGTTTCCGAGGTGGAAGCCCATGTGGGAGCCCCTGCCGGAGCAGCGCGGGGGCGCTTCGCGGGCGACCGTCGGACAGCCGTAGTCACCTAGGGGAAGACGCTCTCTTGATGCCGGACCGCAGCCTGCGACTCCTCACGTTCCCACCGCACCCGGCCCGCACGGGCCAGACAGGGGAGCGTGGCACCGTGCTGCTGCGGGAGCGGCCGGCTTCACCGCCCGAGGCGCCCGACGGCTCCGGGCCGGGGCGCGGCGGTAAGGACCGCGACGACGACAACCCGTTCGCGCCGCCGCCGGAGGGCACCCCGGACCGTCCCTGGCAGCCGCGCCACCCGGCGGGCGGCCACGGCGGCAACGGACACGGCGGTGACGGACACCGCGGTGACGGACACGGCGGTGACGGGCAGGGCGGCGGCTCGCCCTGGGGCCGGTGGAGCGACCGGCAGCCCGACCGCTCCTCCGGCGGCTTCGGCGAGCGGCCCGGCGGCGGCCCCGAGAGGCCGGCCGGCGGCGGTGACGGGAACGGCCCCGGCATGCGCTGGGACCCCAGCAACCCGGTGCAGCGCCGGGCGCGGTACGCGCTGCTGGCCGGCATGTGGGCCTTCTTCTTCGCCCTCTTCGGCTGGCCCTACGTGGCCCTGCTGCTCGGCGCGCTCGCCCTGTACTGGGGCATCAGCGGCCTGCGCGGCAGAGCCCGTTCCGGCGCCTCCGACGCCGCCGGCCGCCCGCAGACCACGGCCGCGGTGAGCGGCCTCGTCACGGCCTCCCTCGCCCTGGCCCTGGTCGCCGCCGGCTTCGCCTCCCAGCTCGTCTACCGCGACTACTACACGTGCACCGGTGACGCCCTGACCAACGAGGCGAAGCAGTCCTGCAAGCAACTGCTGCCGTCGGAGCTGCGCGGGTTCCTGGGCGAGGGCTGAGGAGCGGGTCTACTCGGCGGGGGGCGTCGGCGGGGCCGGTGACGCCGGGTGCGGCTCTGCGGGTGTGTCCGCGGGCGCTGCGGAGGGATCAGTGGGTGCCGTGGGCGGCTCCTTGGAAGCCGCCGGCGGCTTCGTGGGGGCCGTGGGCGGCTTCGTAGGTGCCGTGGGCGGCTTCGTAGGTGCCGTGAGCGAGTCCGTGGGGGCCGTCGGCGAGTCCGTGGGGGCCGTCGGCGAGTCCGTGGGGGCCGTGGGCGGTGCCGTCGGCGCCGAAGGTGGTTCCGCGGGTGTCGCGGGCCGGCCGGTCGAGGGCGCCGCGGGCCGGTCCGCCGAGGGTGTCGCCCGTGCTGCGGTGGGCGCGCCCGGCGGCGCGGGCTCGTCGTCCGGGCGGGACGCGGTGCCGGCCGCCCTGCCGCCGAGGCGGGCGATGGCGTCGTACGCCGGGCCGGGCAGCGCGGTCGCCCGGTCCACGCCGTAGGCCGTGAAGGGGTCGTCCGCGGGGTCCTCGCGGTCGTACCGGGCGAAGGAGTCCTTCGGGGTCTCGGCGTCGTAGATCTCCGGCTCCGCGTGCCCGGTGCGGCGGCCCGTGGTGGGCTGCTGCCCGGCCGGGCGCCGTCGCCACGGCAGCCGGCTACGGGAGCGCCGGGTTCCGGCCTCCCCGGCCGGCGGCGACACCGGTGCCGGAGCGGGCTCGGAGCGCGGGAGGCCGATCCTCGGGCGGTCGGCCGCCGGTGCGGCGGTCCGCGCGCCACCGGCGCCGGCCCTGCGCGACCGGCCGCGCCACGCGCGCCGGGCCAGGGCCACCGGGACCGCCGCGACCGTGATCCACAGGACGGCCGCCGCGCCCACCTGCCACCCCACCGGGCCGAAGCGGGCGAGCGCGGCGACCCCGAGCGGGCCACCTGCCAGCGCCGCGAGCCCGGCCAGCAGCGCCCCGCACAGGACGGAGGCGAGGACGGCGGCCCCGGCCGTCCGGCCGGGCGACCACGCTCCGCCCGGCAGGGCGGCCCGGGTGGTGCCGGTCGCCGCCACCGCCAGGAACCAGCCCACCGTCACCCCGGCCGCCAGCGGTACCGCCGCCGTGGCCCAGTGGAGGGGTGTCCCGGGCCCGCCCGCGGGCACCGCGGCCAGCAGCGGGAACGGCGGCAGCAGCGGGGCCGGGTCGGAGTGGAGCGGACTCGTGAGGTGCCCGACGGACAGGCTGAAACCGGGACCGAGGGCGTAGGCCGCCGCCCAGACCGCCGCGTTCGGCACCAGCACCAGGCACAGCAGCAGCACCGCGAACCGGCCCGACCAGCCCTCGGTCAGCTGCAGGAACGATCCGCGGGCCGCCCCGCTGTGCCACACCAGCGACACTGCCACCAGCAGCGCCCCGCCCCCGAACAGCACCGCCGCACCGGCGCACGCGGCGCGCGCGGCGGCGCCCAGCCGGGCCCGTCCCTCCACGCCGAGCAGCAGCCGTCGCACCGGGCCCGGCAGCAGCACCAGCACGCTGTCGACGGGCCCGCGGGGATGCCCGTGGGCCGTCCACACCCCCGCGCCGGCCGCCGTGACAACAAGGAGCGGCAGCATCGCGGGGCCCGGCCAGGTCCAGGACGGCCGCAGTTCCCCGCGCGAGGACACGTACAGCAGCGCCGCCGCGGCGACCCCGAGGTAGCCGAGGACGACCCCGGTGAAGGCGGTGCGGCCGGTGACCGGCTCCACGACGTCGTGGCCGTAGACGGCGTCGCGGGCCGCCCGGTGCACCAGCCAGACGGGCACGGCCATGAGCAGCAACGGCGTCACCCCCACGGGGGCGGGCACGCCGGTGAGGGTGTCGGTGCGGACGAGTTCGGCGCCGTGCCCGAGGACCCACAGGGCGGCCGCGATGTGCAGGGCGCCGCCGGGCCCGCTGTCCGGGTAGGGCGAACTGATCCACAGCGACATCACGAGCACGGCGAGCGAGCCGAGGCCCAGGCCGGCGGCGACCACGCCGCCCAGCAGGCTCGCGGCCAGCCCGGACGAGCGACGGCGCCTGCGGCGGAGCAGGCGCGGCAACGGCGTTCGGCGGTCGGTCATCTGGATCACGACCGCCATGCTCCCAACGACACGCGCTTTCCCGGCGTAACAGGCGAAGCTCCGTTGTGTCGCTCAATATACGTTTATGTTCTTTTTCGTACGAAGGGGTGTCCGGTGACGCAGAGCCCTGCCAGCCCGCTCCCTCCGCCCAAGGAACGCCGACGCCTGCGGGAGGCCGCTTCGCTGACGCAGGCTCAGCTCGCCGCGCGGCTGGGCGTGTCCAAGGGTGCGGTGCGCGCGTGGGAGTCCGGCCGTACGGCTCCCCGGGGCCCGGAGCGGGAGGCGTACGTGACCCTGCTGGCGTCACTGGAGGCGCGGCACCGGTCCGTGACGGGACATCAGGAACAGGGCGGGGTCACCGAGGTGGCGGAACCCGTCGACGCGGCCGGCGGGGAGGGCTCGCTGACGCCCGCTCAGGCCTTCGACGCGTTGTACGCCTTCTGCGCGCCGGCGCTCGCCCGGCAGGCGTACCTGCTCACCGGGCGGCGTGACCTGGCCCGGGAGTCCGTGGAGCGGGCCTTCCAGCGGGCCTGGGAGCGCTGGCCCGAGGTGGCCCGGGACCGGGACCCGGCCGGCTGGGTGCGCATGGCGGTGTACGAGTACGCGCTCTCCCCGTGGCACCGGTTCCGGCCCCGCTACCGCCACCCCGATCCACCGCCGGCCGCCCCGGCCGACCGCGCGCTGATGGACGTACTCCTGAAGCTCCCCCCGCCGCACCGGCGCACCCTCATGCTCTACGACGGCGTCGGGCTCGGGCTGCCCGAGACGGCGGCGGAGACGGAGGCGAGCACACCCGCGACCGCGTACCGGCTGATCCACGCGCGCGAGGCGATCGCCGCGAAACTGCCGGAGCTGGGCGATCCGGACGTGCTGCACCGGCGGCTGGCGGAGGTGGCCACGACGGAGCGGCTGCGCCCTCCCCGGCCGACGCAGGTGCGTTTCGGGGGCGAACGCCGGGCGCGGTTCTGGACCCGGGCGGCGATCGCGTTCACGGTCGCGATCATCGGGGCGACGGCGCTCACGCTCCGCTCGGCTCCCACGCAGTACGAGCCGCCGGTGCCGCCGGGAGAGGCGGTACGCGGGGTGCCGCCCAAGGCCGCGCCGGGGCCGCTGTCGGAGGCGGAGGTGGAGCTGCGGGCGAAGCTGAGGTCCGCCGAGAACGGGCCTGCCCGGCTGGCACCGTCGGCCTGGTGAGGGTGCGGGTCGCGTTGCGGGGGGCGTCGTCTTCCGGGTGCGGGTTCCGCCGCGGGGGGCCGTCGTCTTCCGGGTGCGGGTTCAGGCGCCGGGGGGTTGTGTTCCTGGTGCGGGTCCGTGGGGGCCGGTCGCGCAGTTCCCCGCGCCCCTGGGTCGGCTGCGGTCCCGTCGGGCGCCACGGCCCCCCGCCGGCGCCGCGGGCGTGAACGCCGGCAGGCCCGCCCCCGGCCGAGGGGGCGGGCCTGCTCACGGTGAGTCGGGGACTCAGCCGGCCAGGATCTCGCGGGCCAGCTTGGCCGTCTCGGTCGGCGTCTTGCCGACCTTGACGCCGGCGGCCTCGAGGGCCTCCTTCTTGGCCTGTGCGGTGCCAGAAGAGCCGGACACGATCGCGCCGGCGTGGCCCATGGTCTTGCCCTCGGGCGCGGTGAAGCCCGCGACGTAGCCGACGACCGGCTTGGTCACGTTCTCCTTGATGAAGGCCGCGGCCCGCTCCTCGGCGTCGCCGCCGATCTCACCAATCATGACGATCAGGTCGGTGTCGGGGTCGTCCTGGAAGGCCTTCAGGGCGTCGATGTGGGTGGTGCCGATGATCGGGTCACCGCCGATGCCGACGCAGGTGGAGAAGCCGATGTCGCGCAGCTCGTACATCATCTGGTACGTCAGCGTGCCGGACTTCGAGACCAGGCCGATGCGGCCCGGCTTGGTGATGTCGGCCGGGATGATGCCGGCGTTCGACTGACCCGGGGTGATCAGGCCGGGGCAGTTCGGGCCGATGATCCGGGTCTTGTTGCCCTTCTTGCCGGCGTACGCCCAGAAGGACGCCGTGTCGTGCACGGCGACGCCCTCGGTGATCACGACGGCCAGCGGGATCTCGGCGTCGATGGCCTCGACGACCGCGTCCTTGGTGAACTTCTCCGGGACGAAGATGACCGTGACGTCGGCGCCGGTCTTGTCGATGGCCTCCTTGACGGAGCCGAAGACCGGGACCTCGGTGCCGTCGAAGTCGACCGTGGTGCCGGCCTTGCGCGGGTTGACACCGCCGACGATGTTGGTGCCCGACGCCAGCATGCGCTTGGTGTGCTTCTGGCCCTCGGAGCCGGTCATGCCCTGGACGATGACCTTGGATTCCTTGGTGAGGAAGATAGCCATGGTGTTCTGTGACCTCGTCCCTTACTTCGCGGCAGCAGCCAGCTCGGCGGCCTTGTCGGCCGCGCCGTCCATGGTGTCCACGCGCTGCACGAGCGGGTGGTTGCGGTCGTCCAGGATCTGGCGGCCCAGCTCGGCGTTGTTGCCGTCGAGGCGGACGACCAGCGGCTTGGTGACCTCTTCGCCCTTGCTCTCGAGGAGCTCCAGGGCCTGCACGATGCCGTTGGCGACGGCGTCGCAGGCGGTGATGCCGCCGAAGACGTTGACGAAGACGGACTTGACGTCCGGGTCGCCCAGGATGATCTCCAGGCCGTTCGCCATCACCTCGGCGGAGGCGCCGCCACCGATGTCGAGGAAGTTGGCGGGCTTGACGCCCTTGTGGTTCTCACCGGCGTACGCGACGACGTCGAGGGTGCTCATCACGAGACCCGCGCCGTTGCCGATGATGCCGACCTCGCCGTCGAGCTTGACGTAGTTGAGGTTCTTCTCCTTGGCAGCCGCCTCGAGCGGGTTGGCGGCGGCCTTGTCGTGGAGCGCCTCGAAGTCCGGGTGACGGAACTCGGCGTTGTCGTCCAGGGAGACCTTGCCGTCGAGGGCGATGACCTCACCGGAGGCGACCTTGGCCAGCGGGTTGACCTCGACCAGGAGGGCGTCCTCCTTGACGAAGACGTCCCACAGCTTGACGAGGACGTTCACGACCTTGTCGGCGACCTCGGCCGGGAACTTGGCGGCCTCGACGATCTCGCGGGCCTTGGCCTCGTCCACACCGTCGATGGCGTCGATGTCGATCTTCGCGACGGCCTCGGGGCGGGTGGCCGCCACCTCCTCGATCTCCATGCCGCCCTCGACGGACGCGATGGAGAGGAAGGTGCGGTTGGCACGGTCCAGGAGGAAGGAGACGTAGTACTCCTCCAGGATCTCCGGGGCCGTCTCGGCGATCATGACCTTGTGGACCGTGTGGCCCTTGATGTCCATGCCGAGGATGTTGGTCGCGTGCTCGACCGCCTCGTCGGTGGTGCCGGCGAGCTTGACGCCACCGGCCTTGCCGCGGCCGCCGACCTTCACCTGGGCCTTGACGACGGACTTGCCACCGAGGCGCTCAGTGGCTGCGCGGGCCGCCTCAGGCGTGTCGATGACTTCACCGGCCAGCACCGGTACATCGTGCTTGGCGAAGAGGTCCCTCGCCTGGTACTCGAACAGGTCCACGCGCTTCCGTCCCTATCGTGATCTCGCGGTTCGTTGGATGCGTGGGCGTGCCGCGAAGGGCAACGTGACGTCCGCTTGTCACAAGGGAGGCGCACACGGTGTCCGAGCGCGCGGCATGTCCGTCTCGCAGGTTATCCCCGCTGGCGTTTGGGCTCTAAATCGGAGGTCACACCTGAGCGGTGATACCCGTCACATGATGCCGCGTCTCACGGCACTGCGTGCCAGGGGGTGCGGGGCCTCACCGGGCTGGGGTTGACCCGGTGAGGCCCCTGAGCAGCCCCTGAGCCGGTCCTACGGTCCGGTGCGGGGCGTGAGGCCGGACGGTCCCCACCCCAATGGGGACCGTCCGGCCTCCTTACCGCGGGGGTCACACCGGACGGGCCGACGGCTTTCGGCCATCCGGGTCCGTCGCCCCCACGGAGTCGGTCGCGCGCCGACCGGGCCACCGGCCGGCGCGGCGGTCGCCGTGCGGCCCGGTACGGCACGGCTGTCGCCGGGCGACGCGGCTACCGCCGGGCGACGCGGCGCGGCTGTCGCCGGGCGGCGCGACGCGTTGGTCGCCGTACGGCGCCGTGGTCCGGTCGCGTGCGGCGCCTTGGACCGGTCGCAGGCGGCGGGCGCCTGCCGCTCGAATGCGGTCGGGTGCATGCCGCTCCGATGCGGTCGGGTGCTTGCCGCTCGGGGCGGCGGGGCGCCCGTTCGTCAGATGCCGCGCGGTGCCTGCTGGCCGGATACCCCGTGAGTGTCATGGACATACCCGGGAGTGACGGACCGCGCCACTCCCCCGGCTCCCTGCGCCACATGCCCGGCGAGCGATACGCCGGTGCCCCGCACCGTCCCCGACAGGTCCTGCGCGAGGGGCGCGACGTCACCCGTCACGCCGTGCGCGAAGCCGCCCGCCTGCCCGGAGACACCGCCCGCGAACGGCACGGCGTCAGCCGCGACGCCGTACGCCGAAGCGGTGACGCTGTCCGCCACCCCGTCCACGACCGGCCGGACGACGTCCACGACCGGCTGCGCCGCGCCGGTGACCCCGGCGGCCAGGGCCGTCACCCGGCCGGTGACGCCCTGGGCGAAGTCACCCGCCTGCCCGGACACGCCGTACGCCAGCGGCGGCACCTGCCCGGCGACCCGGCCGGTGAACGGCGTGACGTCGCCCCCGACGCCGTACGCCAGCGCCCCCGCGTCCACGACGGCCTGCCCGGCGACCGGCATCACACCCTGCACGGCGGTGTGGGCCACCGGCGGCAGCACGGCGTCCGCGGCGCCCTCGGTCACCTGCCCGACGAGCCCGGTGGCATACGACGGCACACCACCGACCACGGGGTAGGCGTCCGCCACGGCATGCTCCGCGGTCCCGGTCACCCCCTGCGCCGCGTGGCCGACGACCGGTGTCACGCCGTAGAGCGCCTCGGTGACGACCCCGGTGGCCCCGTGGACGGCACCTCCGGCGAGCGGCGTCGCACCCGCAACCGCCCGGCCCGCGAGCGGCACGGCACCGTCCACGGCCGCGCCCGCCACCGGCGGCAGCGCCTCCGACGCCGTCTCCCGCACCACCGGCGTCACCGCGCCCGGCACCTCGGCGACCGTGCCGACCACCCGCTGCTCCACCCCGTCGACCGCACCGGTGACATGCCCCGGGACGGCGGAGACGGAGGCCAGGGCTGCGGCCCGGACGTCCTCGGCCTCGCCCTGCGCCGCGGCCGAGCCGCGGCCCGCGCCCGCCGTGGTCTGCCGGGCCGTCGTCCGTACGACGCCGTCGACGCCCTGCGTCCCGCCGTGTGCCGCGGCCTGCACGCCCTGGAGCCTGGTCTGCGCGGCGGCCAGCGTCTGTTCCAGCTCGGAGGCGAAGGCGGCGAGCGGACCGAAGAGGTAGTCGATGCCGTCCTGCGGGGTGTGCGGCAGCGTCCCGACGGTGTGCGCGGCCGTGTGCGCTGCCGTCGTGTGCGCGGCGTGCGCCGTGTGCTCGGCCCGGGCGGCGTGGGCGCCGGCGGCGGCCTGCGCGCCGCGCAGCCGGGGGGCGTGCGGGGCGCCGACCTCGGCGTCGACGTAGTGGCGGGCCCGGTCGGCGGTGGACGCGGACGTGTGCGGGGCGGCACCGCCTAGAAGGCCGGTCGCCGTGGACGTCGCCCCGGTGGTCGCCGGGGCCGTGGCTCCGCTGACCGTGGCGGAGGCGTCCTGGGCCGTGCCGGTCGGCGAGGAGACGGTGTCGTGCGGGGTGGCCAGGACGGAGCCGACGGTGTCGGTGACCGTGCCGAGCGTGTCACCGGCGTCGGAGGTGACGTCGGCCGTGGCGTCCGGGGCGGACACCGACGGGGCGGGCAGTTCGTCGGCGCTGGCCACGGCCGAGCCGAGCGCCCATGCGCCGGTGACTCCGGCGGCTATCACGATGGAACGACGGATGTTCTTGTTCATGCGTGCGTCAGATCCTTCAGGTTCACAAGCGGCGCGGCCGCGCGCCTCCGGGTCGGTGACCTCGGAGTGGGCTGCGCCGGGGGCTGAGGCTTGGGGTTCGGGAATCCTCCGTCGGGCACCGCCGCGCGGGGCGGGGCGGTGCGGAGGAGCGGGCAGACCTGTTCCGCCCCCGCGCGGCAGGTCCTCGGCGGGGGAAGGCCTGCCTAGGCGGGGAAGACGGGGATGTCCCGGTACCTGTCCTGGATCCGAGGTGCGGCGCCCTGGGCCACGGTCGCGGCCCGCACCGGCAACGGCAGCCGGTGGCGCGGCGTGACCGCGTGCGCGTCCCCGTGGCCGGGCGTGCCGTCACCGGCGGCCGAACCGCCCACCACGGCACCGGCCGGGCCCTCGCCGGGACCCTGCGGCACGGTGTCGCGGCCGGGGTGAGCGGAGTCGGCGTGGGCGGAGGGAGTGTGAGCGGGGAAGGGGTGCACCGCTCGGCCGGGCCGAGGCTGAGCCGGCGCGGCCACCGGGCCGGAGGGGCGGGCGCGGAACGCCGTACCACCGGCGACACGCACGGGTCCGGCCGGAGTGGCGGCCGCACCGTGACCGGCCCGGACACCGCCGTCCCCGTGAACACCGGGTGCACCGGGCGGGAAGGGCACGGACGGCACGGACGGCACGGACGGCATGGGCAATTGCTGGGCAGTGGGAAGCGCCAGCGGCGACGGCGCCTCCGACGGCAACGACGCTTCCGGCGGCAACACGTGAAGCGCGGGCGCGGTGTTGCCGATGCCCGCCTTCACGGTGTTCCGCAGCGCGCCGGCGGGCCGCTTCCCGCGCACGTCCACGGCCTGGGCTCCATGACGCGTCGCCGAGCGTGGCAGCGACGGAGTCTCCGTGGAGGCGCCCGCCCCCGTGGCCTTGGTCTGCGTCGCAGGCGCCGTCGGCACCGGCTCCGCCGCCTGCGCACGCTGCCCGCAGAGCAGGCCGAGCACGAACAACCCGCCCAGCAGCAGCGCCGCCTGCAGCACACGCCGCCCGGCCACCGCGCGCACGACGCGCACAGCGGCACCGGGGAAAGCGGGCTGCCAGGTCAAGAGGGCGGGATCCTCCCGTGCGACGGTACGGCGAACGAGCAGGGGGCTCACCGTGCGTACGGCCTCGGGCATACGCGGCGTCGATCCTTGCATGCGACGCCCGAGGTTGCGCAAGCCCCCCGTTACCGATGGGTAGTCATGTCCGGTATGGGCAACGGCCGCTTCTCGATCGCCGCCGCCATCACCTCCGGGAACAGGTCGGGTGTGCAGGCGAACGCCGGCGCCCCCAGCGCGGCGAGCGCGGCCGCGTGCTCCCGGTCGTACGCGGGCGCCCCCTCGTCCGACAGCGCGAGCAGCGCGACGAACTGCACCCCCGACGCCTTCATCGCCGCGACCCGCTTCAGCATCTCGTCGCGTATGCCGCCCTCGTACAGATCGCTGATCAGGACGACCACCGTGTCCGCGGGCCGGGTGATCCGCGACTGGCAGTAGGCGAGCGCCCGGTTGATGTCCGTACCGCCGCCCAGCTGCGTGCCGAACAGCACGTCCACCGGGTCGTCCAGCTGGTCCGTGAGGTCGGCGACCGCGGTGTCGAAGACGACGAGCCGTGTGCTGAGCGACCGCATCGAGGCCAGCACCGCGCCGAAGACGGCGGCGTGGACGACGGACGCCGCCATCGAACCGGACTGGTCGACGCACAGCACGACGTCCTTCTTCACGGACTGCGAGGCGCGCCCGAAGCCGATGAGCCGCTCCGGCACGACCGTCCGCTGCTCCGGCAGGTAGTGCTTGAGGTTGGCCGCGATGGTGCGGTTCCAGTCGATGTCGTGGTGGCGCGGGCGCCGGACGCGGGCACTGCGGTCCAGGGCGCCGGTGAGGGCGGCCCGGGTGCGGGTGGCGAGCCGCTTCTCGAGGTCGTCCACGACCTTGCGCACCACCGCCCGTGCGGTCTCCTTCGTGGTCTCCGGCATCGCCTTGTTCAACGACAGCAGCGTCCCGACCAGATGCACGTCGGCCTCCACCGCCTCGAGCATCTCCGGCTCCAGCAGCAGCGCGGACAGACCGAGCCGGTCGATGGCGTCCCGCTGCATGACCTGGACGACGGAGGCGGGGAAGTAGGTGCGGATGTCCCCGAGCCAGCGCGCCACGGACGGCGCCGACGCGCCCAGGCCCGCCGAACGGTCCCGTCCCTTCCGCCCTCTGTCCTCCTTGCCGTACAGCGCGCTGAGCGCCCCGTCCATCGCCGCGTCCCGGCCCGACAGCGCGTACCCGGTGCTGTCGGCGGCGTCCCCGCCGAGCACCAGCCGCCACCGGCGCAGCCGTTCCCCCGCCTCCGCCTGCGCCGGTCCCCCGGCACCCGCTTCCGGCGCTCGTGCGGCCGCGGCCCCTGCCGTGGCGTCCCCCTCCGTGGTCATGTGCCCACCTCCGCAAGGTCGTTGACAGTGGTCGTCTCCCGGTCGTCGTCCAGGCCCAGCAGCAGCCGCACCACCGGCAGCACCGCGTCCGCCCGCTCGTTGTCCAGACCGGACCCGAAGCCGGGCGCCCCCTCGGCGACGGCGGCGCCTCTCCCTCGCTCCCGCGGCCCGCGCCGAACCAGTTCGCCGAGCGTTCTCCTCACCCCCGGCTCGTACGCCGCGAACGTCCGCCGCAGCAGGGGCAGCACGTCCGTGAACGCCTCCGCCGGCACGCCGGTCAGCCAGCCGTCCACGAGAGCGAGCAGCCGCTCGTCGTGCACGAGCAGCATCCCGCCGCCCCCACCGCCGACGAAGCCCTCGATCCAGGCGGCCGCGTCGGCAGGCGGCGCACCCGGCGACAGGGCGAGCCCCATCAGCCGGGCCGCCTCGTCCTGGTCCAGCACTCCGTCGTCCAGCAGCAGCCGCACCGCCCGCCCGCGGATCACACCGGGCACGGAGTCCCGCCCCGACAGCACCCGCAGCACGCCCTGCCAGCGGACACGCAGCCCACGGTGACCGCCGGGCGGCGTGCCCGGGAGCGCGGGGGCCACCGGGGACATCGGGGACACCGAGGGCTTTTGGGACGCCGGGGACGCCGGTTTCACCAGGGTCTCGCCCAGCAGGCCCACCGCCCCGTGTACCGCGTCCACATGGCGCCGCATCTCGGCCGCTGCGTCCGCGTCGAGCGCGGCACAGGCCGGGGGCAGTCCGACGAAGATCCGCTCGGCGAGCCCGGTGGCGACCTCCGCGAGCGCGGCGGTGTCCGTGCCCCGCACGTCCCCGTAGCGCAGGGAACGCACCAGGGCGGGCAGGGCCTGCGCCAGGTGGCCGACGTCGGTGTCGAGCGCCGCCCGGTCGGCCAGGACCCGCATCACGGTGGGGAGCGCGTCACCGAGCCCCGCCGGCAGGCACAGCACGGCCAGCGCGGTCACCTCCGCCAGGGTCTGCGCGGCGAGCGCGTCCGCCTCGGCCTTGCCGGTGGCCGCGGCGAGCACGGTCGTGCCCCACACCCCGGCCTCGGCGACCCGCACGGACAGCTCCGGCTCCCAGCGCAGCCGCCAGGTCTCCCGGAACGTCCCCGTGCTGCCCCGCGAGGCAACCGGATCGCCCCACGGGATCCGCAGCAGCCGCAGCCGGTGCAGCAGCCGGCTGCGCTCGGCGTCCGTCTCCTTGCGCAGGTCGAGCTCCAGCTCCCGTTCCCCCGCTTCGGGCCTGAGCCGCAGCCGACGCTGCGACCGCTCCAGATCCCGCTGCAACGGCACGGCCGGCGCCGCCCGCGGAACCTCACCCAGCGCGTCCCCCACGACCAACCGGTCCTGCACCAGCGCGAGCGGCACGTCCGAGCCGTCGCACATCACGGCCCGCACCGCGTCGATGGTCTCGCCGAGCCCGGGGAGCGGGCGTCCGCGCACCGCCGCGAGCGTCTCGGCGAGCCGCACCGCCTCGATGACGTGTGCGGGGGACACGACGCGGTCCTCCGCCCGCAGCAGCCCGGCCACCTTCGTCATCCACCGCTCGACGGGCCGGTCGGGCACGCCGAACAGATGCGCGTACCAGCCGGGCGAGTCGATCCCGGCGCCGTATCCACCGGCCCGCGAGAGCCTGCGATACGTCCACGGCACCCACGTCAGCTCGGCCTTGACCTTCGGCAGCCCCTTGAGCAGGGCCCTGTCGGCCGTGACCGTCGTGCGCCACCGCAGCGCCGGCACGTGCCAGGCTCCGCACACCACGGCCACGTCGTCGTCGAACTCCTTGCGAGCGGAACGCAGTTGGAGACGCATATGGGCCTCGCGCACCGGGTCCCGGTCGTGTCCCCCGGTGCCGTAGGTCTCCCGCAGTGCCGCCATCGCCTCCTCGAGCACGGTGAACGGCGTGAACGGGTCCCGCGGTCCCGGCCCGCGGTGCTCGACGACGTCCTCCCACCAGCGCTCCGGATCGTCGTACCCGGCGACCTCGGCGAGCACCCCGAGCGGATCGAGCCGCACTGCGGGCGGGAGCCCACCCGGCCCGGCCCCGTCGGACTGCGTATCGGGCCTGTCCCTTTCTCCCTCGCCCCTCTCCCACGCCAGTGAATGAGTGGCCGGCAGGTCGATGAAGCGGGCCGGGACGTCGTGGGCGAGGGCCCAGCGGAGGGCGACCCACTCCGGGGAGAACTCGGCGAACGGCCAGAAGGAGGAGCGGCCGGGCTCGTCCACCGCGTGGGCCAGCAGCGCCACAGGCGGCCGCATGTCCGCGTCGGCGGCCAGCGGCACGAGCGCGTCGGCCTCGGGCGGTCCCTCGATCAGCACCACCCGCGGCCGCGCCGCGTCGAGCGCCGCCCGCACCGCCCGGGCCGAGCCGGGCCCGTGATGCCGCACCCCGAGCAGCAGCGGCCCCGGGCCCGGCCTGCCGCCCGGTTCCACCTCACCGTCCGTCATCGCCATCCCCCTCACCTGCACGGCACCCACCTGTCCTCACCTGCGCGACCGCCACGGGTCGTGGTCCCCGGCAGCCCTTACAACCCCGTCTCCGGCGCGCACACCTTGCCCTGCGAGCCGCCGTTGCCCGCGGAGCCCCCGTTTCCTGAGGATCCGCCAGTTCCTCCTCGTCCCGCGGACCGGCCCCACCCGAGGTCGTCGTCCCCCCGCGTCATGCGCTCACCTCCCGGCAGGCGCGATAGAAGTCGGTCCAGCCGTCGCGCTCGCGGACCACCGCCTCCAGGTACTCCTGCCACACGACCCGGTCGGCGGCCGGATCCCGGACGACGGCGCCGAGGATGCCGGCGGCCACGTCGCCGGCGCGCAGGACACCGTCACCGAAGTGGGCGGCGAGGGCGAGGCCGCCCGTCACGACGGAGATCGCCTCGGCCGTCGAGAGGGTGCCGCTGGGCGACTTGACCTTGATGCGCCCGTCGGCGGTGACGCCGTCGCGCAGTTCACGGAAGACGGTGACGACGCGGCGGATCTCGTCGATGCCGTCGGGCGCGGCCGGCAGGTCGAGCGAGCGGCCGATCTGGCCGACGCGCCGCGCGACGATGTCCACTTCGGCCTCGACGCTCTCCGGCAGCGGCAGCACGACCGTGTTGAAGCGGCGGCGCAGAGCGCTGGAGAGGTCGTTGACCCCGCAGTCGCGGTCGTTGGCGGTGGCGATCAGGTTGAAGCCGCGGACCGCCTGCACCTCCTGGCCCAGCTCCGGTATCGGCAGGGTCTTCTCCGACAGGATCGTGATCAGCGTGTCCTGTACGTCGGCCGGGATACGGGTGAGTTCCTCGACGCGGGCCGTCATGCCCTCGGCCATGGCGCGCATGACCGGTCCGGCCACGAGGGCGTCCCGGCTGGGGCCGTGCGCGAGCAGCTGGGCGTAGTTCCAGCCGTAGCGGATGGCCTCCTCCGGGGTGCCCGCGGTGCCCTGCACGAGCAGGGTGGAGTCGCCGCTGACGGCCGCCGCGAGGTGTTCGGACACCCAGGTCTTGGCCGTGCCGGGCACGCCGAGCAGGAGCAGGGCGCGGTCGGTGGCGAGTGTGGTGACGGCGACCTCGACGATGCGGCGCGGCCCCACGTACTTGGGCGTGATCACCGTGCCGTCGGGCAGGGTGCCGCCGAGCAGGTAGGTCGCCACCGCCCACGGCGACAGCTTCCAGCGCGGCGGGCGCGGGCGGTCGTCCTGCGCGGCGAGCGCGGCGAGTTCGTGCGCGAAGGCGTCCTCGGCGTGCGGTCGCAGCACGTCGGCCGGTCGTGCGTCGGTCGTGAGCGCCCCGGTCGCGTGCGCCTGGGTCGGGTGCGTCCCGGTCGCGTGCGCCTGGGTCGGGTGCGCCGCGCTCGTTCCCGGCTTCTGCCCTTCTTTTTCTTCTTTTTCCGCGTCGGGTGCCGGTTGGTCCACGGTCACAGGCATGGCGAAGTCCCCCTCCAGCTGGGCCGGTCGGTGATCTGGCACCCACCGTGCACCACGCCACTGACAACGCGTCCCGACCTGCACAAACGCGCTCGCGGAGCCGATTGTCAGTGGGGGGACCTACCGTCGACGACATGACTGAGCAGGGGGTGCGCTGGAGTGCGGACCGGGTGCTGGCACTGGCACCTGACGCCGCGTCGCGCGAAGCGGGGAGCAGGCTCGGCGTGGCCGGGCCGTGGTCCGGGGCGGGCAGTTCCGGCGAGGGGACGGTGTGGGGGCTGTGCCGGGGAGGCGGCAGCGCGCCGTACCGGACGGTGGTGGACGTGTCGGACGTCTCCGGTCTCGCGTATGCGTGCAGTTGCCCGAGCCGGAAGCTGCCGTGCAAGCACGTGATCGGGCTGTTGCTGCTCTGGTCGGGCGACGCGGGAGCCGTGCCTCGAAGAGAGCCGCCGGCGTGGGCGGCCGAGTGGAGAGAGGGGGAAGCAAGGCGGGGCGCGGAGACGGGGACGGCGGGTTCCGGGTCCTCCGCGGCCGATCCGGAGGCGGCCCGGCGGCGGGCGGAGCGCCGGGCCGAGCGGATCACCGCGGGCGCCATGGAGCTGGAGCGGCGCCTGGCCGACCTGCTGCGCTCCGGGCTGGCCACGGCCGAGCAGGCGGGGTACGCGATGTGGGAGGAGACAGCGGCCCGCATGGTCGACGCGCAGGCGCCCGGGCTGGCCGCGCGGCTCCGGGAGCTGGGCGCGATACCGGGCTCCGGCCCGGACTGGCCGGTGCGGCTGCTGGAGGAGTGCGCCCTGGTGCACCTCCTGGATCAGGGGTGGCTGCACCGCGAGCGGCTGCCGGGGAGCCTCGCGGCGACGGTCCGCTCCCGAGTCGGCCTGCCCGGGTCGCCGGAGGGTCCCGCGGTACGCGACCAGTGGCTGGTCCTCGCGCAGTACGACACGGGGGACGCGAAGCTGACGACCCGCCGGACATGGCTGCACGGCGTCGCCACGGACCGTACGGCGCTGTTGCTGACGTACGGTGCCGCCGGCCGCGCTCCGGAGCCGTCTCTGCCGGTCGGCCTGGCGCTGGACGCGGAGGTGTCCGCGTATCCGGGGGGTGGCCGGCAGCGGGTGGCGCTGGGCGAGCGGTTCGCCGCGCCCACGCCGACGGCCGTACGGCCGAAGGGGGTGACGACCGCGCAGGCCACCGCCCGCTACGGCGAGGCGCTGCGGGACGATCCGTGGCTGGAGACCGTCCCGGTGACGCTGGAGTCGGTCATACCGGCACCCGGCGGGGACACCTGGCAGCTCGCGGACGCCGACGGTGACAGCGCGCTGCCGCTCACCCCGGCCGCGGCGGGCCGCCCCGGCCTGTGGCGGCTGGTGGCCCTGTCCGGCGGCGGCCCCGTGACCGTCTTCGGCGAGTGCGGCCACCGCGGCTTCACCCCGCTCACCGCCTGGCCCCACGGCCCCGGTGACGCCGTGTCCCTGTGCTGAGCACGGCGTGCCTGTGCTGAGCACGGCGTGTCCCTGTGCTGAGCAGGGCCCGGCCGTCGCGCGAGGCAGGCAAGGGCAGGAGGGGACACGCCCGCCCCTCCCCCGCCCCCGTCCTCGTACCCGTCCGGCAGCCACCGGCACGTCCGGTGAGTCCCCACCCGTTCCCGTGCTTCCCCACGACCCACCCGTTCCCGTGCCTCCCCACGAAAGGAAGCGCATGAACTCGACCCCGGCTCCCGCGACCCGGTCGGCCCGGCCCGCGCCCGGTGCCTGGGAGGACCTGGTCACCGCGGCGCTCCTCGGTACGGACCGGCGCACTCCGCCCGCGCCGGTCGACGGCCGCGAGGCTCCGGTCGCCCTGCTGGACGCCGCGGCCGAGGCGACCGTGCGCCGCCGTTCAGGACTGCGGCCCGCCCCGGCCGCGCCCCGCCCCGCGCCGGCCCCCGCCGATCCGCGCCCCCCGCTGCCTGCGGCGGCGGCCCGCAGACTCGGCACCCTGCTGGCCGACCGCCCCGGCACAGCCACCGGCCGCAGGGGCACCACACCGGATCTGATGGAGCTGCTGCCGCAGTGGCTCGCCGCGGCGAACGCCCGGGGCTGGGCGCCGCCGCCCCAGGCGCTGCCCGCGCTGCTGGACGCGGCGCGCGGCCGGACGGATCTGCGCCCTGCCGTACTGGAGTTCGCCGGGCCGCGTGCGCTGTGGCTGGCCCGGCTCAACCCCGACTGGCGGTTCGCCCTGCGGGCCGCGCCCGGCGGCGGCACGGCGCTGCCGGATCCGGGCCGGCGGGAGGAGATAGAACGGCTGTGGCAGGAGGGACTGTTCGCCGAACGGGTCGCCCTGCTCTCCGCGCTGCGCGCCCGCGACCCCGAGGCAGGCCGCGCCCTGCTGGCGGCGACCTGGGGCATGGAGCGCGCCGAGGACCGGCTGATGTTCCTCGACTCGCTGCGCACGGGCCTCGGCCAGGATGACGAACCATTCCTGGAGCAGGCCCTCGCCGACCGCAGCCGCACGGTGCGGGCCACGGCGGCGGAGCTGCTGTCGGCGCTGCCGGGGTCGGCGCTCGCCGCCCGGATGGCGGTGCGCGCCGGTGCGTGCGTGGCTCTGGACCGCACACGCGCGACCCCCACGATCGTCGTCGAAGCACCCCACGAGTGCGATCCGGGCATGGAGCGCGACGGTGTGCAGTCCGCGGCGCCGACCGGGCGTGGTGAACGGTCGTGGTGGCTGGGTCAATTGGTGGAGGCCGCACCGCTGAGCACCTGGCCCGGGCGACTGGGCGGGCGCACGCCGGCGGAGATCGTGACCCTGCCGGTCGCCGACGACTGGCAGGGCGAACTGCACGCGGCCTGGTGCCGGGCGGCGGTCCGGCAGCAGGACGGCGGCTGGGCGCGTGCGCTGCTCGGCGAGCCGTCGGCGCCCGACGCGGGCGGCCCCGGGGCGGTCTCCCTGGCAGAGCGAGCCAAGCTGCTCGGCACGCTCAGACCCGCCGAACGGGCCGACTGGGTCGCGGGGTTCATCGCGGCGCACGGTCTGTCGGAGGCGTTCCAGCTGCTCGGCGTGTGCGCGGTGCCGTGGGCGGCGCCGCTCGGACGCGCGGTGGTCGACGCTCTGAACATCGCACGGGACGCCGGGAGTTACCCGTGGAGTTTCAGCGGGGTGATGGGGCTGGCCGAGCGCTGCCTCGATCCCGCGGAGGCCGGGCGGCTCGACGCGCTGCTGGCGGTGCCGGACGAACCCGAGGACGCGTCGCCGGGGGCCGGTGGCTACTGGGCCGAGGCCTTCCAGCGACTGATGACGACGCTGCGGCTGCGCGCGGCGATGCTGCGGGAACTGGAAGCCCCCGCGACCGGGCCGGCGGCCGACCACCACAGCCGTGACGCGGACGCGGCGGACCGTTAGGAGGACGGCGCCGACCGGGAGGCGAACGGCGCCGACCGGGATGCCGACCACACAGCGTGACCGGACATCGCCCCACCCCTCACCACCGCCACGCGGACAGCGCGACGGCCGCCGACCGGGACCCCGACCACATAGCGTGACCGGGACGACTGCGGACCGCACAGCGGTCACGGCGGCTGTTCGGCGTACCCGCGGACCGCCGAGGCCGAGCCCATTCCGGACCGCACCCCGGCCACCCGGCAGGCCTTCCGGACCGCGCCGCGGCCGCCCGGGCCGCCCTTGCCCGCCCGCGCTCTCAGGCCTCCGCGGGCTGCCGTACGTTCGCGCGGACCCAGTCCACGATGGACTGCGTCGTCGCGCCCGGCGTGAAGATCTCCGCGACGCCCTTGTCCTTCAGCGGCGGGATGTCGGCCTCGGGGATGATCCCGCCGCCGAAGACCAGGATGTCCTCGGCGTCCCGCTGCTTGAGCAGCTCGATCACCGCCGCGAAGAGCGTGTTGTGCGCCCCGGAGAGGATGGACAGGCCGATCGCGTCGGCGTCCTCCTGGATCGCGGTGTCGACGATCTGCTCGGGCGTCTGGTGGAGCCCGGTGTAGATCACCTCCATGCCCGCGTCGCGCAGCGCACGCGCGATGACCTTGGCCCCGCGATCGTGGCCGTCGAGCCCCGGCTTCGCCACCACGACGCGGATCGGACCGGCTGCCACACCCATCACTGCCTCCATGAAGCGACTGCATCCATCCCTACCGACAAGGACTGCGGTACCCACACCGGCCGGGGGAGTGAACGAACGTTATCGCCAGCATCCCGCAACCGGCCGTTTCGCGGTGCACAGGGAGGGGGAAATCACACAGTGGGACATGTTCATCGCGCAGGGTTCCCTCATTCCGGAGCCATGCGCCGCACACTTCCGGGGCACTCGTACCCCGGAAGGAACACGCGCCACGGGAGCCGCTACGAGGTCGCCGTGTCACCGCGCCGCAGGCCACGCGGCGCGACGGCACGGCGCATCGACACAGAAGCACATCGCAGACGCCGCAGGACCCGCCGTCGACGGCCTCGGCCCCGGCTTCCCACGAGGGCACAGGGAGACAGAGAGGTCCTCCCGGGTGCCGACAGGAGGTCGGCCATGACGGTCACCAGGGTCCTCTATCCCTTTCTCCCCCTCTGTCAGCGCCTCCTGCCGAGCAGGCTGGCCGGGCTCTCGGCGGCCCTGCTGAAGGCGACCGCCCTGGAACTCGCGATCCTCACCGGTCACCTCCTGCTGTATCCCTCCGGCATCGTGCAGGAACGCCGCGGCCGACCCCTGCCCGCCCCGCCCGCCCGAGGGAGGGGCGTCTCCCCCGCCGCCCCTCCCGGACCGACCGCCGGGCTCGTCACCGACGACACGACCTCCGAGGCCCCGGATCCGGCCCGGCTGCCGGTGCCGGTCCAGCCGCCCGTCGTGCTGCTGCACGGCTTCATCGACAACCGGTCCGTGTTCGTGCTGCTGCGCCGCAATCTCGCCCAGCACGGCAGGCAGCGCGTCGAGTCACTGAACTACTCGCCGCTGACCTGCGACATCCGCATCGCGGCCGAGCTGCTCGGGCGGCACATCGAGGAGATATGCGAGCGCACGGGCAGTGAGCGCGTGGACGTCGTCGGGCACAGCCTCGGCGGCCTGATCGCCCGGTACTACGTGCAGCGGCTCGGCGGCGACCACCGGGTGCGCACGCTGGTCACGCTGGGGACGCCGCACGCGGGCACCCGGGTGGCGCCGCTGGCCAACGCCCATCCGATCGTCCGCCAGATGCGGCCCGGCTCGCCGGTGCTGGAGGAGCTCGCGCAGCCGGCACCCGGCTGCCGTACGCAGTTCGTGAGCTTCTGGAGCGACCTGGACCATCTGATGGACCCGCTGGAGTCCGCCTGCATCGACCACCCGGATCTGCTGGCGCACAACGTCCGGGTGACGGGGATCGGCCATCTGGCCCTGCCGGTTCACCCGGCCGTGGCGGCCGGCATACGGCAGGCCCTCGACGCGGAGCTGCCCGGAGCCGGTACCGGCACCCACGCGGGCGGCCTGACCGTGGCCTGACGTCGCAGGACGACCGACCGTGACCGGCGCTCCGGTCACCCCGCGTGACTGGAGCGCTGCGTTCCGGAACAGCCAGCCAGACGTCGGCAAGCGCTTGAACGGTGACAGGGAGTCGAACAGTCGTCGAACGCAAGGCCAAGCCCGCGTCTGGGGCGGCCAAAAGACGGCCGAATGCCCGTTTCCTGCGCTCAGGAAACCTGACGAAGATTGTCGTGCCCGCGTACCGCCGGGTACAGTCGCCGCACTGCTCTGGCAGCCCCTGTTGTCGAGGCGAAAGAGAAGTTGGTGAACGACCGTCACCCGTCGGGGACCATGACCACCCCGGCTCCGGCTTCCGACGCCTCCTCGGCGCACTACGCGTCGTACGGCACGCAGGACGCCCCGTACGGCAACTTCACCACCCCCAACGGGTATGACGCGAGCGGTTTTTCAAACCCCGAGCACAGCACCGGGACGTTCGCGACCGACCCGCTCTTCGGCAGCCTCCCGGACGAGGGCGGTTACGACACCGGCCAGTGGGCCACGGGTGCCCATCAGACCGTGCACCAGGACCCGTACGCGGCCCAGCAGCACGCCGCCTATGACACCGGCGCCTACGACACCGCCGCCTGGTCGGCCGATTACCAGCATCTGTCGGTCATCCCGCCGCAGGCCACCGCGGCCGACGTGTCCGGGCAGTGGGACGCGTCCGCCTGGCTCCAGCCCGACCAGGCCACCGCCGACGCCACCCAGCAGTGGGACTGGGGCACGCAGAGCTTCGACACCGGCGTCTACGACGCCACGCAGTGGAACGGCGGCGGCGCCGCCGACGCGACCGGTGGCTACGAGCACCAGCCGGAACCTTTCGACCAGCAGGACACCGGCACCTACGACCCGCAGAGCACCGGCAGCTTCGACCCGCAGGACACCGGGAGCTACGACCCGCAGCCCCCCGCCGACGCCACCGCCGCCTTCGACCAGGTCTCCTACGAGGAACCCGGCCACGACGACGGCGAGTTGAGCGCCACCGGTGAGCTGCCCGCCGTCGACCTGACCTCGGCGCCCCTGCTGGAGGACCAGGAGGAGACCCTCCCCCGCCCGTCGTCGCGCGCGGCGGCCCGGAACGCGGGACGCTCCCGTCGCCGTACGCCCGCCAAGCGGTCGGCGCTGCTGACCATCGCCGTACCGTCGGCGTGTGTGATGGGTGTCGCCGGGATCGCGGCCGCCTCCGTCGGCGCGTTGAGCGGCGGCGACGGCAGCGACACCACCGCCTCCGCCGCGGACGGGCACGCGGTGAAACCGTCCGCCGCCAACAACAAGCTGGACACCCAGCTCGCGAGCCTGTCCGCCGGCGCCGACGACTTCGCCGACCGGGCCAGCCGGACGCAGGAGCGCATCGACCTCAAGGCGCAGCAGGAGAGGGAGCGCAAGAAGGCGGCGGAGGAGGCGGAGCGCAAGGAGCGCATGCGCCCCAAGTTCTCCCTGCCGGTTCTCCAGCACGGGCTGAGCGCCTACTTCGGCCAGGCCGGCATCAACTGGATGTCCGTGCACACCGGCATCGACTTCCCCGTCTCGTACGGCACCACCGTGATGGCCGCGACCGACGGCGTCGTGCGCACGCAGTGGAACAGCGCCTACGGCAACATGCTGATCCTGACCGCGCCGGACGGCACGGAGACGTGGTACTGCCACCTCTCCAGCTACCGCGTCTCCTCGGGTACGAGCGTCAAGGCCGGGCAGCCGATCGCGTACTCCGGCAACTCGGGCAACTCCACCGGGCCGCACCTGCACTTCGAAGTCCGGCCGGGCGGCGGCGCGGCGATCAACCCGCTGCCCTGGCTGCGCAGCCACGGCCTCGACCCCACCTGAGCAGCCGGCCCTGAGCAACCAGCCCTGAGCGGCCCGACGTGACCGACCGGGCTGCCGGGGGCCGAAGCCCCCGGAACTCCCGGCTTCCTACAGCTTCTCCACCGGCGCGTACCGCAGCAGCAGCCGCTTCGGCTTGTCGTCGCCGAAGTCGATCGTCGCCTCGGCCTTGTCGCCGGTGCCCCTCACCTCGACCACGCTGCCCAGCCCGAACTGGTCATGGGTGACCCGGTCCCCCACCGCCAGCGAGACCACCGGCTTGTCCCCGGCGCGCCGCGTGGCGAACCCGGACGCGCCGGCGGCCGAGGAACGCGAGCGGGACGAGGACAGCGAGGCGGCGATCCCCGAGGCCGGCCCGGAGGAGACCGGCGCGGACCCGCCCGTGCGCTTCCACTCGACGTGCTGCGGCGGAATCTCCTCAAGGAACCGGGACGGCGGGTTGTACGACGGCTGTCCCCACGCGCTGCGCAGTGTCGACCGCGTGAGGTACAGCCGCTCACGGGCGCGGGTGATGCCGACGTAGGCCAGGCGGCGCTCCTCTTCGAGCTCCTTGGTCTGGCCGAGGGCCCGCATGTGCGGAAAGACGCCGTCCTCCATACCCGTGAGGAAGACCACCGGGAACTCGAGGCCCTTGGCGGTGTGCAGGGTCATCAGGGTGATGACGCCAGAGCCGTCCGCGTCCTCGTCCGGGATCTGGTCGGAGTCGGCGACGAGGGCGACCTGCTCCAGGAAGTCGGCGAGCCCGACCGGCTCGCCCTCGCCGCGCTCCTGCTCGAACTCCAGGGCGACGGCGGCGAGTTCCTGGAGGTTCTCGATGCGGGTCTCGTCCTGCGGGTCGGTGGACGCCTGCAACTCGGCCAGATAGCCGGTGCGTTCCAGGACGGCCTCGAGGACGGTGGCCGGTCCGGCGCCGGACTCCACGATCGTGCGCAGGTCCTCCATCAGCGTGTTGAACCGCTTGACGGCGTTCGTGGAGCGGGCGGCCATGCCGTACGCCTCGTCGACCCGCTTCAGCGCCTGCGGGAAGCTGATCTTCTCGCGCTGCGAGAGGGCGTCGATCATCGCCTCCGCGCGCTCGCCGATGCCGCGCTTGGGCACGTTGAGGATGCGGCGCAGCGGCACGGAGTCCTCGGGGTTGGCGAGGACCCGCAGGTAGGCCAGGACGTCCCGGACCTCCTTGCGCTCGTAGAAGCGGACGCCGCCGACGACCTTGTAGGGCAGGCCGACGCGGATGAAGACCTCTTCGAAGACACGGGACTGCGCGTTGGTGCGATAGAAGACGGCGACGTCGCCGGCCTTGGCCTCGCCCGCGTCGACCAGGCGGTCTATCTCGTCGGCGACGAACTGGGCCTCGTCGTGCTCGGTGTCGGCGACGTATCCCGCGATGCGGGCGCCCTGGCCGGCGTTGGTCCACAGATTCTTCGGGCGGCGGGACTCGTTGCGCTCGATGACCGCGTTGGCGGCGGACAGGATGGTCTGCGTGGAGCGGTAGTTCTGCTCCAGCAGGATCGTCGTCGCGTTCGGGTAGTCCTCCTCGAACTGGAGGATGTTGCGGATCGTCGCGCCGCGGAAGGCGTAGATCGACTGGTCGGCGTCGCCCACCACGCACAGCTCGGCGGGCGGCAGGTCGTACTCGCTGGGCGGGACGTCCTCGTCGTGCTCACCGGTGCCGACCAGCTCACGGACCAGCGCGTACTGGGCGTGGTTGGTGTCCTGGTACTCGTCGACCAGGACGTGCCGGAAGCGGCGGCGGTAGTGCTCGGCGACGTCCGGGAAGGCGCGCAGCAGGTTGACCGTCGTCATGATCAGGTCGTCGAAGTCGAGGGCGTTCGCCTCGCGCAGCCGCGACTGGTACAGGGCGTAGGCCTGGGCGAGGGTCTTCTCGAAGCCGTCGGTGGCCTGGGCAGCGAAGTCCTCCTCGTCGATCAGCTCGTTCTTCAGGTTGCTGATCTTGGCGCTGAAGGACTTGGGCGGGAAGCGCTTGGGGTCCAGGTCCAGGTCGCGGCAGACCAGGGCCATCAGCCGCTTGGAGTCGGCGGCGTCGTAGATCGAGAAGGACGACGTGAAGCCGAGCTTCTTCGACTCGCGGCGCAGGATGCGCACACACGCGCTGTGGAAGGTCATCACCCACATCGCGTTGGCGCGCGGGCCGACGAGCTGCTCCACGCGCTCCTTCATCTCGCCCGCGGCCTTGTTGGTGAAGGTGATCGCGAGGATCTGGCCCGGGTGGACGTTCCGCTCGGCGAGCAGATGGGCGATGCGGTGGGTGAGTACGCGGGTCTTGCCGGAGCCGGCGCCGGCCACGATGAGCAGCGGGGAGCCGGAGTGCACGACGGCGGCGCGCTGGTTGTCGTTCAGCCCCTCGAGCAGCGCGGCGGCGTCGAGCGCGGGGCGCGGGGCACCGTCGCGGTAGTGCGTGTCCCGGTCCGGCGGGGGCGCGTCGAACTTCCCGCCGAACAGATCGTCCGGAAACGGTTCCGGAGCGTGTTCGTCCTCGGGCGGCGGCGGGGGCTCCTCCGTGTGGGCCCGCGGGGCCTGGAGGTCCGCCAGGAAGCTGTCGTCAAAGAGGCTGCTCATCGCTCTCCGAGTCTAGGGCGCCCCACTGACAACCCGGGCCCGTCCGGGAAACATCACACGTCACCGTCCATCACCGGCCGGCGACACAACGCGATGGTCACGGAAATGTATCGGGCATATCACGCACCAACCTTCACAGCAGGCACACGAGTTGGCTACCGTGCCGCCCAGGCCGCACGAACTCCACCGGCGAACGTCGCCGGGCCGCGCGGCCTCCGCCGAGTCCGGTACGCCCGCACAGCGACCGGAGCCGGGGACCCACCCGAGACCTGGGGTGAATCGGCCCTCCCACGGGGAGAGCCGTAGGGCACACCTTCCACACAGCCCGAACCCGACAGCTAACCCGGTAGGCGGCCATCTGGAAGGAGTCGCCTCCCTTGGCGTCGCACCGCAAGTCGCGTCCCGCGGGGACCCTCGCCGGAATAGGGACCCCCGCCCTCGCCACAGCCGCCCTCACCTCCGTGGCCCTGCTGTCCCAGACGGCCGACGCCGTCCCCGCGGACGACAAGCCCAGCCTCGAGGAGGTCGAGAAGAAGGTCGACGACCTCTACCGGCAGGCGGAGTCCGCGACCGACAAGTACAACGCGGCCAAGGAGCGCACCGCCAAGCAGCGCACCCGCGTCGACTCCCTGATGGACGACGTCGCCCGGCGCACCGAGAAGCTCAACGAGGCGCGCGAGCAGCTGGGGTCGTACGCCGCCGCCCAGTACCGCACCGGCGGCGCGTCCCTCCCGGACACGGCGACCTTCCTGCTCGCCGACTCCCCGCAGCAGTACTTCGACCAGAGCCATCTGATGGACCGGCTGACCAGCCACCAGAAGGACGCGGTCGACGACTACGTGACCCAGCAGTCGGAGACGATGAGGCAGCGCCGCGAGGCCACGGACGGCCTGCGCACGCTCACCGACTCGCAGAACGATCTGCGCACCGCCAAGGCCACCGTCCAGAAGAAGCTCGCCGACGCGCGTGAGCTGCTGTCGAAGCTGACCGCCGAGGAGAAGGCGCGGCTCGCCGCGATCGAGCGGCACCAGCAGGAGGAGGCCGCGCGCAAGGCGGCGGACCTGGCCCGGCAGCAGGCGGCCCAGCAGCAGCGGCAGGACCGGCGGCAGGACGGCGGCGGCTCCCCGTCCGGCGGCACGAGCACCGGCACCGGCACCGGCTCGGGCAGCACGAGCACCGGCTCCCAGGCCGAGAGGGCGCTCGCCTTCGCCCGCGCGCAGATCGGCAAGCCGTACGTGTGGGGCGCGACCGGCCCCGGCTCCTACGACTGCTCCGGCCTGACCCAGGCGGCCTGGAAGGCCGCGGACGTCGACCTGCCGCGCACCACCTACGACCAGGTGCACGCCGGCACGACCGTCCCGTTGTCCCAGGCCCGGCCGGGCGACCTGGTCTTCTTCTACGACGACATCAGCCACGTCGGCCTCTACATCGGCGGCGGCATGATGATCCACGCCCCCAAGCCCGGCGCCTATGTGCGCGAGGAGTCCATCTACTACGACGGCGAGTCGGCCATCCACAGCGTCGTACGCCCGGCCTGACGCTCCACGCGCGCGAGGCCGCCCCCGCGCTCCACGCGCGCGTACGCCCGGCCTGGCGGTTTACGGCCGTCGGTGCGCGTGGCCCCTGCCGACGCGCGCGAGCGGGTTCATAGCATCGACGGCATGTCCGTTTCCTCGCGTCGGCACGCCGCGTCCGGTTCCCCGTCCCCGCTGCACGCGTGGTGGTCGCGGCGCACCCCGGCGGCCGGGGCCGCCGTGATGGCGACCGGCATCGTGTCGGTCGGGCTGCGGCTGACCGGGTACGAGCTGCTGTCCCGGATCTGGCTGGCGGCGGCCTGCGTCTTCTGGCTGGCTCTGGCCGCGCAGTTCGCCGTGCGGCTGCTGGCGGACCGGCCCCGGTGGGTGTCCGAGGCGCAGACGCCCGGCGCGCTGACCGGGGTGGCCGCCACGACGGTGCTGGGCGCCGGGTTCGTGCTCCTGGGGTGGACCACGCCGGCCGAGGCGCTGCTGGCGCTGGCGGCGGTGCTGTGGCCGGTGCTGACCGTCACGGTCGTACGGAACTGGGAGCCGCGGATGCCCGGGGCGGTGTTCCTCGCCTGCGTGGCCACGCAGGGGCTCGCCGTGCTCGCCGCCGTCCTCGCGGGCGCCCTGGCGACGGCCTGGCTCGCCCACGCCGCGCTGGTGCTGTTCGGGCTCGGCCTGGTGCTCTACGGCATCGCCCTGACCCGGTTCGATCCGCGGCAGGTGCTTCAGGGGCCCGGCGACCACTGGATCGCGGGCGGTGCGCTGGCGATCTCCGCGCTGGCCGGCGCGAAGCTGCTGGCCGCCGACAGCGCGCGGCTGTACCTGTGGAACGACGACGACCGCGGCGTCCTGCGCTTCGCGACCGTCGCGCTGCTGGTCCTGGACCTCGCCGGGTACGTCGTGCTGGCGGTCGCCGAGGTGGTCCGGCCCCGGCTCGCCTATGACACGCGCCGCTGGGCCACGGTGTTCCCGCTCGGCATGACGGCGGCGGCGACGCTGTCCGTCGCCGCCGCCGTCGACGTGCCGTGGCTGATGGACCTGGGTCAGGCCCTGTTGTGGCTCTCGGTGGCCGCGTGGCTGGCCGTGGCCGCCGGGGCAGTCCTCGCGGCCCGGGACGCGCTCAGGTCCACAGCACCGCGATGAAGATGTTCGCCACGGTCAGCAGCCCGACGAGGCCGAACAGGGGCTTGTCCACCTTCTCGTCGTCGCGCTTGACGTAGACCAGGCCCAGGATCACGATCAGCAGCGCCAGCTTCACGCCGATCTTGATCGTGTTCACGGTGTGGTCGTCGGCCTGGTTGAGGCCGACCAGGATCACACCGGTGACCAGCATGGTCAGCGCGCCGTGCAGCATCGCCGGGACGAAGCGGGCGGTGCCCCGGCCCATCGCCTTCATCTGGGTGAGGAAGCCGCCCAGCAGCGAGGCGATGCCGATGATGTGCAGGCCGACGAAGAGATGGATGAGTACGTCCATGGGGCCGGAGCCTAGCCAGGGGCGTGACGTAGCAGTCCGGCACCCCTCCCGTGGGTGGAATCGGCGCTTCGGTCGCAGCGCTGTGTGAAGTCGACGTCACGGGAACGGGATCACGGTCACATACGGTCACCTCGCGGTCCGCTCACGTCACTTCCGTACAGGCCGTCACCGTCCCGTCACTTTCGGGTTTAGCGTCCTCCCCCAAGGTGACCGACTTCCCACCGCCGTCCGGGCCAGGGGCGGCCGTCGGTCACCCCGCCGAAGAGCCCGGTGGCGCCCCGTTCCCCTGTCGGGACGCCGCCGGGCACGCACCCCGCGCGGCCGGCCCGAGGGGGCCACCGGCGTCGTACGAAAGGACGTGCAGTCCCCGTGGCAGCACACCGCAAGCATCCGAAGCGCTCGCTCGGCGGCCGGACGGCCCGTACGGCGTTCACGGTCGCCCTGGCGGGCGCGGCGACGGCCACGGCGTTCGACGGCACCGGCCAGGCCGCGCCGGATCCGACTCCGGCCCAGGTCAAGGCGCAGGTCGACAAGCTGTACCAGGAGGCCGAGGCGGCCACCGAGAAGTACGACGGCGCGAAGGAGGAGGCCGGGGCGGCCGGCCGCCGGCTGAAGGACCTGCAGGACGAGACGGCCCGCAAGCAGCAGCGGCTGAACGAGGCGCGGGACGCCCTGGGGGCCGTCGCCAGCGCCCAGTACCGCAGCGGCGGTCTGGACCCGGCGGTGCAGCTCGCCCTGTCCGACGATCCCGAGCAGTACCTCGAGGGCGCCGCCTTCGCCGAGCGGGCGGGCGACCGGCAGGCGCAGGCCGTGTCCCGGGTCCGCGGCCAGGTCCGCGAGATCGAGCGGCTGCGGGGCGCCGCACGCGTGGAGCTGGCCTCGCTCCGCTCCCGTCAGGCCGAGCTGAAGCGGCAGAAGGAGATCATCACCGGCAAGCTCGACCAGGCCCGCCGGCTGCTGTCCCGGCTGACCGACGAGGAGCGGCGCCGGATCACCGCGGACGGCCCCGCCGCGGACGCCTCCGGCGCGCACCGCGCCTCACGGGCCGCGAGCGCCGGGGCCCGCGACGAGCTGACCGCACCCGGGTCCGCGACCGCCCAGGCACCCGACTCGCGTGCGGCGGCCGCCGTCGCCTACGCCTACAGCAAGCTCGGCAGCCCCTATGTGTGGGGCGCGACCGGCCCGAACGCCTTCGACTGCTCGGGCCTGGTGCAGGCCGCCTACCGCTCCGCCGGGATCTCCCTGCCCCGCACGACCTACGCGCAGATCGGCGCCGGCCGCCGCGTCTCCCGCTCCGAACTGCTCCCGGGCGACCTGGTGTTCTTCTACTCCGGCATCAGCCACGTCGGCCTGTACGTGGGCAACGGGCAGATGATCCACGCCCCGAACCCGTCGGCCCCGGTCCGCCTCGCCCCGATCGACCAGATGCCGTTCGCGGGGGCGACCCGGGTGGCGTGAGGGCGGCCGGGGCCGCCGCTTCAGACCAGCCGGCGGGCCGTCGCCCAGCGCGTCAGCTCGTGGCGGTTGGACAGCTGGAGCTTGCGCAGCACCGCCGAGACGTGCGACTCGACCGTCTTCACCGAGATGAACAGCTGCTTGGCGATCTCCTTGTAGGCGTAGCCGCGGGCGATCAGCCGCAGCACCTCACGCTCGCGCTGGGTGAGACGGTCGAGGTCCTCGTCGACCGGCGGGGCGTCGGTGGAGGCGAAGGCGTCCAGGACGAACCCGGCCAGGCGCGGGGAGAACACCGCGTCGCCCTCCTGGACCCGGAAGATCGAGTCGATCAGGTCGCTGCCGGTGATGGTCTTGGTGACGTAGCCGCGGGCGCCGCCGCGGATCACGCCGATCACGTCCTCCGCCGCGTCCGACACGGACAGCGCGAGGAAGCGGACGGGCCGCTCGGTGTCGGCCGCCAACGGGGCGCAGCGGCGCAGCACTTCGACCCCGCCGCCGCCCGGCAGATGCACGTCGAGCAGCACCACCTCGGGCCGGGTCGCGGTGATGACCGTGACCGCCTGGTCGACGTCCGCGGCCTCGCCGACGACCTCGACGCCCGTCTCCTCGGTGCGGCCGATCTCGGCCTGCACGCCGGTGCGGAACATGCGGTGGTCGTCGACGAGGACCACCCGCACCCGGCGCTCGCCCGTGCCGCCGGCCTGCGTCGTACCGTTCGCCTCGGTCGGGTCGCTCATGACGTCTTCTCCGCCCTCTCCATCTCCAGCTCGACCTCGGTGCCGCCGTCCGGCACCGCGCGCAGCCGCGCCGTGCCGCCGTTGCGCTCCATCCGGCCGATGATCGACTCTCTCACGCCCATGCGGTCGGCGGGTATCGCGTCGGGGTCGAAGCCGGGGCCCCGGTCCCGTACGGACACGAACACCGTCCTGCCCTCGACTTCGGCGAAGACCTGGACCGGGCCGCCCTCGCCACCGTACTTGGCGGCGTTCACCATCGCTTCCCTCGCCGCCTGCATCTGCGCGGCGATCCGCTCGTCGAGCGGGCAGTCGCCGACGACGACCACCTCGATGGCCACACCGTGCTTGTCCTCGACCTCGGCGGCGTTGCGCTTGACCGCCTCGGCGAGGGTGGCCGGCTCGTCGGCCTCGTCCTTGCCGGTGCCCTCCGGCTTGTACAGCCAGGTCCGCAGGTCGCGTTCCTGTGCGCGGGCCAGGCGGCGCACCTCCCCCGCGTTGTCGGCGTTGCGCTGGATCAGGGTCAGGGTGTGCAGCACCGAGTCGTGGACGTGGGCGGCGACCTCGGCGCGCTCCTGGGCGCGGATGCGCATCAGACGCTCCTCGGACAGATCCTGCGTCATCCGCACCAGATACGGTCCGGCCAGCAGTGTTATCCCGACGAGGACGGCCAGCGCCGCCTGCAGCACCGAGCCGAGGTGGGCGGCGGAGCCCTGCAGGACGAAGATGCCGGACACCCCGGCCGTCACCAGCAGCACACCGGCCACGGCCCGCAGCAGCGTCAGGGTGCGCTTGCGGCGGCCGACCTCGACCCAGCGGGCCCGGCGGGCGTTGTCCGCCTGCCGCCACACCAGGGCGACACCGGCGGCGACGAGCACCGCCGGAAGCAGGTACGCCTTGGCGCCGTTGCCGATGTTGACGCTGCCGACGAAGATCAGGGCGACGACGACCATGAGGAGCAGGGCGACGATCTGGCCCCGGTCCGGTCTGCGGGCGACGAGTCTGCGCCGGCCGTCGGGGGAGACCTCGGTGCTCACCAGGGACGGCGATCTCTGCTGGTCGACTCCGCCGACGCCGAGCGGCACGAAGAACCAGAACGCCGCGTACAGCAGCGCGCCGAGGCCGTCGGCCATGAACAGGCCGACGAAGACCAGGCGGACCCAGATCACGGGCAGCCCGAGGTGCCCGGCGAGCCCCCGCGCCACGCCACCCAGCCAGCGTCCGTCACTGCTGCGGTAGAGCTTGCGCGGCGGCCGCGGTTCGACGAGGGGCGCTGCTGCGGCTTCCGGCATGCCATCGATGGTCACATGGCGGGCGGACCGGAGCATCAGGGTGGGCCCCTAGGACGCCCCTGATCTTCGCGCCGGCCCGGATGCCCGGTGCGGGCGCCGCACTCAGGGGCGATATCAGGGTCCGGCCAGGGTCGTCCCGACTGCCGCCGGGCCGACTCGCCCGTCACCATGGACGCATGACCGATCACCAGCACGCGGCGGACGGGCTGCCCGGGGAGGGCGCCGGGTCCGTCCCCGGCCAGGCGGGCGGGCCCGGGCAGCCGGGCACCGACACGGCCGACGGCCCGCACCTCTTCCGTCGCGACCGCCGGCACCGGACGATCGCCGGGGTGTGCGCCGGGCTGGGGCGGCGCTGCGACATGGACCCGGTCATCTTCCGGATCACGCTGGCGGTGCTGGCCGCGGCGGGCGGTGTCGGCCTGATCTTCTACGGCTTCGTCTGGCTGTTCGTCCCCTACGACGACGAGGACGAGAACGAGGTGCGCAAGCTCCTCACCGGGCGGGTGGACGGGCAGGCGCTCGCCGCCGTGCTGTTCGCGCTGGTCGGATGCGGAGTGTTCCTGTCGATGCTGCACAACGGCGGGGTGCTGACCTTCGCCGTGGTCCTCTCTCTGCTGCTGGCCGGCGCCGGGTACTGGCAGCAGCAACGCGACGCGCCGGGCCCGGACCCTTCTCCGAGCTCCGGGCCTCGCTCGGGCCGGGGTCTCCCCATCGCGGCGCAGGCCGTGGCGGACGCTCCGCCCGAGGCGCAGGCGCCGCCGGCCGCGGCGGGCTACCCGTCCTGGTGGCGCGACCCCATCGTCAAGGACGGCACCCATGTCGGCGGCACCGGATATCTGTGGGGCCCGGGCGACCCGCGCGAGCGGGATGCCGCGGCGGCCGTCGGCATCAGCCCGAGTACGACCGCGGAGCGCACGGCACCGCGGTCCGGAGCGGACCGGCCGGCGCCGCGCGGGGCGCGCTGGATCGGCGGCTGGGTGTTCCTGCTGGCCCTGGTCGCGGGCGGCCTCGGCACGGGCCTCACCTGGCACGACCACCCGCTCGGCACCAGCCTTCAGGTGGGGCTGGCGGGCGCGCTGACCGTGTTCGGCCTCGGGATCGCCGTCAGCGCCTTCCTCGGGCGCACGGGGGCGGGGTCGGTCTTCTGGGCGATCGTCACGGCCGCGCTGCTCACGGCGTCGGCGGCGCTGCCGCACGACATCGGCACGCAGTGGATCCGGACGACATGGCGGCCGGCCGCGGTGGCGGACGTCCGGCCGGAGTACCACCTCGGCACCGGCGTCGGCACGCTCGACCTGTCCCGGATCGCCGTGCCGGCGGGCCGGACGGTGACCACGCTGGCCGACGTGGGCGTGGGCCGGGTGCGGGTGATCGTGCCGCCGCAGGTGACGGTGAAGGCGGACATCGACGTGGGGGTGGGTGACATCCAGTTGCCGGGTGACGACACGAAGGACGTGGACGTGCAGCCGGGCAGGCACCGGCAGGTGACCCTGAGACCGGCCGGCGGGGGCGGCGCCGGCACGCTGGACCTGGACCTCCAGGTCGGCGTCGGCCAGGTGGAGGTGTCCCGTGCTGCGTCATGAGTTCCAGCCCGGCCGGCTGGTCGCCGGTCTCGCCCTCACCGTCGCCGGGATCCTGTACGCGGGCGACGCGGCCGATCTGTGGCACACCCCGTGGTTCACCGCGATCCCCCTGGTCGTCGGCGGCCTGTGCCTGGCGGGCGCGGTCGGAGTGGCCGGTCACGCGATACGCCGCCGCCGCGGCTGACGCGGGGCCGCCGGGTCGGCCGGCCCCGGCCCGGGCCGCCGTGCGCTCACCCCGGCGGCCGCGGCCGCCCACCCTCACCCGGGCGGCCGCGGGGCATCGCCGGCGCGGGGCGCTCTACCGGTATCCGTCGTCCCGGCGGCGGCGCCGCAGCATCGCGTCGACCGAGAACAGGGGGGTGCCGGCCAGCACGAGCGGCAGCCAGGCCATCAGGTAGATCAGGTCGTTGCCGTAGTAGTAGGGGGTGGTCGACCAGGAGACCGTGAGCCACAGGCTCAGGGAGATCAGGGCGCCGCCGAGGGCGGCCAGGCGGCCCAGGATGCCGAACAGGACGCCGATGCCGACGGCGAGTTCACCGAGGGCGATGGCGTAGCCGAAGCCGACGGGGCTCTTCAGCGCCAGGTCGACGAGCGCCGGGATGGCCGCCGAGTCGCGTACCGAGCGCATCGTGTCGCCGAGGGAGCCCGCGCCGGAGGCCTTCATGAAGGCGCTGTCCGTCAGTTTGTCGAGGCCCGCGTAGATGAACGTGACGCCCAGGAACACGCGGAGCGGGAGCAGGGCGTAGCGGGCGGCGGAGTCCCGCCGGCCGACGCCACGGCCGACGTGGGGGGTGTGTGTTTCCGTGCGCATGCTGTGAGTCATCGCTGCCAGCCGCCTCTCGCCCGCCGGTGCCGTCACCCGACCATACGTACGGAAGCGGCGATCGTCTCAATTCCGGCGTGCGGAAGCGGCGATCGGCCCGGCCCCGGCGAAGGACCGCCGGGCCGGCCGTCGCGTGGGGCGCCGGGCCGGCCGTCGCGTGGGGCGTCGGGCCGGCCGTCGGGTGGGCTGTCGGGCGGGGCGCGTCACTCGGTGACCTCGATCGTGTAGCGGTTGGTCTCCACGCCCGCCGCCGTGACCACCTGCACCTCCACCCGGCCGGGTTCGACGTCCGCCGGGACCGGCACGGTCAGGGCGGCGTCGGTGGGGTTGCTGAAGCCGCCGGTGACCGGGATCAGCGGCACATGCACATGGACGGCTCCGATGCGGACCGCCATCCGCGACAGCCGGTCGGCGCCCTGCGCGCCGGGAGGGACGAAACCGGCGCCGCGGATCTCGATGTCGTCGCCCTGCCGGATCGGCCCGTCCAGGTCGCCGGCCTCCCGGGCCCGCACGACGGAGAGGATCACGGGCCGGCCGCCCTCGGCGTACTTGCCGGCCACATAGGTCGCCGCCGACACCAGCACCACCACCGCCAGCCCCCACGGCAGGTCCGGCAGCCGGTCGGGCCGCCGGGCCAGCCGTACCGCCGAGAACACCAGGGCGACCGCGCTGATCACGACGTACTGGAGGTCCGTGAAGGCGCCCCGGCCGCAGTCGTCGGTGAGCAGGTCGGCCGCGCGCGGCCGGTCCGCGCGGATCTTCTGCAGCCGCTGCCCGAGCACCCGCAGCGCCACCACGCGCCGCACCAGCACGGCGATCCCGCACACCACGGCGAGGACGGTCACCACGCCCGCAGCCCGGGCAAGTCCTAGGCCGGCGATCAGGGCGTCCCGCTCCCGGTGTCCGGAGGCCGCGGCCAGCCGCCCGGCCAGCAGCAGCACGGCGTAGGCCACGAAGAGCACCCAGCAGGACGCCACCGCTCGCGAGGTCGACAGCCGGTTGTCCTCGCCGATCACAGGGGCCAGTACGCCGCCGCGCTCCCGGTGGAACCAGGACGCCGCCGTCAGGGCACCCGCGACGGCCACGGCGGCCAGCAGTCCGGCCGTACGGGCTGCGCTCCAGCCCGCGCCGATCGCGGTCAGCGCCTGCACCAGCAGCAGGGCGACGACCGCCGCCCACACCGTGCCCACGCTGCGCCGCCACAGCCCGGCGAGCCACGCCTCGCCCTCCGCGCGGCCGCGCTCGGCGACGAGCGCGGCGGACTGGGTGAGTTCCTCGGAGACCCACTGCCGGGAGGCCGACGCGGAGTGCGCCACGGCGGCGGGCAGCCCTTGTCCAGCGGCGTACTCGTCCCGCCTGCTCAGGAACGCGGCGACCGCGCGCCGGTGTCCCTCGCGGGCGCCGTGCGGGCAGTCCCCGCAGGTGCAGCCGCCCTCGTGCGCGCCCGCCGGCGCGCCGCCTCTCGCCTCCTGCACCGCCACGTCGAGCCTGCCTTCCCCACGACCCTGTTGACCGGCGGCCCGGGTCGGCCTGCCGTCCGCCGGCGGACAACTCCCGCGCGGCGACAGCGCATTGTGCCCTACCCGAGACGGTCCACGGCGCCGGTTCTGGTCAGCGCGGGTGAAGCCCGCCTCACGGTGTTGACAGGCTGCGGGTGTGCCCGTTGGGCCCGGCCGCGCGTGCCGAGGTCCGGCGCAGCCGCTGGACGTCAGGTGAGCAGATCCGGCTCGCTGCGGCTGATCTCCTGCCACATCGGCTGATAGTTGATCCACGCCACCAGATCGCCGCCGAGCTGTTCGCGCGTCGCGGTCGCCCGCTTGTGGTCGATGAGGACGGGCCGCCCGGCGGCCTTGGCGGCCAGCTGCACCTGGCAGGAGCGTTCCATGGTCACGAACCACCAGGCGGCGGCGTCCACCGAGTCCCCTACAGTGAGCAGGCCGTGGTTGCGCAGCACGAGCGCCTTGTGGGTGCCGAGCGCGACCGCGATCCGACGGCCCTCGTCGGCGTCGACGGCGACGCCGGTGTAGGCGTTGTACAGCGCGTGGTCCTCGTAGAAGGCGCAGCTCTCCTGGGTGACGGGGTCGATCAGCTCGCCCAGGGCGGCGAGCGCGCGCCCGTGCACGGAGTGGCAGTGGGCGACGGCGACGACGTCCGGGCGGGCGGCGTGCACCTGGGCGTGGACGCTGAAGGCGGCCTGGTTGACGTGGTAGCGGCCCTCGACGACCTGGCCGTCGGAGTTGGCGAGCACCAGGTCGCTGACCGTGACGTGGCGGAAGGACAGGCCGAACGGGTTGACCCAGAAGCAGTCGGTGAACTCGGGGTCGCGTGCGGTGATGTGCCCCGAGACGCCGTCCTCGTAGCCGAGCCGGCCGAAGATCCGCAGCGCGCCCGCCAGCCGTTCCTTGCGGTACCGGCGCTCGTCCTCGAGGGACTCGTGCTTGGGCGGCATCGCGAACCGCAGCCGGTCGGTGGGCAGGGGTGGGGGCGGAGTGGGCCCGGGCATTGGTCCTCCGGCACTCGGTTGCTGTACGGCGGGAAGTTACCGCCGGTCAGTCCAGGAGAACAGACCCAGCCGAAAGACGACAGAAGATGTCGCCTTTGGGTGCCAGACTCGCGGCATGACAGCGAACTGGGGTGCCTTCACCACCGCCGAGCCGGATCTCGCCAGGACCGTCGAGGAGCGCTTCCGCGCCTTCACCCACCATGTCCTCGCCACCGTGCGCAAGGACGGCTCGCCGCGCACCTCCGGGCTGGAGGCCGACTTCCGGCACGGCGAGCTGTGGCTGGGGATGATGCACGGCTCGCTCAAGGCGCGTGACCTGCACCGCGACCCGCGTTTCGCGCTCCAGGCGAACCCCGGGGACGGCACCGCGATGGGCGGCGGGGACGTACGGATCAGCGGCCGGGCGTACGAGGTGCCGGACGGTCCCGAGAAGTCCGCTTACACGGAAGAGGCGGAACCGCCGCAGCCGTTCCACCTCTTCCGCACCGAGCTGACCGAGGTCGTCAGGACCTCGGTGGAGGACGAGAAGTACCTCGTCGTCCAGGTCTGGAAGCCCGGTGAGCCCCTGCGCACGATCAAGCGCGTCTAGGGGGTGTCTCCGGGGCCCGGCGTTCGGTCAGGCCCCACGCGCTTGCCGGCGGGGAACTACTCCCACTCGATGGTGCCCGGCGGCTTGGAGGTCACGTCGAGGACGACGCGGTTGACGTCGCGCACCTCGTTGGTGATCCGCGTGGAGATCTTGGCGAGGACGTCGTACGGCAGCCGGGACCAGTCGGCGGTCATGGCGTCCTCGGAGGACACCGGGCGCAGCACGATCGGGTGGCCGTAGGTGCGGCCGTCGCCCTGGACGCCGACCGAGCGGACGTCCGCGAGCAGGACCACCGGGCACTGCCAGATGTCGCGGTCGAGGCCGGCCGCGCTCAGCTCCTCGCGGGCGATGGCGTCGGCGTCGCGCAGCAGGTCCAGGCGCTCCTTGGTGACCTCGCCGACGATGCGGATGCCGAGGCCGGGGCCGGGGAACGGCTGGCGCTGGACGATCTCCTCCGGCAGGCCCAGCTCCTGGCCGACCATCCGGACCTCGTCCTTGAACAGCTTGCGCAGCGGCTCGATCAGCTTGAACTCGAGGTCCTCGGGCAGGCCGCCGACGTTGTGGTGCGACTTGATGTTGGCGGTGCCGGTGCCGCCGCCGGACTCGACCACGTCCGGGTAGAGGGTGCCCTGGACCAGGAACTCCACGGCCGGGCCCTCGTCGGCGACGATCTCGGCCTGGGCCTGCTCGAAGACGCGGATGAACTCGCGGCCGATGATCTTCCGCTTCTCCTCGGGGTCGGTGACCCCCTTGAGCGCGGTGAGGAAGCGCTCCTCGGCGTCGACGACCTTCAGCTTGACGCCGGTCGCGGCGACGAAGTCCTTCTCGACCTGCTCGGTCTCGCCCTTGCGCATCAGGCCGTGGTCGACGTAGACGCAGGTGAGCTGCTCGCCGATGGCCTTCTGCACGAGGGCGGCGGCCACCGCGGAGTCGACGCCGCCGGACAGGCCGCAGATCGCGCGCTTGTCGCCGACCAGCTCGCGGATCGCCTCGACCTGCTCGTCGATGACGTTGCCCGTGGTCCAGTTCGGCTCGAGGCCCGCACCGCGGTACAGGAAGTGCTCCAGCACCTGCTGGCCGTGCGTGGAGTGCATGACCTCGGGGTGGTACTGGACGCCGTAGAGCTTCTTGTCGTCGTTCTCGAAGGCGGCGACCGGGACGACGTCCGTGGAAGCCGTCACCGTGAAGCCCTCGGGGGCGGCGGAGCAGGCGTCGCCGTGCGACATCCACACCGACTGCTCGGCCGGGGTGCCCTCGAAGAGGGTGGAGGAGGCGCGCGAGACGTGCAGCGGGGTGCGGCCGTACTCACGGGCGCCGCTGTTGTCGACGGTGCCGCCGAGCGCCTGCGCCATCAGCTGGAAGCCGTAGCACATGCCGAAGACGGGGACGCCGGACTCGAAGATCTCGCGGTCCAGGCGGGGGGCGCCCTCCTCGTACACGGACGAGGGGCCGCCGGAAAGGATGATCGCCGCCGGGTTCTTGGCGAGCATCTCGGCCACCGGCATGGTGCCGGGGACGATCTCGCTGTAGACCCGGGCCTCGCGGACGCGACGGGCGATGAGCTGGGCGTACTGCGCGCCGAAGTCGACGACCAGAACGGTGTCGGGGGCGGCGGCAGCGGGGGGCGCTGATGACACGGGAGCCTTCCGGCGGATCGGGCGGGGTCTCTGTGCTGGCCAATTCTACCGAGGTGGGGACCGGGAGCGGCCCCCGCTGCCCGGGGCGGGCCCGACAGTCGCGCATCTCACCATCCGGGCGATGTTGGACACCCCCGGCGGGCACGGCATACTGGGGCCATGCTCCAGCACCAGACCTTCGTCTTTACCTATGGCAACCGGCCCGCCGGCTGCCATGGTCGTGCTGCTTGAGCAACTGACAAGCACTTCCCAGGCGCCCCGGGCCGACAAGGTCCGGGGCGCCTGGTGTTTTCCGGATCTTGCCGCTCCGGGGCACCCCGTCCGACGAGGAGCCCCCTATGACCGCCACCGCCACCGACGTCACCGGCGCACACACCACCGAGGCCGCCGATGTGATCACCGGCGCCCGGGAGCGCATCGACGCGCTCGACGACCGGATCATCGGCCTGATCCAGGAACGCATGGCCGTCTCGGCCGTGATCCAGGAGGCCCGGATCACCTCCGGTGGCCGCCGGGTGAACCTCTCGCGCGAGATGGAGATCCTCGGCCGCTACCGGGACGCGCTCGGCAAGCCGGGCACCGCGCTCGCGATGACGATGCTCGAGCTGTGCCGGGGTCGCGTCTGAGCCCTCGTCCCCCGTCGCTCCTGCGTTCGCATCCGCTCTCACCCGTACGGAGCGTGACCGGGACTGGGCCGCTTCGTTGGTACCGGTGTCCGTGCCAGCCAGGGGCGGGCCCGAAAGAACCACGCGTGGCTCGCTGGAGCGATGAGACGTACGGATCGTGCCGTGCGTCGTGGGACCTCGCTCCAGGAAAGTGACCGGACGGCAGGGGACAGCAGCCCGGTCACCCAAGAGAACGGCCGGCCCCGGGGACGCCCGGGGCCGGCCGGCGGGAACCTGGAGACAGGAACCCGGATATATGCAAAATTTCATAAGGGCCGGGTCCAACGGTTGCGGGCACCCCCGTTCGTCCAGCACGATGCCGGACAGGCACAAGTCCCCCCGTATCCACCCGTATTGCCGTGCACCGATGCGGTGCCGGCCGTCATTGCCACCCGGAGAGACCAGCGGCGCAACCCCCCGGCGCCGCTTCCCCGAGGCACCGGCGCTGCCCTGACGTCGGTGCTGACGCAGAAGGGCCCCGCGGCGAGCTCCCGCGGGGCCCTTCCGTCGTACGCGCCCCTCAGATCCGGGAGACCGTCCCGCAGCCCCCCGAGCGGTCCGGGTCCAGCTCCTTGCTGCGGTCGTACGGGTCCGTCGCCGGCCCGGTCGGCGGGGCGCCCGTGGGCGCGGCCGAGGCGAACTGCGGGTGCAGGAAGCCGTCGTGGACCTCACAGGCCGAGTTGCCGGCCTCCTGGTCGTACCGGGTCACCGCGATTCTGCCGGGGGTGACCCCGTAGCGGTCCGGGTCGTACAGGTCGATGTCGAGCACGCGGCGGACGACCGTGCGGACCGTCGCGGCCGCCGTGGCCGTCGTCGCGCCCCTGCCTGTGACACAGCCCACATAAAAGTGCCGTGAAGACGGCACAACCATTCACAGGCTTCACGGATCCAACCTGCCGAAACCAGGGCCACATCCGCGCCGCCACGCGGAGCCCTCCAGACGGACTCCTTGAGGTCTTCATGAAGCTTCGCCGTGCCATGGCCACCGCGGCCGCTACGGCAGTGATAGCCCCGCTGGCGCTGCTCTCGGCGCCGGCGGCGTTCGCGGAGGACGGCGATACGACGTCCACGTCCGCCACCCCGACCGGCTCCGCCTCGCAGAGCGCGTCCTCGTCCGCCTCGGAGTCGACGTCGGCGAGCGCGAGCGCCTCGACGTCCGCGTCGGCCTCCGCTTCGCAGAGCCAGAGCACCTCGCCCTCGGCCTCCGCCTCCACGTCCGCCTCCGCCTCCACCAAGCCGTCCCCGTCGGCCTCCAAGAGCACCGACCCCGGTGACGGGGACTCGCCCGGCGAGTGCGCGGACTCGAAGGTCGACGTCGGCATCAGCGGCCTGCCGGGCAAGATCGCCGCGGGCAGCGGCTGGCACAAGTTCTCGCTGGACGTGACGAACAACTCCAAGTCCACGCTGCAGGACCTCGCCTACTTCGCGGGCGCGTCCTCCGACAAGGCGGGCGACAACCTCTTCAAGACGGGCCAGGTGCAGCTGCAGGCCTATGACCCGGACACCAAGTCCTGGGGCGACCTGAACGAGGACGGCTACGCGGTCGGCTTCGTCGGCTACACCGACGAGCTGAAGCCCGGCTACGAGGTCGACATCCCGATGCGCCTCAACGTGAAGGCGTCCGCCCCGGTGGGCTCCGGCTTCACGCTCGGCGCGACGATCTACGGCGACGACGACGCGCAGTGCACCGGGTTCGGTGACGTGGCGTACAAGTTCCAGATCGTGGCGGCCGACACCGACACCGACGGCACCAAGCCGCAGGAAGGCGGCGAGGCCCCGGTCACGGACAAGAAGCCGACCGGCAGCACGCCGAAGGTCGACGGCAGCCTCGCCGAGACCGGCTCCAGCTCCGCCCTGCCGATGATCGGCCTGGTCGGCGGTGCCGCTGTCGTCGCCGGTGCCGGTGCGATCGTCGTGGTGCGCCGCCGCAAGGGTTCCGCGACCGCGTGACACCACCGCACACGATGAGGGACCTGCGCTCGGAGGGGGGCGCAGGTCCCTTCGTCGTACGGCGGCCCGCAGACCGCCGGGGTCACTTCTTGGGCGGCACCGCCGGCATGCCCAGGAACGGCAGGCGCAGCGCGCCGAACGCGTCGGCGGGGACCGCCGGGGACTTCGGCTCGACCGGCTTCAGGCGCTCGTAGCCCGCTCCCTGAGCCGGGCGCGGGTCGGCCTCGCCCTTGTTGGGCCAGTACGACATCGCCCGCTCGGCCTGGGCGGTGATGGTCAGCGACGGGTTGACGCCCAGGTTCGCGGAGACCGCGGCGCCGTCCACCACCGAGATGCCGGGATGGCCGTACAGCCGGTGGTAGGGGTCGATCACGCCGGACTCGGGCGAGTCGCCGATCGGGCAGCCGCCGAGGAAGTGCGCGGTGAGCGGGGTGCCCATCAGCTCGCCGACGTTGGATCCGGCGAAGCCGTTGATCTCGGCGGCGAGCGCACTGGCGCCCTCGGTCGCGGCCTTGATCTGCTTGGGGTTGGGCGAGCCGTGGCCCTGGCGCGCGGTCAGCAGGCCCTTGCCCACACCGTCGGGCTTCAGATACGTCGTCAGCGAGTTGTCCAGGGACTGCATCACCAGGCCGATGATGGTGCGCTCCGACCACTTCCGGTTGGACAGGGAGCGCAGCACGAGCATGGGGTGCCGGGCGGCGTTGGCGAGCCAGGCGGCGACGCGGGAGCGGCCCTCGGCGTAGGGGACCTGGAGGATGGACAGGCTGCCCATCGAGTTGGAGCCCTTGCCGTAGCGGACCGGCTCGATGTGGGTGTTCTCGTCGGGGTGGATGGACGAGGTGATGGCGACCCCGCGGGTGAAGTCGGCCCGCGGATCGCCGGTGGCCCTGCGGTAGCGCCGGTCGTCGGTCTGCGCGCCGACCAGGGCCTCGGAGTTGGTGCGGGTCAGCTCGCCCAGCCGCGGCGAGAGATAGGGCAGGTTGCCGCTCGCCTTCATCCGGTGCAGCAGGGTCTGGGTGCCGTAGGTGCCGGCGGCGAGGACGACCCGGCGGGCGGTGAAGGTGCGGCCCCGGCCCTTCTTCTTGTTGTCGGTCGGCAGGGTGGCGACCGCGTAGCCGCCTCGGGAGTCGTCCGTGACGGAGACGACCGTGGTCATGGGGTGGACGACCGCGCCCGCCTTCTCGGCGAGGTACAGGTAGTTCTCGTTCAGGGTGTTCTTCGCGCCGTGCCGGCAGCCCGTCATGCACTCCCCGCACTCGACGCAGGCCCGCCGGGACGGTCCGGCGCCGCCGAAGTACGGGTCGGCGACCTGCCGGCCCGGCTCAGCCTTCGCCGTGCCGTCGGCGTCCTGGCCGTCGCCGAAGAACACGCCGACCGGTGCCATGTGGAAGGTGTCGCCGCAGCCCATCCGCTCCGCCGCCGCCTTCAGGTGCACGTCGGAGGGGGTCATGGTCGGGTTCAGACGCACCCCGAGCATGCGCTTGGCCTGGTCGTAGTACGGCGCCAGCTCCTCCTGCCAGTCGGTGATGTGCCGCCACTGGGGGTCGTCGAAGAAGGGCTTCGGCGGGACGTAGAGGGTGTTGGCGTAGTTGAGGGAGCCGCCGCCGACGCCCGCGCCCGCCAGCACCATCACGTTGCCGAGCAGGTGGATGCGCTGGATGCCGAACAGACCGAGCCTGGGCGCCCACAGGTAGTTCTTCAGATCCCAGCTGTTCCTCGGCAGGCTCTCCCGGGTGAAGCGGCGGCCGGCTTCCAGGACGCCGACGCGGTAGCCCTTCTCGGTGAGCCGGAGGGCGGTGACGGAACCGCCGAAGCCGGAGCCGACCACGAGGACGTCGTAGTCGTACCCGTCCTCGTCCCGGGCCTGGACAGACTGCTCCTGCGACACGTGCTCTCCTCGTCGAGAACGGAGGGGTCAGGGACGGGGTTGGGGCTAGCGGAGGCGGAACGCCTTCATCAGCCTCAGGCTGCGGTTCATGAACGCCGCGTACTGCTCGTCGGTCATGCCGAGCGACGGGGCCATCGGCAGCAGCCGCTGGTGGGCGACCGTCTGGGCCTCGGTGTACTTGAGGATGCCCTCGGAGCCGTGCCGGCGGCCGAGGCCGGAGTCCTTCATGCCGCCCATCGGGGACTGCACGCTGCCGTAGGCGGGCGCGTAGCCCTCGTTGATGTTGACGGTGCCGGTGCGCAGCCGGGCGGCGACGGCGCGGCCGCGCCGGGCGTCCTTGGTCCACACCGAGGAGTTCAGGCCGTACGGCGTGCCGTTGGCCTGCTCGATCGCCTCGTCCTCGGTCCGGAAGCGGTAGACCGACACGACCGGGCCGAAGGTCTCCTCGGTGCACACCGACATCGGCTCGGTGACGCCGTCGAGGATGGTCGGCTCGAAGAAGTACGGGCCGATGTCGGGGCGGGCCACCCCGCCGGCGACGACCTTCGCGCCCTTGGCCACGGCCTCCTCCACGTGCCGCTCGACGGTCTTCAGCTGCCGCTCCCCGACCAGCGAGCCCATGTCGGCGCCATAGGCGAGAGAGGTGCCGAGGCGCATGGCCTTGGTGCGGGCGGCGAAGCGCTCCAGGAAGGCGTCCGCGACCGACTCGTGGACGTAGAGCCGCTCGATGGAGATGCAGAGCTGACCGGCGGAGGAGAAGCAGCCGCGCACCGCGCCCGCGGCGGCCTTGTCGAGGTCGGCGTCCTCCAGCACCAGCATGGCGTTCTTGCCGCCGAGTTCGAGGGAGACGCCGACGAGGCGGGCGGCAGCGCGCTCGGCGACCTCGCGGCCGGTGCGGGTGGAGCCGGTGAAGGAGACGTAGTCGGCGTGCCTCACGACCTCCGGGCCGACCACGGGGCCGTCACCGATCACGACCTGGAAGACCTCGGCCGGCAGCCCTGCCTCGATGAGCAGGTCACGGGCCCACAGCGCGGTCAGGCAGGTCTCGGTGTCGGGCTTCATGACGACCGCGTTGCCCGCGACGAACGCCGGGAGCGCGTCGCCCACGGACAGCTCCAGCGGGTAGTTCCAGGGGGCGATCTGGCCGACGACACCGCGCGGGTGGCGCAGCTCGGTGACCTTGGTCAGGGTCGGCACGGCGCCGGTGTGCCGCTTGGGCCTGAGGTAGGCGGGGGCCTTGCGGCCGTAGTGGCGGGCGGCGACGGCGACGGCCTGCACCTCTTCGTGGGCGTGCAGCCGGGCCTTTCCGGTCTCCAGCTGGATCAGGTCCAGCACCTCGGCCTGCCGGGCGAGGACGAGGTCGTGGAAGCGCAGCAGGACGGCCGCGCGCTGCCGTACCGGGACCTGCGCCCACACGGCCTGGGCGGCGCGGGCGGCCGCGAAGGCGTTCTCCACGTCCTCGGGGGTGGACTCGGGCAGGTCCGCGAGCTTCTCCCCGGTGAACGGCGTGTGGTTGGCGGTCCGGCCGGAGCCGGCCACGCCCTTGGTGAGCTGGGCGACCAGCTCGGGGGTGACCACATCGGCGGCGGTGCGGGCGCCCTGAGGTGCGGGGGCGAGGGGGTTGGTGCCGGTCTTGGCCGGTGCCTGCGCGTCCGTCATGGGCGCAGGGTATGCCGCGGCGGAGCCTTTGTGTACCCGTCGGTAACGGGGATTCACCGACCGCTCACACCCCGCCAGCGATCGCTGGCAACAAATGCGCTGATCAGGGCGTTGGGGCGGCACCGCGGGATTCCCGTGGAGCGACCCCGAGCTTCAGCCGATCCCTGGCGCCCTTGAACAGCTCGGTGCCGCCGATCCCTGGCGCCCTTGGACAGCTCGGTGCCGTCGTGCTCCTGCACCGTGCCCTTCGGCATGTCGACGCGCGCCCGGGCGGGGCGCGTTCAGGGCTGGTCGACGTCGAGGTTGGCGATCGCCACGCGCGCCACGTCACGGCCCCGGGCGGTGAAGTCGCCCTTGCCCGGGTAGCTCACGGTCAGCTTGTACATGTCGCCGGACCGCGTGCGGTAGTAGAAGATCTGCACCTCGCGCGGGCGCGGGTGCTGGCTGTCGTTGGTGGTGTAGGTGAGGGTGTTGTGGGCGGCCTCGCGGCCGTGGAAGCTCTGGTTCCCTTGCGGCTCGGTCCGGGGACCGGACGGCATCTCCAGGTCGTACTCGCCGTTCTGCTTGAACTCGCCGTCGTCGGCGTACATCTGGGCGGTCGAGGAGTCGGCGATCTTCCCGCTGCTGTCCTCGGACTTCTTGTCCAGCGCCAGTCCGATCCAGATGCTGCCGCTGAGGTCGGTGTACGTCACCCAGTGGCCCTGGTCGTTCTTCGCGTCGGGCACGGCGCGCGCGTACTGCCCGGGGAAGGCGACCGTGGCGCGCAGCGCGCTCTCGTGCTGCGTCCTCCACCCGTCGGGCAGCGGCCCGGCGAACGGGTCGGCGAGCACCAGGTACGCCGCGACGACGGCGGCGATCAGGGCGGCGCCGAGGCCCAGCCAGGCTTTGCGGCCGAGCCTCGTGCCACGCCCGCCGCGCTCGGCGTACCGCACGGCCTGCGTCGGCTGCGGCGCGGGCGGCTCGGCGGCCGCCTCGAGCAGGGCACGGACCCGGTCGGCGGACGGGCGGTGCGCCGGGTCCTTGCGGAGCAGTCCGTTGATGGCCTCGGCGAGCGGGCCCGACGCCGAGGCGGGCGGGGCCGGCGTGGCGTTGAGGACGGACTGCAGGGTGGCGGGCGTGTTGCTGCGGCGGAACGGTGAGACGCCCTCCGTCGCCGCGTACAGCACCACGCCGAGGGACCACAGGTCGGAGGCGGGACCGGGGCGCTGCCCGAGCACCCGCTCCGGCGCGATGTACTCGGGCGAGCCGACGAAACCGCCGGTGTCGGTCAGCTGGGTCTCGCCCTCGATCCGGGCGATCCCGAAGTCGGTGAGGACGATCCGGTCGTGCCGGCCGAGCAGGATGTTGTCCGGTTTGACGTCCCGGTGCAGGATGCCCGCCGCGTGCGCGGCCTCCAGCGCGCCGAGCACCTCCAGTCCGATCCGCGCGGCCTCGCGCGCGTCGAGCGTGCCCTCCTGCAGGGCGGCGCCGAGCGAGCGGCCCCGCACCAGCTCCATCACGATCCACGGCCGGCCGTCGACCACGGCCACGTCGTGCACGTTGACGACCGCGGGGTGGTCCAGCCGGGCGGCCGCGCGCGCCTCGCGGCGCATCCGCTCGAAGGCGTTGTCCCGCTCCCGGTCGGGCAGGTGGTCGGGGACACGGGGCTCCTTGACGGCGACCTCCCGCTCCACCGTCTCGTCCTTGGCCCGCCACACCGTGCCCATGCCGCCGTGGCCGAGCTTGGCGAGCAGCCGGTAGCGGCCGGCGATGAGCCGCCCGGCACCCGGGTCGCCCTGCGCGGGAAGCGGCCGGGCCCCCGGGGCGGGCGGTGCCTGGGCCGGGGCCGCCGCCGGGTTCGGCGGCTGCAGGACAAAGCTGGTTGTTTCGTCGGCCCCGTGGCCGGCGCCCCCGTTGCTGCTCATGGAACCATCCATACCGTGTGCGGCGCGCCCGCTCCACCGGGAAACGCAAGTGGTCACAGACCCGTGACCGTTCGGGACCGGCCGCCCTCAGGAACGGGTGAACGTGTCGACGGCCACGTCGAAGTACTCCCGCGCCTCGCGGACCTTCCCGACCGGCGCCGACACCCACACGTCGTACAGCCGGCCGCCCTCCTCCCAGCACAGGTCGTAGCTGTGCCGGGCGCCCTCCGCGGCGGTGAAGCCGTTCCAGGTGAACTCCCACAGCGCGGCGGGACGTCCGCCGTGCGTGGTCTCGGTGACGGTGCCGGAGTGGTAACCGGGGTTGGTGTCGGCGCCCTGGGCGGCCTGACGGCGCATCACGGCGAGGGGTCCGCCGGGTTCGGGATCGGACACCTTGACGCCGAGGCGGAAGGAGTCGTCCGGCGAGAGGTAGAACACCCGCTCGCCCTGCGGCCTGCGGACGAAACCGTCGGGCACGGCGAGCCGGAAACCGGCGGGGTCGTCGGCGATCCGGTAGCCGGACGGCGCCACCGGCCGTGCCCCGTCGCCGGCCTGGGAACCGGTCGCGGAAGAGCCGGTGCCGGTGCCCACGGGGCCGGCGCTCGTCGGCGCGGGCCCCGGGGAGCGGGTGACCGTGACCGTCGCGGCCGGTGCCGTCGCCGGGGAACTCGCCCGGCCCGGCGCCCCCGGTGCGCCGCCGTCGTCGCCGCCCTGCATCAGCAGCGCCGCCGCCGACACGCCCGCACCGGCCATCGCCGCGACGAGGAACGCGGCCACCAGCGTGCCCCGCGTGGAGCGTTCGGGCGCCCGCCCCTGACCGGCCGGGGCACCGGAACGCGGCAGGCCGGCCTGGGTGGGCGTGTAGCCGGCCACGGCCTGCCCGGTGGCGTCCCGGGCCGGATCGGGCGTACGGCCGGACACGGCGCCCGGGACCGACCCCCAGCCGGGCGGCGAGGAACCCGTCCCGGCGCCCGGCACCGACCCGGGCGTGAACCCCGCGTCCGCCCCCGGGACGTACCCGGGCCCGGCGCCCGCCCCCACGGCCCCCGGCCCGAAACCCGCACCCGGAACGGCCCCCGGCCCGAAGCCCGCGCCAGCGCCCGCGTCAACGGCGGCCCCCGTACCCGCATCCGCGCCCGGGTCCGGGAGGGACCCGGTGTCGCGGAAGGCGCGCAGCAGCCGCTCGGCCTGCGTCGCGTCCAGCCGTCGCTCCGGATCGCGCTCCAGCAGCCCGCGTACGACGGGCAGCAGCGGCGCCGCCTGCTCCGGCGTACGGATCTCGTCGACCACGACGGCGTGCAGGATGCCGCCCAGCGAGTCGCGCCGGAAGGGCGACTCGCCGCTGAGGATCGTGCACAGCAGGGCGCCCAGCGACCACAGGTCGGAGGCAGGCCCGGTGGCCGTGCCCGACATCCGCTCGGGTGCGGTGTACTCCGGCGAGCCGACGAAGGACCCGGTCTCCGTCAGCGTGGTGGCGCCCGCGACCTGGGCGATCCCGAAGTCGGTGAGGACGACGCGGTCGGTGCCGGACTCGATCAGGACGTTCGCCGGTTTCAGGTCCCGGTGCAGCACCCCGGCGGCGTGTGCCGCGCTCAGCGCGCCCAGCAGGGCCACGCCGATCCGCGCGGCCTCGGCGGCGTCGACCGGGCCGCCGCGCGCGATCCGGTCGGCGAGCGTCCCGCCGTCGACCAGCTCCATCACGAGATAGGGCCGCCGGCCGTCGTCAACGACGTCGTGGACGACGACGATGTTCGGGTGCCGCAGTTGCGCGACCGCCCGGGCCTCGCGCAGCGTCCGGTCCCGCTGGGCCCGTGCCTGCTCGGCCGAGAGGGTCTCGTCGAGCGCGATCTCCTTCACCGCCACCCGCCGGCCCAGCAGCTGGTCGGTCGCCTGCCACACGATGCCCATGCCGCCCCGGCCCAGCCGTGCGTCGAGCCGGTAACGGCCCGCGATCACACGGGCATCCTCCCCCTCGGTCCCCATGCGCCCCATCATGCCGCACCGGACGGCCCCGCTCCGGGGCGCCGATCGGCCAACAGGGTTACCCGGGCGCTACGCGGAGACCTTCTCCTGCCAGCTGCGCAGGATCGCCTTGAACTGCGCTTGCGTGGTGGCCCAGTCCTCCGCCGGTCCCGACAGGAGCAACGCGTACTCGGTCCCGTCGTCACCGATGTAGACCTCGTCGACGGCTCTGCGCGGGCCGGGGAACGCGGTGTCCTTGGCGAGCGCGGTGAAGGTGTACTCCCACAGCGACGCCCGGTGGTCCCGGTAGGTGACGACCTCGAGCTTGCGCTTGCGGTAGTCGACGAGCCGGTGCAGCTGCTTGTCCAGGGACAGCTGGTGCTGGTACGGGTCGTTGAAGTCCGGGTCGGTGTCGATGGCGACGCGCAGGAAGTGGTTGCCGTCGTCGGGGGTGTAGTCGATCTGGGTCAGGCCGTCCTTGTCGCTGAACAGCTGCCGCTTCCAGCCCTTGGGCAGGGCGAGGCCGAATCCTCTGGGATCGCTGATCTGCTGCCAGTCGTCGGGGACCGAGCCCTGGTCGCCGCCGGTGTCCTTGGTGCTGGGCGGCGACGAGGTGACGGCCGGGCCGGCGGTGCCGCCGCGGCCGTGGCCCCACTGCTGGAGCACCACCGCACTGCCCGCGCCGACGATCGCGGCGAGGGCGAGGACCAGCGCGACGGTGCGCCCGCGGCGACGCCGGGGCGGAGCGGGCGGCGCCTGCGTGGGTCCGACCGCCGTCGGACCGGTCACCTGGCCGTGCGGTGCCACCGGCGTGTTGTAGGCGGACGCCGTGGCGTAGCCGGAGCCGGTCCGGTGGCCGGAGCCGGTGGGGTGGCCCGAGCCGGTGGGGTGACCGGTCCCCGTGGCGGTGCCGGAACCGGTGTGCCGGCCGGAGCCCGTGTCGTACGGGGAGGGCCGGCCGTCGTGCTGGGTGGGCACATACGCCTGCGCCGCGCTGGGCCGGCGGCCCTCCGCCACCTCCGCGAGCATCTGCTCGGCCTCGGCGACGCCGGGCCGGGTGGCCGGATCCTTGCGCAGCAGTGCGGAGATGACGGGCGCGAGCGGGCCGGCGTATCCGGGCTGGTCGGCCTCCTCCTCGACCACGGCCTGCATGGTGGACAGCGGCGAGGTGCGGCGGAACGGCGAGCGGCCCTCCACCGCCGTGTACAGCGTCGCGCCCAGCGCCCACAGGTCGGAGGCCGGGCCCGGGTCGTGGCCGCGCACCCGTTCGGGGGCGAGGTAGTCGACCGATCCGACGACCTCGCCGGTGCGCGTGATGGTGGTGTCGCCCTCGATCTGGGCGATGCCGAAGTCGGTGAGCAGGACACGGCCGTCGTGGGAGAGCAGCACGTTGCCGGGCTTGACGTCACGGTGCAGGACGCCCGCCGTGTGCGCGGCGCGCAGCGCGCGCAGCACCCACATCCCGATCCGCGCGGCCTCGGCGGGCTCGATACGGCCCTGCTCCTTGACGGCGTCGGCGAGCGAGTGGCCCTCGACCAGCTCCATCACGATCCACGGGCGGCCGTCGTGCTCCAGCACGTCGTGCACGGTGACGACGGCGGAGTGGTTGATGCGTGCGGCGGCACGTGCCTCGGCGCGGGTGCGCGCGAGCAGGACCTGCTGGTCGCTGTCGGAGACGTAGAGCGCCGCGGTCAGCTCCTTGATCGCGACGGCGCGGTGCAACAGCTCGTCGTGCGCGCGCCACACACGGCCCATACCGCCGCTGCCGATGGAATCGGCGAGCCGGTAGCGGCCCGCGAGGAGCAGGCCCTGCATCTGATTCACGTTGCCCCGCAATGCTCTTGACAGGGTCAGGGTAAAGACAGCCCGGCGTCCGGGGAACCAGCGGGGTGCCACGGTGACCGCACTGTGACGGTTGTCGCTTTGCGTGACCACAGGCAACCCGATGGACTGCTGATGCGTACGCCCCCTTTTGTACGGCTCGTCTGTGCGGGTTGGTCAGCCCGTGTACTGGTAACTGCCCGACGCCTGCTCGTACAACCGCGTCACCTCGTCCCGTTCGGCCTCCGGGCCGCGCACCTGCACCACGTGGTAGCGGCCGCCGACCAGCAGGGCCAGGTTGCGCACGTACAGTTCACGTCCGTCGGCGCCGGTCCAGGTGAACTGGCCCTCCGCCATGGTCCGTCCGCCGACCTGGATCGTCTTCAGACCGGTGGCGGTCGCCCACGAGGAGTCCCGGTACGGCTGCAGCTCCGGTTCCCTCTCCCGCTGATACGCCATCGGATCGCCGCCGTACCTCGCCGCGCTGTCCCGGCCGGGCACGACGATCAGTGTGAAGTCACCGTGGGTGTACGTCACCTGGCCCCGGCCGTTGCCCGGGGTGCGCTGCCAGCCGTCGGCGACGGCGACACGGAATCCGGCCGGATCCTTACGCAGGGTGAACCCGTCGGCGACATCGGGGCCGGTGGTCTGCGCGTGCGTGGAACCGGCCGACGCCGCCGGACCGTTGCCGTCCTGGGTGCCGCTCGAGGTCTCATCGGGACGCGGCGCGCTGCTCGCGTCCGGCTCCCGGGACGCGGACCCGGCCGCGCCCGTGCGGTCGGCGCCCCGGTCCCCGGCACTGCCGGACTTCGGCAGGAAGAACATGGCGTACGCGATCGCCGCCGCCAGCACCAGCAGGATCAGCAGAAGCAGGGTCCGGCCGAGGCTGCGCGGCGAACGCTCCTTCGACGCGGCCCGCTTGTGCCGGCCGTGCGGGGCGGGCAGCCCGGCGCGCCTCCTGCGCACCAGCTCGCCCCGGCGCCGTACGACGGGCAGCTTGGCGGGGTCGACCGGCGGGGCGGCCACGACGTGCACCCCGGCCTCCGGTTCGGGCGCGGACCGCACCAGGGAGCGCAGCCAGCCGCTCAGCTCCTCGAAGTCGATGCGTTCGGTCGGGTCCTGACGCAGCAGCGACTCCACGACCGGCCGCAGCGCACCGCACTCCTCGGCGAAGGCGGGCGGTTCGGCGCACACCATCTGCACCAGCTCGGCCGTCGACTCCTCCGGATACGGCGCGTGTCCCTGGACGGCCCGGAAGAGCAGCGCGCCGAGCGCCCACAGGTCGGTCGCGGGGCCGATGGGCGCGGCCAACTGCCAGTTCTCGTGCACGGGCCCGGCCTGCTCCGGCGCCCACCGCTCGGTCACCGCGCCCACCACGGTCATCCGCGCCTGCCGCGCCCGCTCGGCGGCGAGCGCGGTGCGCGGGCCGCGGGGAGCGGGGGCGGCGACCGACGGGTCGCCCCAGGAAGCGGGCCCCGGGCGGGGGTCGGCGGGGGCGTCCCCGGAGGCGTGCGGTGCGGCGCCGTGCACGCCATAGGGGTCGCCGATCCGGCCCGGTGCCGCGGTGCCGGGCCGCTCCGGTTCCTGGCGCCCCGGGACGTACGGCGACTGCGGGGCGCCGGGGGCGGCGTGCTCCGCCTCGGCCGGCGGGCGGGCACCGGGCAGGGCGACGCGGCCGTTGTGCGTGCTGTGCTGCGCCTCCTGCACCCGGGCCGCCGCTCGGGCGCCCGCCCGGTACGCGGCGATCGCGCCGGCCCGTGCGGCCCGCACGTCCTCGGCGGCGTCGGCGCCCGCCGGGCGGGGCAGCGCCACCTCCCCGGAGCCCGTCGGCAGGCCCCCGGCGGTCGGCAGCCCGCCGGCGGCACGGGCCTGGATGGCGGCCCGCCGCGCGGTCTCGGGGTCCGGCACGGCACCGGTGTCCTCGGGCCGCCCCGGCGGGGGAACGCGGCCGGCGCCACCGGCAGGGTCCTGTGCGGCGCCCTGCCCGGCGTCGGTCTCCTCCTGCGGCTCGGGCGGCACCGGGTCGTACCCGCACAGCGCCTCCTCGGCGGCGCCGACCGCGAGGCCGGTGAGCATGACACGGCCGTCGTCGCAGACCAGGACCGTACGGGCGGTGATGTTGCGGTGCACCCAGCCGTGCGCGTGCAGCACCCGGAGCGCCATCAGCACGTCGGAGGCGACCTCGGCCGCCCGGTACGGCGTCAGCGGCTGCCGGGCCAGCAGCGCGGCCAGCGGTCGCGCGGCCACCAGCTCACTGACGATCCACAGCGAACCGCCCTCCGCGAACACGTCGAAGACCTGGTCCAGCCGCGGATGGTCGGGTATCCGCGCCGCGGCCTGCACGGCCTCCACCGCCCGCCGCACCACGGGGTCGGCGGGACGCCGCACGTCCGGACCCGCGCCCCGCCCGGCGCCGCGACGCTCACGCGGCGTGAACCCGGCGGGCAGCCCCTCGGCGTCCAGCACCTCCGCCTCGACGACCTCCGGCAACGGCACCTGCCGGATGAGCACTTCCTGCCCGCTGTAGGTGTCGAACGCCCGGGTCTCGGTCAATTCGTACGCGTCGGACGGCGGCAGCGGCAGGCGGTAGCGGTCGGCGAGGACCCGTCCCGCGTAGTCGTCCACGTTGCCTCCCCCGGCCGCCCGGTTGGTCAGATCCGTTCGCCACGCGTCCCGTTGCGGGCATCCCCTCCGATGCGTACGGTCCGCGAGCACTCACGATACGTGCCGGAGGCAACCCACAAAGAGGGGTTGCCCGATCTGAATCGACGAACGCCGTGAATCGGCGGACACCTTCGATCGGTGAACGCCCTCGAGCGGTGAAAGCCCTTGGACGGTGCACACCCTCAATCGGTGAACGCCTTCAATGGGTGAACGCCGCGGCGGCGGGCGTCACTTCTTCGGCTGGAACGTCTCCGTGAGCGTCTGCCAGGTCTGCCGGCGCAGGTCCCCGTCCCAGTCGGCGGCCTTCGCCGTGTACATCAGCGCGTACCCCTGCCGGTCGTTCACCACGAAACCCCGGTCGACCGTCCGGTACTGGGTGCCGCCGTCCGCGTAGGTGAACTCCCAGTCGGCCGCGTTCCAGTTCCGGAAGCCCACCTTCTCTATCCGGATCTTCTTGTACTGGGAACGCACCATGTCGCGCTCCTGGTTCCGCCAGTCCGCGACCGGGTCGTCCTTCGGCGTGGAGGTCCAGGCCACCAGCAGCTTCTGCCCGCCCGGGCCGGTGAAGCGGTCCCCCGCCGAGCCGGTGGACTGGAACGCCCACCCAGCGGGCAGCCCGATCGTGTAGCCCTGACCGCCCTGGTGCGTACGCGTCACCGGCGCCCCGCCGGAAGCGGCCGAACCGGCCGTGCCGCCGGACGGGCTCGGGCCCGCGCCGGGCGTGCTCGCGCCCCCCGTGGCCGACGTCGCCGAGGACGCCCGGGGCGAGGAGGAACCGTCCGCGCCGGTCGCGCCCCCCTTGTCCTGCTCGGGGCTTGCGCCACCGCTCGCCACGGCCCCGGACGGCCGCGTCCCCTGTGCGCCCTTGTCGTCGCTGTCGTCCCCGCTCAGCGCGAACGCCAGCACGGTGCCGAGCACGGCGAGCGCCGCGACCACCGCGATGATCACCAGCGTGCGTTTCGGCACGACATCCGTGAGCGGCGCCCGGGGCACCGGCCGCGGCGACAGGTCGAGGTCCGGCGGCGGCACCACGTTCCACCCGCCGCCGGTGCGGCCCTTGGCGGCCCCGGTACCGGTCGCGGCCTCGCCGGCCGCCGTGGACGCGGACGACGTTGTCCTGGCGCTGTCCGCCGACACCCCGGACGCACCACGGCCGTCGGACGCACCACGGCCGTCGGACGCGGCACGGTCAGCCGAAGCGGCACGCGTCGCCGCGCCCGAGGTGCCCGCCGCGGCCTTGCGCACGGAACGCAGCGCCCCGCGCAGCCGCTCCGCCGCCTCCTCGCCCCGCTTGCTCCCGGGCCCGGCCGGCTGCGCCGGCAACGGCACGACCTTCGTCGCGTCCGCCGCCGGCTCCGGCCCGTCCTCCGCGACGTCCGGGGCGTTGATCACGGCCTTGAGCATCACGCGGGCGCCCGCGTCGTCCAGCCGCTGCGCCGGGTCCTTGGTGAGCAGGCCGTAGATGACGTCCTTGAGCGGCCCGGCGTTCTTCGGCTCCTCCAGCGGCTCGGTCATCACCGCGGTGAGGGTGGCGATCGCCGACCCCTTGTCGTAGGGCGGGGTGCCCTCCACCGCCGCGTACAGCAGGCCGCCCAGGGACCACAGGTCGGCCGCCGGTCCCGGCTTGTGCCCGCGGGCCCGCTCCGGGGAGATGTAGGAGGGGGCGCCGACGAGCATGCCGGTGGAGGTGATGGACGGGTCACCCTCCACCTGGGCGATACCGAAGTCGGTGAGCACGACCCGGCCGTCCTCCGCGATCAGCACGTTGGACGGCTTCACGTCACGGTGCAGGATGCCCTCGCGGTGCGCCGAGCGCAGGACGTCGAGGACGGCGAGCCCGACCTCCGCCGCGCGCCGGGGCTCCAGCAGGCCGTCCTCGCGGATGACCTCGGCGAGGGACTTGCCCTCGACCAGCTCCATCACGATCCAGGGCCGGTCGTCCTCCTGGACCACGTCGAAGACGGTGACTGCGCTGGTGTTGCGGATCCGGGCGATCGCCTTGGCCTCGCGCAGCGTCCGCGTGATGAGCCGGCGCTTCTCCTCCTCGTCGATGTTCGACGGGAAGCGCAGTTCCTTGACCGCGACCGTCCGCCCGAGGGTCTCGTCCGTGGCCCGCCACACCGTGCCCATGCCACCCCGGCCGAGCACGCCCTCCAGCCGGTACCGCCCGGCGAGGAGGCGCTCGCTCCTGTCCTGACGAGAGTCCTGACGAGTGTCCTGACGAGATGTCCCCGCCCGCTCCGCCTCCGACATGCGTCCCCTCAAACCAACCCGCCCTGACAGAGCCTCCATTGTCCCTCACCCGACAAGTGCCCCACGCACCCAGGGTGCTCCACGCACGCGGACCGCCCGCCGGCCCCGCCACCAGGCGGCGAAGCCGCCGCCACCCCGCCGAATCCCCCACTCCACCGCCCTGCATGATGGTCGCCGACACGCGCGGCCGGAGGGAGACGGCGATGAACCGACGCCACCCCCTGCGGACGTCTGCGGCACCTGCCCGCCACCGGCTCGCGAGGGCCGCCGCGAACGCTGTCACCTCCTCCCTGGTCCCACTTCGGACCCTCCTGAGCGTTTCCGCGGCAACCGCCCTGCTCCTGGGAACGGCCCCGGCGGACGGCAGTACCTCCATGGCGCCACGACGGTCGAGTGCCGCCATGGCCGGTGCCCCGCTCGCAGAGAGGCAGGCGGCCCCACTGGCGGGGAGGCAGGCGGCCCCACTGGCGGGGAGGCAGGCGGCCCCTTTGGCCGGGAGGCGGGCGGCGTCGGCCGCCGACGCGCTCCTCCCTCTTCTGCTCACCCGCGGCCACGCCCCCGCCGCCGCTCTGCTGGCCGGTGGGCCGGACGGCAGCCGGTACGCCCAGGCCGGGGCCGGCATCTCCCGCGCCGACCACTTCCGGGCCGGCAGCCTCACGAAGACCGTCGTCGCGACCGTCGTCCTGCAACTGGCCGCCGAACAGCGGCTGTCCCTCTCGGACACCGTGGAGCAGTACCTGCCCGGGCTGGTGCACGGAGCGGGCAACGACGGGCGCGCGCTGACCCTGCGTTCCCTGCTCACCCACACCAGCGGGCTGTACGACTTCACCCGGCTCACCGGGGGCACCGTCCCCGTCACTGCGCCGCAGGCCGTACGCCTGGCGCTCACCCACCCTCCGGCCGACCGAGGCCGCTTCTCCTACTCCAACACCGACTATGTCCTGCTCGGCATGGTGATCCAGCAGGTCACCGGCCACTCCTACGCCACCGAAGCCGAACGGCGCGTCCTCACTCCGCTGGGCCTGTCCGGCACCTCCTTCCCTGGCTCCCGCACCACGCTGCCCTCACCGCACGGCCGCGCCTACGCCGCCGACGGCTCCGATGTCACCGCGCTCGACCCGCGGGTGGCCGGGGCCGCGGGCGAGCTGGTGACCACGCTCGCCGATCTGAACCGCTTCTACGCGGCACTGCTCGGCGGTGAACTGCTGCCCCCGCACTGGCTGCACGAGATGCTCGACACCCGGGCCGCACAAGGCGTGTACGGCATGGGCCTGTACCCGGTGAAGCTGCCGTGCGGCACCACGGTGTGGGGACACAACGGACGGATCTCCGGCAGCTACGTGCGCACCGCGGCCACCGTCGACGGCCGTCGCGTCCTCACCTTCCGGGTGAACACGACCGCGATCGCAGACCCCGGCCTCGAACCGGCCCTGCTCGCCGCCGAGTTCTGCCCTCGCACCCGATAAAACGGACGGGCGCCGAACGGAGATCCCGTCCGGCGCCACACTTTCGGGTGAAGCCCCGCCCCTCTCGCAGCGCGCGAGGCGCCACCCACCACGGCCCGATGCCCGCGACGGCTGAATGCCCGTCACTGCACCGTGCCGTCATTGCGCCGTGCCGTCACTGCACCATGCCCGTCACTGCACCGTGCCCGTCACTGCACGATGCCCGCCACGGCACCCCGCGAACACCGGCACCCTACGGACACCGGCAGCATGCGGACGAAGGCAGCATGCGGACGAAGGCCCGCCGCGGACAAAGGCCCGATGGCGCCTACAACGGCACGATGTCCGGCGCCCCCAGTCGTGCCGCGTCGGCCGTCTGGTCGTCCGGCTGGAGCTGCGACTCGCGTTCGGCCTCCACCCGCTTCTCGTAGTGCTCGACCTCGCGCTCGATCTGGCCCTGGTCCCAGCCGAGCACCGGCGCCATCAGTTCGGCTGCCTCGCGGGCACTGCGGGTGCCGCGGTCGAACGTCTCGATGGAGATGCGGGTACGCCGGGTGAGCACGTCGTCCAGGTGCCGTGCCCCCTCGTGCGAGGCGGCGTAGACGATCTCCGCGCGCAGGTAGTCGTCGGCGAACTGCAGAGGTGCGCCGAGCGAGGGGTCCTTGACGATGAGGTCGAGGAGCTCCTCGGCCAGCGAGCCGTATCGGTTCAGCAGGTGCTCGACCCGGACCACGTGCAGTCCGGTCTGCGCCGCGATGCGCGCCCGCGCGTTCCACAGCGCGCGGTAGCCCTCCGCGCCGAGCAGCGGGACCTCCTCGGTGACGCAGTCGGCGACGCGCATGTCGAGCCCGTGCACCGCCTCGTCCACGGCGTCCTTGGCCATCACCCGGTACGTCGTGTACTTGCCGCCCGCGACGACGACGAGCCCTGGCGCCGGGTGCGCCACGGTGTGCTCGCGCGACAGCTTGCTGGTGGCGTCGGACTCCCCGGCCAGCAGGGGCCGCAGCCCCGCGTAGACCCCTTCGACGTCGTCCCGGGTGAGCGGCACGGCGAGCACGGAGTTGACGTGTTCCAGCAGGTAGTCGATGTCGGCGCTGGACGCCGCCGGGTGGGCCTTGTCCAGGTTCCACTCGGTGTCGGTGGTGCCGACGATCCAGTGCCGGCCCCAGGGGATGACGAACAGCACGGACTTCTCGGTGCGCAGGATCAACCCCGTGGAGGAGCTGATGCGGTCGCGCGGCACGACCAGGTGGATGCCCTTGGAGGCGCGGACGTGGAACTGGCCGCGCTCCCCCACCATGGCCTGCGTGTCGTCGGTCCACACACCGGTGGCGTTCACGATCTGCTTGGCCCGGACCTCGTACTCGCCGCCGCCCTCGACGTCCCTGACCCGGGCCCCGACGACCCGCTCACCCTCGCGCAGGAACCCGGTCACGCGCGCCCGGTTGGCCACCTTCGCGCCGTAGGAGGCCGCCGTGCGCACGAGGGTGGCGACGAAGCGGGCGTCGTCCATCTGGGCGTCGTAGTACTGCAACGCGCCGACCAGCGCGTCCTTCTTCAGGCAGGGCGCCACGCGCAGTGCGTGGCGGCGGGTCAGGTGCCGGTGCAGGGGCAGGCCGCGCCCGTGGCCGCGGGCCATGGACATCCCGTCGTAGAGCGCGACGCCGGAGCCGGCGTACCACCGCTCCCAGCCCTTGTGCTGGAGCGGGTAGAGGAACGGCACCGGCTTCACGAGGTGCGGGGCGAGCCGCTCCAGCAGCAGGCCGCGCTCCTTCAGGGCCTCGCGTACGAGTGCGAAGTCGAGCATCTCCAGATAGCGCAGACCGCCGTGGATCAGCTTGCTGGACCTGCTGGAGGTGCCCGAGGCCCAGTCGCGCGCCTCGACCAGCCCCGTGGACAGTCCGCGGGTCACGGCGTCGAGGGCGGTGCCCGCGCCGACGACTCCGGCGCCGATCACCAGCACGTCCAGTTCTCGCTCGGCCATAGCCGCGAGGGACTCGGCACGCTGCGCCGGCCCCAGTGTCGCTGTCCTCACCGCTGCCTCCCGCATCTCATCCGCGTCGGCCGCACCCGTCGGGCGAAGCCCGGTTCCGGTTCCCGGGTCCTGTCGTCGCACACCCGCCTGCCTCGCGACGTCCGGTCCCGGCCCTCATGCCCAAATTCTGACGGTCTTGCCCGACATCAGCCACCACGCGAGCCACAGCCTGTGGACAACGCCCGGCCACGCCCACGGAAACGCACACGAACAATCCCTCATATCGGTCATATTTACCCGTAGTCTGACATTGCGCTCGCTCATTCTGTCCACCGGGCTTGCGCACCTGTCCCGCTTCGGTTATTGGGAAGGACGGCCCACGCCATGCCCGCAGATCTTGCCGTCATCGGACTCGGCCCGCTCGGCCTGCCCCTGGCGCAGGCCGCCGTCGCCGCCGGTATCCCCACCGTCGGCTACCGCACCGGCCCGGAGGCCTCCTCCCTCACCCCCGCCGAACTGCGCCGGATGCTCTCGGGGGGCTTCCGGCAGCCGACCGGCCCCGCCGAACTGGGCCGCGTCCGCACCGCCGTCATCTGCGCCCCCACCCCGCGCGGCGCCGACGGCGAGCCGGACCTCGGCCAGGTCGAGACGGCCGCGCGCACCCTGGCCGAGCGGCTGCGCCCGCACACCACCGTGATCCTCGAGTCCCCGGTGCCGCCCGGCACGACCGAGAACTTCCTGCGCCCGCTGCTGGAACAGGGTTCGGGCCTGCGGGCGGGCCGCGACTTCCACCTCGCCTACTCACCCAGTCGGGTGGATCCCGGCAGCCGCGACCACACGCCGGCCAACACACCCAAGGTCATCGGCGGCCTCACACCCGCCTGCACCGAGTCGGCCGCGGCCTTCTACAGCCGGCTCACCGACAAGGTGGTACGCGCGCGTGGCCTCAGGGAGGCCGAGACCGTGCAGGTCCTGGAGACCAACTACCGGCACGTCAACATGGCCCTTGTCAACGAGATGGCCGTCCTGTGCCACGAGCTGGGCGTGGACCTGTGGGACGTCATCCGCTGCGCGGAGAGCAAGCCCTTCGGCTTCCAGACCTTCCGTCCCGGACCCGGCGTCGGCGGCCACTCCGTCCCGCAGGACCTGGGCGGGAAGGCCGGACGCGGCCTGCGCATGGTGGAACTGGCCCAGCAGGTCAACAGCCGCATGCCCCGCTACGTCGTCCAGCGCGCCGCCGCCCTGCTCAACGAGCACGGCAAGTCCGCCCGCGGCGCCCGCGTCCTGCTCCTCGGCGTCACCTACAAGCCCGACCTCGCCGACCAGCAGGGCACGCCCGCGGAGGAGATCGCGACGGCCCTGATGAAGCTCGGCGCGGCCGTCAGCTACCACGACCCGCTCGTCCCGTCCTGGAACGTCCTGGACCGCCCGGTCCCCCGCGCCGACTCCCTCTACGAGGCCGCCGCCGACGCCGACCTGACGATCCTGCTCCAGCAGCACCGGACGTACGACCTGCAAGGACTGTCGGTGAAGGCGCAGCTGCTGCTCGACACGCGGGGAGCCACGCCCACGGGGGCGGCGCATCGGTTGTGACAGGGGGCGCGTGGTGGCGTGAGGTCCCCGGGCTGGTGGCGCGGGGGATGGGGCGCCGGTACCTTGGGAGCGGGTGGAGCCCGCCGCAGCGGTCACTGCGGCAGGCTCCTGATGGATCACGAGTGTCCGCCCCGAGGTCTCAAAGGGACGGCCGCTCACCATCCGAAGAGTCGCAAGATCCACCTCCTCCGGAACTCCACCAGCCGAAGCCGGATCTCATCCCAGCGAGTGGGCTTGCGATGGCGTCCCATGGGCGCCCTCTCCCGCGCCATGCGCCCCCTGACCAGGCGCAACACACACGCACGCGAAAGGGCCGGTCACCCCCTCCCGGGGTGACCGGCCCTTCTCAGCCGTCCGCTGCGGCGGCTAGCGCCGGTGCTGCGAGTCCGCCACCGTCACCTCGACGCGCTGGAACTCCTTCAGCTCGCTGTAGCCGGTGGTCGCCATCGCGCGGCGCAGGGCGCCGAAGAAGTTCATCGAGCCGTCCGGCGTGTGGGACGGGCCCGTGAGGATCTCCTCGATCGTGCCGACCGTGCCGAGGTCGACCTTCTGGCCGCGCGGCAGCTCCTCGTTGACGGCCTCCATGCCCCAGTGGTGGCCCTTGCCCGGCGCGTCCGTGCCACGGGCCAGCGGGGAGCCCATCATCACCGCGTCGGCGCCGCAGGCGATCGCCTTGGGCAGGTCGCCGGACCAGCCGACGCCGCCGTCGGCGATCACGTGCACGTACCGGCCGCCGGACTCGTCCATGTAGTCGCGGCGGGCCGCGGCCACGTCGGCGACCGCGGTGGCCATCGGGACCTGGATGCCCAGGACGTTGCGCGTGGTGTGCGCGGCGCCGCCACCGAAGCCGACGAGGACGCCCGCCGCGCCGGTGCGCATCAGGTGCAGCGCGGCGGTGTACGTGGCGCAGCCACCGACGATCACCGGGACGTCCAGCTCGTAGATGAACTGCTTGAGGTTCAGCGGCTCGTGCGCGGACGACACGTGCTCGGCCGAGACCGTCGTACCGCGGATGACGAAGATGTCCACGCCCGCGTCGACGACGGCCTTGGAGAACTGGGCGGTGCGCTGCGGGGACAGCGCGGCGGCGGTGACCACGCCCGAGTCGCGCACCTCCTTGATGCGCTGCCCGATCAGCTCCTCCTTGATCGGCGCGGCGTAGACCTCCTGCAGGCGGCGGGTCGCGGCCTCGGCCGGCAGCTCGGCGATCTCGTCGAGCAGCGGCAGCGGGTCCTCGTACCGCGTCCACAGGCCCTCGAGGTTGAGCACGCCGAGGCCGCCCAGCTCGCCGATGCGGATCGCGGTCGCCGGGGAGACGACGGAGTCCATGGGGGCGGCCAGGAAGGGCAGCTCGAAGCGGTAGGCGTCGATCTGCCAGGCGATCGAGACCTCCTTCGGGTCCCGCGTACGGCGGCTGGGGACGACGGCGATGTCGTCGAAGGCGTACGCCCGGCGGCCGCGCTTGCCGCGCCCGATCTCGATCTCAGTCACGTTGGTGGCCTTTCCCTGATGCGTTGCAGCGCCTTCCAGTATCCCCGACGGGTACGACAACGGCGGCCCCGGATGTCCCGGGGCCGCCGTCGCGCGGACCTTCACCCAAGGGCGGGCGTCACTTGCTGCTGTAGTTCGGCGCCTCGACCGTCATCTGGATGTCGTGCGGGTGGCTCTCCTTCAGGCCCGCGGACGTGATCCGGACGAAGCGGCCCTTGGACTCCATCTCCTCGATGGTGGCGGCGCCCACGTAGCCCATGGTCTGGCGCAGACCACCGACCAGCTGGTGCAGCACGTTGGCCAGCGGACCCCGGTAGGGCACCTGGCCCTCGACGCCCTCGGGCACGAGCTTGTCGTCGGAGCCGACGTCGGCCTGGAAGTAGCGGTCCTTGGAGTACGACTTGGCCTGGCCGCGGGACTGCATGGCGCCCAGCGAGCCCATGCCGCGGTACGACTTGAACTGCTTGCCGTTGATGAACAGCAGCTCGCCGGGCGACTCCTCACAGCCGGCGAGGAGGCTGCCGAGCATGACGGTGTCGGCGCCGGCGGCCAGCGCCTTGCCGATGTCGCCGGAGTACTGCAGACCGCCGTCGCCGATCAGCGGGACACCGGCCGGGCGAGCCGCGAGGGAGGCCTCGTAGATCGCGGTGACCTGGGGGACGCCGATGCCGGCGACCACGCGGGTGGTGCAGATGGAGCCAGGGCCCACACCGACCTTGATGCCGTCGACACCGGCGTCGATCAGCGCCTGCGCGCCGTCGCGGGTGGCGACGTTGCCGCCGATCACGTCCACGTTCACGCTGGACTTGATCTTCGCCATCCAGCTCAGCGCGTTGCTGTTGTGGCCGTGGGAGGTGTCGACGACCAGGAAGTCCACACCGGCCGCTGCGAGCGCCTGGGCGCGTTCCAGCGCCTCGGGGCTGGCGCCCACGGCGGCACCGACGAGCAGGCGGCCGGCGGCGTCCTTGGCGGCGTTCGGGTACTTCTCGGCCTTGACGAAGTCCTTGACGGTGATCAGGCCCTTGAGGACACCGTCGTCGTCGACCAGCGGAAGCTTCTCGATCTTGTGCTTGCGCAGCAGCTCCATGGCCTCGACGCCGGAGATGCCCACCTTGCCGGTGACCAGCGGCATCGGGGTCATGACCTCGCGGACCTGGCGGCTGCGGTCGCTCTCGAAGGCCATGTCGCGGTTGGTGACGATGCCGAGCAGCTTGCGGTTGCCGTCCGTGACGGGGACACCGCTGATGCGGAACTTGGCGCACAGCGCGTCGGCCTCGGCGAGCGTGGCGTCCGGGTGGATGGTGATGGGGTTGGCCACCATGCCGGACTCGGAGCGCTTCACCAGGTCGACCTGGTTGACCTGGTCCTCGACCGAGAGGTTGCGGTGCAGGACGCCGACGCCGCCCAGCCGCGCCATCGCGATCGCCATGCGGGACTCGGTCACCTTGTCCATCGCCGCCGAGAGCAGCGGGATGTTGACCCGGACGTTGCGGGAGATACGGGACGAGGTGTCGACCGCGTTGGGGAGCACCTCGGATGCACCCGGCAGCAGCAGCACGTCGTCGTAGGTCAGCCCGAGTGTCGCGAATTTACCGGGCACTCCGTCGACGTTTGCAGTCATGACACCTTCCCCAAATGGCCTTGATCGGTGCGGATGTCCATGCTAACGGGAGATGGACCCGTCTCATTCCACGGTTGTGGACCGCTTCAGGCTTCGTATGTTCGTACGGAGATCAGTGGTCGCCTGTTCAATCAAGGCGCCGATCCGGCCGGGCCCAGGCGCAGTTACTGCTCGGCGAGCGCCCGCAGCCGGCTCAGCGCACGGTGCTGCGCCACCCGGACCGCGCCGGGTGACATTCCCAACATCTGGCCGGTCTCCTCGGCGGTGAGCCCCACCGCGATGCGCAGCAGCAGCAGCTCGCGCTGGTTCTCCGGGAGGTTGGCCAGCAGTTTCTTCGCCCACTCGGCGTCGCTGCTGAGCAGGGCGCGCTCCTCGGGGCCGAGGGAGTCGTCGGGCCGCTCGGGCATCTCGTCGGACGGCACGGCCGTCGAGCCCGGATGCCGCATCGCCGCCCGCTGCAGGTCGGCGACCTTGTGGGCGGCGATAGCGAAGACGAACGCCTCGAAGGGCCGGCCGGTGTCCTTGTAGCGCGGCAGCGCGAGCAGCACGGCGACGCAGACCTCCTGGGCGAGGTCCTCGACGAAGTGCCGGGCGTCGCCGGGCAGCCGCGACAGCCTCGTACGGCAGTAGCGCAGCGCCAGGGGGTGGACATGGGCGAGCAGATCGTGCGTGGCCTGTTCATCGCCGTCCACCGCGCGGTGCACGAGCGGCCCGATCGCCCCCTGGGCAGGAGTGGCCGCCTCGTCGTCACGCATCGGTCCATGGTGCCCTGCGGCGCTGACGTCCGTGGCACCGCGCTCGGCGTTGTGCACCGAAGCGTTATGAGCAGGTGCGCCGGAACTCATCCCCTGCGCCCTCCCCTTCCGCTCGACCGACTCGTCCCCGAGGAACTCCACACCTCAAGGATGCGGCATCGGCGCCGAAACGAGCAGCGGGCGTCCGCGAGGACTCTCGCGCGGGGCGGCGAACGCCGGTACGCGTGCGTGCGGGGGCGCACCTCCACCGCGCCCGGCCGCCCGGCCGACGGCGCCCGGCCGGGGCCCGTCCCGGGAGCCTCCCACCTGGGACACCGAGCCGGATCGGCCCCGCCGGCCCGGGACGGCGGCCGCAGTCCGGACACCCGGGGCGGCGGCCCTCCGGCAGCGCGGGGCACGGTTGCGGCGGTGGCGGGAAGGAGATGCGTCACGTCCTGGGGCCGCAGGGTCGCGGCACGGCACGGGCGGGCGCCGCGGGGAACTCCGCCCACCCCGCGCGGTACGCCGTACCGGCGCGCGTCCCGGATACGGCAGCGTCCGGCGCCGCGGGAATCACCCGGCCGCGCCGGGCGCGAGCCGGGGGTCGGGACACGGCGCCGGTGCGATGCGGCGCCGCAGGATGCACCGGGCCGGGAGCCCTGCGGCCGGGGCGGCCCGTCGTGCGGAACTCCACGTGCCCGGAGCCGGACGCCGCCCCGCGCCGGACGGGGCGCGGCGGCCGGCGTGCGGGCGCCCGGCATGTCGCAGGTCCTGGCCAGGGCTCCCCGGCGCCGCGCACGGCACGGACCACCTGCCGGGCATCCCCGACGGCGCGCGCGGTGCCGCTCGCGCTCGCCGCGCGTGCGGGCGTTCCGCGGGTGGGCGTCGTGTGCCACCCCGTTCGCGCATGTGGACAAGGCACCGTCGCCCTTCGCCGACCCGGTGCGGCGGACAGGTCCTAGCGGACCAGGCCCCAGCGGAAGCCGAGCGCCACCGCGTGCGCGCGGTCGGAGGCGCCGAGCTTCTTGAACAGACGCCGGGCGTGGGTCTTGACGGTGTCCTCGGAGAGGAACAGCTCGCGGCCGATCTCGGCGTTGGAGCGGCCGTGGCTCATGCCCTCCAGCACCTGGATCTCGCGTGCGGTGAGGGTGGGCGCGGCGCCCATCTCCGCCGAGCGCAGTCGGCGCGGCGCCAGCCGCCAGGTCGGGTCGGCCAGCGCCTGCGTCACCGTGGCGCGCAGCTCGGCGCGCGAGGCGTCCTTGTGCAGATAGCCGCGGGCGCCGGCGGCGACCGCGAGGGCCACGCCGTCGAGGTCCTCGGCGACGGTCAGCATGATGATGCGCGCCCCGGGGTCGGCCGACAGCAGCCGGCGGACGGTCTCGACACCGCCCAGGCCGGGCATGCGGACGTCCATCAGAATGAGGTCCGAGCGGTCGGCGCCCCAGCGGCGGAGGACTTCCTCGCCGTTGGCCGCCGTCGTCACACGCTCGACGCCGGGCACGGTCGCGACCGCGCGGCGGAGCGCCTCTCGGGCAAGCGGGGAGTCGTCGCAGACGAGGACGGAAGTCATGGCCGCCCTCCGCAGCTGATGCGCGTCACCTTGTGCCTCCAGGCTGGTACGAAATCGTCACCTGTGCGGTCGACCGTCTCGGACGCCTGCCCGAGCCCTTGTGTTTTCAACCGCCTCCGCACTCTCAACGACGGTCACTCGAAAGAGTTACGGGGCCATCTGCCGTCTTCGGCACTCTACGTGAGGGGGCGAACACAGTGGAGACACACGGGGCCAACCCTCAAGCTTTCATCACAACCATGCCCCATTTGGCCCCATTTCTTCCCATGCGCTGGTGTCTGAGGCTAGATTCGCAATGAGTCATATTTTCATCTCCTTAGATCGTAGTTGTACGGTCGTGGGCACCGTATCCACTCAGAACGGCTGCAAGGGGTCACGTAATGGCAGATTTCTCCCGCCTTCCCGGACCGAACGCGGACCTGTGGGACTGGCAGCTGCTGGCTGCTTGCCGCGGTGTGGACAGCTCCCTCTTCTTCCATCCGGAGGGTGAGCGCGGTGCGGCGCGGAGTGCTCGCGAGAACTCGGCCAAAGAGGTTTGCATGAGGTGCCCGGTCCGCGCCCAGTGCGCGGCACACGCTCTGGCGGTACGCGAACCGTACGGCGTGTGGGGCGGGTTGACCGAGGACGAGCGCGAAGAGCTCATGGGGCGGGCACGCAACCGCCTGGTGACGGCGTCGGCCGGCGGGAATGCCGGTTCGAACACCTGAAGGAACGTTTCTGCATCACCACCAGGGCACGCGCACGCGTGCCCTTCACTTTGCGGGGCCGCCCTACCGTCGCGCGGTACCGGCCAGCTGCTCCAGCGTCGCCGCGACCGCCGGCACCTGGGACAGGTCCGGCAGCGTGAGGGCGACGATCTCCCGCCGCACCGACGGTTCAAGCGTCAACATGCGTACGCCACGGGGGCGGACGGACTCCACGGCGAGCTGGGGCAGGACGGCGACGCCCAGGCCGGCGCCGACCAGGCCGACCACCGCGGGGTAGTCGTCGGTGGCGAAGTCGATGCGGGGCGTGAAGCCCGCGCCCTCGCAGACCTCGACCAGCTGGCCCCGGCAGCGCGGGCAGCCCGCGATCCACGGTTCGTCGGCCAGCGCGCCGATGGCCAGGGGCTCCGCCCGCGCCGCGAGCGGGTGCCGTTCCGGCAGCAGGGCGACGAGGCGATCCGTCAGCAGCGGCCGTACGACGAGGTCGTCCCACTCCTCGGCGCCCGCCGCGCCCTCGTAGCGGAAGGCGAGCGCGATGTCGCAGTCGCCCTCGCGCAGCAGCTCCACGGACCGGGGCGGTTCGGCCTCCTCCAGGGAGACCCGGGTGCCGGGGTGGGCGGCGCGCAGGGCGGCCAGGGCGGTGGGGACGAGGGTGGAGCTGCCGCTGGGGAAGGAGACGAGACGGACCCGGCCGGCGCGCAGCCCGGCGATGGCGGCGACCTCCTCCTCCGCGGCGGTCAGCCCGGCAAGGATGCCGGTCGCGTGCCGCACCAGGGCCTCGCCGGCCTGGGTCAGCCGCATCTCGCGTCCGGTGCGCACCAGCAGCGGCGTGCCGACGGAGCCCTCCAGGGCCTTCATCTGCTGGCTCACGGCGGGCTGGGTGCAGCCCAGCTCGCGGGCCGCGGCGGAGAAGGAGCCGGTGGTGGCCACGGCGCGCAGGACACGGAGATGACGAGCCTCGATCACCCCTCGAGCATAAGGGAAGCTTGGATTCCGTGCGAAATATCGCGTCGACACTTTGAGGCCCGCTCGCTACCGTGCCCCCATGAAGCTTCTGTCTCTCAATGTGGGCCGGGCCCGCGCCGTCCCCTTCACCGACCAGCCGGACGGGCTGACCGGCATCGACAAGCGCCCGGTGGACGGGCCGGTCAAGGTGACGGCGCCGGGGCCGAGGGGGACCGGCGCGAGCGGGCTGGCCGGGGACGCGGTGTGCGACACCCGCCACCACGGCGGCGACGACCAGGCGGTGTACGCCTTCGCCCGCGAGGACCTGGACGACTGGGAGCGCGAGCTGGGGCGCGAGCTGGGGAACGGCACGTTCGGCGAGAACCTCACGACCCGGGGCGTGGACGTGAGCGGCGCGCTGATCGGCGAGCGCTGGCGGATCGGCCCGGACGTGGTGCTCGAGGTGACCAGCGGGCGCATCCCCTGCCGTACCTTCCAGGAGCACCTGGGTGAGAAGGGCTGGGTGCGCCGGTTCACGCACCGGGGCGCGCCGGGGGCGTATCTGCGGGTGATCGAGCCCGGGGAGATCCGCGCGGGCGACGCGATCGAGGTCGTGCACCGGCCGGAGCACGAGGTGACCGTGGCCATGCAGTTCCGGGCCGTCACCACCGAGCGCGCGCTGCTGCCGCGGCTGCTCGCGGCCGGCGCGGCGCTGCACCCGGACTCGCTGGCGGCGGCGCGCAAGTACGTCGGGCAGCAGGGCCGCTGACCTCATGTCAGGCCGGGGGCGCGCGGCGCGGAGTCTGTCAGTCCGGGTAACTAGTCTTGGCGCATGACAACGGCTCTGATTACGGGATCGACCGCGGGCATCGGTGCCGCGTTCGCGCGGCGGCTGGCGGCTGACGGGCACAACCTGGTGCTGGTGGCCCGGGACACCAAGCGGCTGCGCGAGCAGGCGACCGAGCTGCACGACCGGCACGGCATCGAGGCGGAGGTGCTGACCGCCGACCTGGCCGCGGACGACGGCATCGAGGCGGTCGCCGCCCGCCTCGGTGACCGGCGCAACCCCGTCGACCTGCTGATCAACAACGCCGGCTTCGGCAACAAGGGCCGCTACCTCGAGGTCCCGATGGCCGACGAGCTGAGGATGCTGAAGGTGCACTGCGAGGCGGTGCTGCGGCTGACGTCGGCGGCGACGGAGGCGATGCGCGAGCGCGGCCGGGGCGGGGTCGTCAATGTCGCGTCGGTCGCCGCCTTCGTGCCGCGCGGGACGTACGGGGCGTCCAAGGCGTGGGTCGTGCAGTTCTCCCAGGGCGCGGCGCGTGACCTGGCGGGCAGCGGCGTACGGCTGATGGCGCTGTGCCCGGGCTTCGTCCGCACGGAGTTCCACCAGCGGGCCGGGATGGGCACGGACAACATCCCGAACTGGATGTGGCTGGACGCCGACAAGGTCGTCGCGGCGGCCCTCGCCGACCTGGCCCGTGGCCGCACCCTGTCCATCCCGGACCCCCGCTACAAGGCCCTGCTGGGCGCGGCGAAGCTCGTCCCGAGGGGGCTGCTGGGCGGGCTCAGCTCACGGACGGGGCGGAAGTACGGGCCGCAGTAGCGCCGCGCACGCCCGGGGGCGTCACGAAAGGCAGGCCGTGCGGGTCCGGCGGACAATGGTGCCGTACGGGACCGGACCCACCGGGGCACGGGAGTTGGCGCCATGACCTTCGTACAGCTCATCGACTGCAAGACCAGCCGGTTCGACGAGATGGACCGGCTGATGGACACGTGGGTCGAACAGACCAAGGGGAAGCGGACGGCGACGCACGCGGTCGTCGGCAAGGACCGCTCGGACGCGTCGCACTTCATCGAGATCGTGGAGTTCCCCTCGTACGAGGAGGCGATGCGGAACTCCAACATGCCCGAGACGGACAAGATCTTCCAGGACATGGTCGCCCTGTGCGACGAGATGCCGTCGTTCACCGACCTGGACGTGGTGCGCGACGACCAGTTGTCCGAGGAGACCGTGCGGCGCTTCTTCACCACGCTGGGGACGGCGGGCGACCTGCCGCCGCTCAACGACCTGCTGGACGAGGACATCCACAGCCACGACCCGATCAATCCGCAGGACACCCTCGGGCTGGACTCCATGCGCAGCGAGTTCCGGATGTGGCGCGCGGCGTTCGACTTCTCCTTCACGGTCGAGGACGTCCTCGCCCACGAGGACCGGGTCTGCGCGCGCTGGACCTGGAACGCCACGCACACCGGTGACTTCCTCGGGATCGGCCCCACGGGCAGGCAGGTCACCATGACCGGGACCACGTGGTTCCGCCTGGGCGGCGACGGCAAGATCGCCGAGCTGTGGTGGCAGCACGACCAGCTGGGTCTGATGCAGCAGCTGGGCGCACTGGAGCCACTGGAGCGGTAGCCATGCGAAAGGCCCGGCACCCCCAGGGGGTACCGGGCCTCGGCGCTGACGTGCGTCAGTGGGCGTGACCGTGGCCGTGGCCGTGGCCCGCGGCGGCCTCTTCCTCTTCCTTCTTCTCGACGACCAGGGTCTCGGTCGTGAGCAGCAGGGAGGCGATGGAGGCGGCGTTCTCCAGGGCGGAGCGGGTGACCTTGACCGGGTCGATGACGCCGGCCTTCACCAGGTCGCCGTACTCGCCGGTCGCGGCGTTGAAGCCCTGGCCCTTGTCGAGCTCGGCGACCTTGGAGGTGATGACGTAGCCCTCGAGGCCGGCGTTCTCGGCGATCCAGCGCAGCGGCTCGACGGCGGCCTTGCGGACCACGGAGACACCGGTGGCCTCGTCGCCGGTCTTGCCGAGGTTGCCCTCGAGGACCTTGACGGCGTGGACCAGCGCGGAGCCACCACCGGAGACGATGCCCTCCTCGACCGCGGCGCGGGTCGCGGAGATGGCGTCCTCCAGACGGTGCTTCTTCTCCTTCAGCTCCACCTCGGTGGCGGCGCCGACCTTGATCACGCACACGCCGCCGGCCAGCTTCGCGAGGCGCTCCTGGAGCTTCTCGCGGTCCCAGTCGGAGTCGGTGTTCTCGATCTCGGCCTTGATCTGCGCGACGCGGCCCTGGACGTCCGCGGAGTTGCCGGCACCCTCGACGATCGTGGTGTCGTCCTTGGTGACGGTGACACGGCGGGCGGTGCCGAGGACGTCGAGACCGACCTGGTCGAGCTTGAGGCCGACCTCCTCGGAGATGACGGTGGCGCCGGTCAGGACGGCCATGTCCTGCAGCATCGCCTTGCGGCGGTCGCCGAAGCCGGGGGCCTTCACCGCGACGGCGTTGAAGGTGCCGCGGATCTTGTTGACGACCAGGGTCGACAGGGCCTCGCCCTCGACGTCCTCGGCGATGATCAGCAGCGGCTTGGAGGAGCCGGCCTGGATGACCTTCTCCAGCAGCGGCAGCAGGTCGGCGATGGCACCGATCTTGCCCTGCGTGATCAGGATGTACGGGTCGTCGAGGACGGCCTCCATACGCTCCTGGTCGGTCACGAAGTACGGGGACAGGTAGCCCTTGTCGAAGGCCATGCCCTCGGTGAAGTCGAGCTCCAGACCGAAGGTGTTGGACTCCTCGACGGTGATGACACCGTCCTTGCCGACCTTGTCCATCGCCTCGGCGATGAGCTCGCCGACCTGGCTGTCCTGGGCGGACAGACCGGCGACGGCGGCGATGTCGGACTTCTCGTCGATCGGGCGGGCGGTCGCGAGGAGCTCCTCGGACACGGCCTTGACCGCGGCGTCGATGCCCTTCTTCAGGGCGGCCGGGGAGGCGCCCGCGGCGACGTTCTTCAGACCCTCGCGGACGAGCGCCTGGGCCAGCACGGTCGCGGTGGTCGTACCGTCACCCGCGATGTCGTTGGTCTTGGTCGCCACCTCCTTGACCAGCTGGGCGCCGAGGTTCTCGTACGGGTCCTCGACCTCGACCTCGCGGGCGATGGTCACGCCGTCGTTGGTGATGGTCGGGGCGCCGAACTTCTTGTCGATGACGACGTTGCGGCCCTTGGGGCCGATCGTCACCTTGACGGTGTCGGCAAGCTTGTTGACGCCGCGCTCGAGGGCGCGACGGGCGTCCTCGTCGAACTTCAGGATCTTCGCCATGGCAGCGGGAGCCCTCTCGGAAATCTCGTGGGTAAAACGACTGCGCCCCGGCGCCCGGCTTCGTTATCGGTCGCAGGGGCCAGGGGCGCAGCTGAAAAGCAGAGCTTCGGGTGAAGTGTGCTTACTTCTCGATGATCGCGAGCACGTCGCGGGCCGAGAGAACGAGGTACTCCTCGTTGTTGTACTTCACCTCGGTGCCGCCGTACTTGCTGTAGAGCACCACGTCGCCGACCTTCACGTCGAGCGGCAGACGGTTGCCGTCCTCGAAGCGACCCGGGCCCACGGCCAGGACAACGCCCTCCTGGGGCTTCTCCTTGGCGGTGTCCGGGATGACCAGGCCGGAGGCCGTGGTCTGCTCGGCGTCGAGCGGCTGGACCACGATGCGGTCCTCGAGCGGCTTGATGGCAACCTTGGAGCTGGCGGTCGTCACGATCCGACCTCCCCCTTCGGAGATCTCACGGGGTTAACTGTCTGAGGTGGCGACCAGGTCGATCCGTCGTCGCGGGTGCCGGACCTGCCCGTCGCTGTGTTGGCACTCTCATCTGCCGAGTGCCAGAGCCGAGACTATGACCGGGATTAGCACTCGGTCAAGCGGAGTGCCAATTGCCGTGCGGCGCGTCTGGGAATCGGGGCGCCCGGGAGTGGGGTGCGGGACCCGGCGTCCCGGCCCGCCCCGGCGGCGCGAGTGCCTTTGCGGCGCAGGGTGCGTTTTCGGCTGCGAGTGCGTTGCGGCTGGTCGCGCAGTTCCCCGCGCCCCTAGGTGTCTACGGTGACCGACCGCCTGAACGCCCCGCCCGCCGCGCGCCCCGCACCGGACCCGGACGCGGCGACGGGCCGCAGTCGCGTACGGCGGGAAGGGGACGGGGTGGGGGGTGTCCGCCCGCAGCGGCCGGCACCGGGCAACGGCGCCCCTCGTCGGAAACGGCCGGCCGGACCGAGGACGGACACCCC
>NZ_JBEZWX010000017.1:0-151905 GCF_040637635.1 Streptomyces sp. NPDC028635 | reverse complement strand
GGGGGGCCCGCGCCGCCCCCCGCCCCCCCCCCGCGCGACCCGGGGCTCCTTCGCCCCCACAGTTCTCCGAGCACCGCTCGCCTCGCCCCGCCGCCTGCCAGGCACCGGCCCGAAGATCTGTGCCGGCCGGCCGAGCTGGGCCGGCTGGGCTGGGCCTGCCGGTCTGCGCCGCCCACGCCGGGCCGGCCGGCCTGGGCCGGTCGGTGGCGGACGGGGTCCGTCCCGTGCCGCCGTGTGGACGGGGTCCGTCCCGTGCCCCCGTGCGTGCGGGGTCCTCCGTGCCCCCGTGCGTGCGGGATCCTCCCGCGCCCCCCTGCGTGCGCCGCCCACCTGCTGTCCCGTGCCGGGGCGGCACCTGGCCCGAGTGCCGGGGGCGCGGTTCCCGGCCGACCGGCCAGCCGCAGGCCGGCGGGGTCCTGCCGGCCGGCCGGAGCCCTACGCGCAGGCCACCCAGAACTCCCGCATCAGGGACGTCGAGGTCGGGCCGGTCATGGCTGCCTGGGTCAGCAGGATCGTGACCGTGTCCGTCGCCGGGATCAGGTGGGCCGTCGTGCCGGTGCCGCCGATCCAGCCGTAGCGGCCGGGGACGTTCCACGGGTCGAGCGGGGCCACGTCGACCTGGCCGCCGTAGCCCCAGCCCTGCCCCTCCAGGAAGAGCGTCGCGCTCTCGCGCTGCGCCGCGGTGAGATGGTTGCTGGTCATCCGGCTCACCGAGGCGGGGGACAGCAGGTCACCTCCCTCTGCCAGCAGCATGCGGGCGAAGGCCAGCAAGTCGTCCGCGGTGGAGACCAGCCCGCCGCCGCCCGAGGCGAATCGCGGCAGGCTGCTGAAGTCGCCGTCCGGGGTGTCCACGAGCCTCGGCTCGCCGCCTTCGGAGGGGGCGTAGGCCCAGGTGAAGCGGTCCCGTTTCGCGGCCGGGACCTCGAAGCCGGTGTCCTTCATCCCCAGCGGCTCGAAGATCCGCTCCGCCAGGAACTCCGGCAGCGTACGCCCCGTGACCCGGGCGGCCAGCAGGCCTTGCAGGGCGGACGCCGTGCCGTACAGCCACGCCTCGCCCGGCTGGTGCAGCAGCGGCACCTCGGCGAGCCGGGCCAGCCATTCGTCCGGGGCGGGCCAGCTTCGGAAGGGGCGGCCGTGATCCTGCACTTCGAACAGCGCCTGCGCGGCCGGCAGTGAGAAGTCCGACGGGAGCCCCCAGCCGGGGCGCGAGCTCAGCAGGTCCTCGACGGTGATGGGGCGGTCCGCCGGGACCACGTCGTCGACGGGGCTCGACGGCGTGCGGACCACACGCGGCTTCGCCAGCTCCGGCAGCCACTCGGCGATCGGGTCGTCCAGCGCGACGCGGCCCTCGTCGACGAGCGTCAGCAACGCCGCGGCCATGACCGGCTTGGTGAGCGAGGCGATACGGAAGATCGACTCCCGGATCATCGGGACGCGGCCACCGGCGTCGGCCGAGCCGACGGCGACCACCTCGACGTCACCGCCCCGCGCTACGAGGGCGACCGCCCCGGGGACGGTGCCGTCGTCGACCCGCCGGCGCAGTGTGTCGTACAGCGTGTTCTTCATTCCCCGGCCTCCCGGTGCGGACGCGTCGTGACGGGCCTTACGACCGGCGACGGCACCGGAACTCATCGCTCAGCCCACCGTCCGCGGCAGCCGCAGGCTCAGCAGCCCCGTCAGGGCCACCCCGGCCAGCTGGACCAGCAGTACGGTGACCAGGGCGTCCCGCATGCCGGTCCCGGGGGTCAGCGACAGGAAGAGGGTGCCCAGCGTGGCCACGCCGAGGGCGAGGGCCGCCTGCTGGGTCGTCGTCATCACCCCGCTGCCGACGCCGGCCCGCGCGGGCGGCACCTCGGAGAGGATCACCCGGTAGATCACGGGCAGTTGCAGCGCCTGGCCGACGCCGGCGACGGCCCCGCCCGGCAGCAGTTCCACGACGCCCAGGTGCGGCCACGACCACCAGGCCGCCAGGGCGATCAGCGCCAGGCCGGTGCCCTGCAGCACCGCGCCCGCCGTGACGACCCGGGTGCCGAACCGGGCCACCAGGCGCGGACCGGCCAGGGAGGTGAAGAAGAACGTCACGGCCAGCGGGGCCAGCGCCAGTCCGGCCGGCACCGGACCGAGGCCCGCCCCCTGCTGGAGGGCGACGGCGACGACGAACATGAATCCGCTGAACCCGACCGAGAACGGCAGGATCAGCACCAGCCCCCGGCGCAGTGACGCCAGCGCGAACAGGCTCGGCGGCACCAGCGGGGTGCGGCCGGCCCGGTCCGCCCGGCGTTCCACGGCGAAGAAGGCGGCCGCCGCGACCGGGAACGCCGCCAGCGACAGCCACGTCCACAGCGGCCAGCCCGCCGCCCGCCCCTCGGTGAGCGGCGCGAGCAGCGTCAGCAGCGCGACGGCCAGCAGTACCGTGCCCGGGCCGTCCACCGGCTCCGGGCGCTGCGAACGGGTCTCGGGCACCGTCCGCGCGGCCAGCAGCAGGCCCACGACCACCACGGGCACGTTGACGAGGAACACCGAGCGCCAGCCGGTGCCCCACAGGTCGGCGGCGACCAGCAGGCCGCCGAGGATCTGGCCCGCGACCATGGACAGGCCGGCGGTCGCGCCGTACAGGCCCATCGCGCGGGCGCGGCGCGCCCCGGACGTGGCCGCCTGGATGGTGGCCAGCACCTGCGGCAGCATCGCCGCGGACGCGGCGCCCTGCGCGACCCGGGCGGCGACCAGGGTCCAGGCGTCCGGGGCGAGCCCGCACGCGAGCGACGTCAGCCCGAAGGCGGCCATCCCGGCGAGGAAGAGACGCCGCCGGCCGAACAGGTCGCCCAGCCGGCCGCCGAGGACGAGCAGCACGGCGTACGCGACGCCGTACCCGGCGACGACCAGCTCCAGCACGGACTCGCCGGCGTGCAGGTCCCGGCCGATGGTGGGCAGGGCGACGTTGACGATGAAGAAGTCGATCAGCGGCAGTGCCGCCGCGAGCAGCACCGCGAACAGTCCGGGTCCGCTCAGCGCGGGCGGCGTGGTAGGGCCGGATCGGACAGGGCGTGGAGTGAGGGTCTCGGTCACGCCACCGAGCCTGCGCCCGGCCCGAGACGGGTACCAGAGTGTCTTTATCCTGGTACCAGCACCACCTGGAAACGGGCCCCGTGAGGCGGCACCCTGGGAGCATGACCATGCTGGCCCAGGAGACGCAGCCCGCCGCCGCCCCGCGCGGCACCGAGATCCGCCGCCACGAACTGGCCGCGTTCCTGCGCAGCCGCCGCGAGCGCCTCGCCCCCGAGCAGGTCGGCCTGCCCCGCGGCCGCCGGCGCCGCACCCCCGGCCTGCGCCGTGAGGAGGTCGCCCAGCTCTCCGCGGTCGGCGTCACCTGGTACACGTGGCTGGAGCAGGCCCGCGACATCCAGGTCTCCGTGCAGGTGCTGGACTCCCTGGCCCGCACCCTCCGGCTCGACGGCACCGAACGCGCCCACCTCTTCCAGCTCGCCGGAGCCGTCGACCCGAGCCCGGCACAGAGCTGTCCCTCGGTCACGCCCGCGGTGCGGGCCCTGCTGGAGCAGCTGGAGCCGGTCCCGGCGGCCGTCCAGAACGACCGGTACGACATCGTCGCCTACAACCGCACCTACGGCCTGCTGCTGTGCGACCTGGACGCGGTACCGCCCGAGGACCGCAACTGCCTGATTCTGTCGTACACCCACCCCGACTGGCAGTCCTCGATCGTGCACCTTCAGGAGGCGCAGCGGCTGATGGCCGCCCGCTTCCGTGCCGCGATGGCCGGCCACCTGGGCGAACCCGCCTGGAAGATGCTGCTGAAGCGGCTGCGCGAGCAGTCCCCGGATTTCCGCGAGGCCTGGGACCGCCACGAGGTCGTGGCCCACCGCACCAAGCGCAAGGAGTTCCTCAACAAGTACGTGGGTCACCTGGTGCTGGACCACACCGACCTGTGGCTCGGCCCCGAGGTCGGCGCCCGCATGGTCACCTACGTCCCCGCGGACGACGAGACGCGGGCGCGTCTGGAGACGTTGCACGAACACGCCCTGACGGGGCGGCGCGCGGCGTGACGCGGTGCGGCTCCGCGGCGTGGGCGCGACCTGCCGGCACCACCGCGGCTAGGACCTGCCGGCACCACCGCGGCTAGGCCCGCTCCGAAGCCCCCACGACCTGCCGCACCTCGTCCGACTCCAGCCTCTCGGCCGTACGCGACGCCGTCCCCCGCGCCCAGCGCCCACTGCTCAGGATGCCGAGCACCAGCACGGCGGCCCCGCAGCCGACGAGAACCCACCATCCGGGGCGCGCCGCCGAGACGAACACGTCCCGGTACGACGAGGCACCCACACCGGAGGCGAGGAGCGCTCCGACCACCGCGACCCCGAGCGTCTGCCCGAGCTGGCGGCTCGTGGAGGCGACCGCCGCGGCCACCCCGGCCTGCGCCCGTGGCATGCCCGACACGGCCGTGTTGGTGATCGGCGCGTTCACGAAGCCGAAGCCGATGCCGAACAGCACGTACCCCAGGAAGAGCGTCACATCGGCCGTCTCGGCCTCGAACGCGGCGAACAGCACCGCGCTCGCGGTCATCGCGACGCCCGCGATCAGCAGCGGCAGCCGCGGACCGCGCGAGCCGACCAGCCGCCCGGACAGCGGGGCGCACAGGAAGGTCGGCACGGCCATCGGCAGCATCCACAGGCCGGCGTGCAGGGCGCTCAGGCCGCGCACGTTCTGCAGGTACAGCGTGGACAGGAACAGGAAGCCGCCCAGCGCCGCGAACGCGCTGATCGCTATCACGGTGGCCCCGCTGAACGGCGCCGAGCCGAAGAAGCGCAGGTCGATGAGGGGCTCGTCGCGCCGGGGCTCGTACCACAGCAGGCCGAGCAGGGCGGCCCCGGCGAGAGCCGCGAAGGGGAGCACGGAGGCGAGGCCGGCGGCGGGGGCCTCGATGATGGCGTAGGTCAGGGCGCCGAACAGGGTGATGACCAGCACCTGGCCCACCGGGTCGGGGCGGCGCGCCTTCGGGGCGCGGGACTCGGGGACGTAGCGCAGGGTGAGCAGCAGGGCGGCGAGGCCGACCGGCAGGTTGAGCCAGAAGATGGACCGCCAGCCGACCGCCTCGACCAGCACACCGGCGACCATCGGGCCCGCGGCCATGGAGATGCCGACGACCGCGCCCCACACGCCGATGGCCCGGGCCCGCTCGCGCGGGTCGGTGAAGGTGTTGGTGATGATCGACATCGCGACCGGGTTGAGCATCGACCCGCCGACCGCCTGCACCATGCGGAACGCCACCAGCGCGTCGAGGTTCGGCGCGAGGGAGCACAGCACCGATCCGGCCGTGAAGACCACCAGGCCGGCCATGAAGACCCGCTTGCGGCCGACGCGGTCGGCGGTGGAACCGGCCAGCATCAGCAGGGAGGCCAGGACCAGGGTGTAGGCGTCGATGGTCCACTGCAGCCCCGAGGTCGACGCGTGCAGATCGCGCTGCATGGCGGGCAGGGCGACGTTGAGGGCCGTGACGTCGAGGCTCACGATCAGCAGGCTCATGCAGCAGATCGCGAGCACGAGCATCCTGCGGCGATGGCTCAGCTCGGGCATGTGACCAGGATACTCCTTATCGCTAGTGTGCCTAACTAATTACTTTGGGTCGTCGTGACGGGCGTACGCGACAATGGGGCCATGCCCACGCCCACCACTGACGTGAACTCCACGCTCCAGATCGGTCCGCACCCCGTCGCACCGCCGGTGGTGCTCGCTCCCATGGCGGGTATCACGAACGCGCCCTTCCGCACCCTGTGCAGGGAGTTCAGTGGCGGCAAGGGCCTGTTCGTCAGCGAGATGATCACCACCCGGGCGCTGGTCGAGCGCAACGACAAGACCATGCAGCTGATCCGCTTCGACGAGAGCGAGCGCCCCCGCTCGATCCAGCTGTACGGCGTCGACCCGGTCACCGTCGGCAAGGCCGTCCGCATGATCGTCGAGGAGGACCTCGCCGACCACATCGACCTGAACTTCGGCTGCCCGGTCCCGAAGGTCACCCGCAAGGGCGGCGGCTCGGCGCTGCCGTACAAGCGGAACCTGCTGCGGGCCATCCTGCGCGAGGCCGTCAGCGGTGCGGGCGACCTGCCGGTGACGATGAAGATGCGCAAGGGCATCGACGACGACCACCTCACCTATCTCGACGCCGGCCGTATCGCCGTCGAGGAGGGCGTCACCGCCATCGCGCTGCACGGCCGCACCACCGCCCAGCACTACGGCGGCACCGCCGACTGGGACGCCATCGCCCGGCTCAAGGAACACGTGCCGGAGATCCCCGTCCTCGGCAACGGCGACATCTGGTGCGCCGAGGACGCGCTGCGCATGGTCCGCGAGACCGGCTGCGACGGCGTGGTCGTCGGCCGCGGCTGCCTGGGCCGGCCGTGGCTCTTCGCCGACCTGGTCGCCGCGTTCGAGGGCCGGCCCCAGGACTTCGTCCGGCCGGCCCTGCGCGAGGTCGCCGACGTGATGGTCCGGCACGCCGCCCTGCTCGGCGAGTGGCTCGGTGACGAGTCGAAGGGTGTGATCGACTTCCGCAAGCACGTCGCCTGGTACCTCAAGGGCTTCGCGGTCGGCTCCGAGATGCGCAAGCGCCTCGCGATCACCTCCACCCTCGAGGACCTGCGCTCCGGCCTGGACGAGCTGGACCTCGACCAGCCCTGGCCGGCCGGCGCCGACGGCCCGCGCGGCCGCACCTCCGGCAACAACCGCGTGGTGCTGCCCGACGGCTGGCTGAAGGACCCCTACGACTGCGCGGGCGTCACCGAGGACGCGGAGCAGGACACCTCCGGCGGCTGACCGGCCGGCTCCCGCGAGGGATGGGGACCGGCCGGCTCTCCCGAGGGATGGCCGACCGGCCGGCTCCCCGAGGAACGGGGGCCGGTCAGCTCCCCGAGGGGTGGGGCACGGACCCGTACGCCGTCAGGAAGCGGTCGCGGAAGGCGCTCATCTTCCACACCGGCGCGGTGTGCGCGGGCCGCAGCCCGTCGGTCCAGCCCCACCCGGAGACCTTCTCCAGCACCTTCGGGTCCTTGGCGACGATCGACACCGGGACGTCCCGGCTGGCGTGGTTGCCGCTGACCCGGGCGATCGGCTGGTGGTCGCCGAGGAAGACCAGCACGGTGTCGTCGGTGCCGTAGCGCTCCAGCCACTGGGTGAGCGCGGTCACCGAGTACTGGATCGACTTGCCGTACTCCTCGCGGGAGGCCGTGGAGTCGGCGATGACGTCCGCGGACTTCCTGCCCGCCTTCTCGATCGCGTCGTAGACCTTGCCGTCGCCCAGCTGGTCCCAGCCCACCATGCGAGGGATCGGCGCCCAGGGCTGGTGGCTGGAGGTCAGGATGATCTCCGACATCAGCGGCTTGCCGCGCTCACGGCCGTGCTCGCGCTGCTGGAACTGCTGCAGCGCGAACTGGTCGGGCATGGTCGACCAGCTGAACTTCGGGCCGTGATAGCCCAGTTGGAAGGCGTTGTAGACCTTGTCCAGGCCGTAGTACTTCTGCTCCGGCCAGGCCTTCTGCACGCCCGGCATCACCCCGACGGTGTCCCACGCGCCGGTCTTGGCGAACGCCTGCGTCAGGCTCAGGTGGTCGCTGGCCATGACCGTGCGGTAGCGCTGCTGGTTGCTGATCCACAGGCCGGACATGAAGGTGGAGTGGCCGAGCCAGCTGCCGCCGCCGTAGGTCGCCGACGTCAGCCAGCCGCTCTTCGCGTGGAAGCCCGCCCTGGCGAGCGCCTGGGTGCTCGCGGTGAGGGTGCGGTCCACGCCCGGCGCCATGACCGGGTCCTCGACCGCGCTGCGGCCGTAGCTCTCGATGAACGTGAAGATGACGTCCTTGCCGCGCAGATCCGGCACCAGCTGGGCCGGCGGAGTGTTCCCGAAGGCGTCGGCCCGGGCCTCCTTGCCGAAGGCCGCCTCGTCGCGCACGGTGTCCCGCACGGTACGGGCCTGGGCCTCGGCGACGGTCGCCGCGTGCCGGGTGGCCAGGGGAGCACCGGCGATCTGCACCCCGAACGCGGCGCACGTGATCCACACGGTCCCGGCGACCAGCGCCCCCTGGGCCGCGCGCCCCCGGTGCCGGGCGAGCACGGAACCGAGGCGGACGGCGGACAGCGCGACCAGGACGACCAGCAGGACGACCAGGGCGATCGCACCCACGGTGAGGCCGAGCGCCGCCGTGGAGCCGAGGGAGTCCGCCACATACGAGCGGGCGTCGTCGAACAGCCCCCAGTCCAGGATCATGTTGAACGGCCGGCCCAGGTATTCGGTGAAGCCGATGTCCAGCATGTCCAGCACGGCCAGCCACCCCACCAGCGCCCCGGCGAACGCCGCCGCGACGATCCGCGCCCGCCGGGGCAGATACAGCAGGACGACCGCCCCGATGATCGCCTCGGCCGGCAACCGCACGAACGCGGAGGGCCGCAAGCCCGCCTGGGTGTTCGGCATCTCCAGAGCGACCTGGACGAGAAGAGCGGCGAGCACGGTGACGGTGAGCGACACCCACCGGGCGGCGGAGGGATGCCGGGCGCGCCACCGGGCCAGGCGGGCGCGCGGATGCGGGGCGCGCAGGAAGCGGCGGGCGCCGGAGGGCCTGGCGGCCGAGGGCGCCGCGGCGCCCTCCTCCCGCTCGCGCGTACTGGTGTCCTGAGACAACCCGGGATCCTTCCAACGGCAGGCCGACGACACCCTCCCGTACGGCGGCCCCGGGCGCCCTGTTCACGCGGGCCGGGCAAACACCGGGCAAACGGTTCCGGCACGCGCCGGGCGGCACAACCAGCCCGAGAGGCGGTGCCGTACGCGCCGACCGGGGCGGCGATCCGCACCGCCCCGCGCGGTTCCCCGCCGTGGTGATCCGCACCGCCCCGCGGGGAACCGCGCGACCGGCCCCCACCACCCGCACCCGCGGACAAAGAACCCCTGTGGCACGCACCCCGCGGACAACAGAACCCCCCACGGCGCGCTCGCGGCCCCTTAAACACCCCCCACAGCCGAGAGCAGAGCGAGCGGTGCCGCCGCGGACCGAGCCTCCCGCACACAGGCATGCGGATACGGCACCGGCTCCGCATGGGTGTCCCGCCCGTACCCGGCGAGGACCTCCGGCAGCCGGTGGCCGCCGGCCGTCGCCGCGTCGACCAGCCCCCGGGCGACGGCCCGCGCCTCGTCGTGCAGCCCGTACCGGGCCAGCCCGAGGGCGATGACCGCGTTGTCGTGCGGCCACACCGAACCGCGGTGGTACGACAGCGGGTGGTACGCCGGCTGTCCCGCCGCCAGCGTGCGCACGCCCCAGCCCGAGAAGAAGTCCGCCTCCAGCAGACGCCGGCCGACCTGCTCGCCGTACTCCTTGTCCAGCAGCCCCGACCACAGCAGATGCCCGGCGTCCGAGGCGAGCGCGTCGACCCGGCGGCCCACCCCGTCCAGGGCCAGCGCCGGGAAGTCGTGCTCCGGCATCCAGAAGTCCCGCTGGAAACGGTCGCGCAGATCCGCGGCGGTCTGTTCCAGCAGTGCCGCGTACGCCTCGTCCCGCCACACCGTGCGCGCCAGCCACGCCGTGCGGCGCAGCGCGTCGTAGGCGTAGCCCTGGGCGCCCGCCGCCGTCACCGGGCCGACGGGCCGGGTGCCGTCGGCGGAGCAGATCGCGCCGGGCGAGTCCTTCCAGTTCTGGTTGGCCAGACCCCCGCGGTCGGCGCGGTAGACCAGGTAGCCGCGGGAGGTGAGGCCGCCGTGGTCGAGCATCCAGGTCACGGCGGCGCGGGCGTGCGGCTGGAGCCGGCGGCCCGCTTCGGTGTCGCCGGTCTGCTCGACGTACGCGCCGAGCAGGACCAGGAAGAGCGGGGTCGCGTCGACCGAGCCGTAGTAGCGGGCGTACGGCACCTGACCGAAGTGGGCCAGCTCCCCGTGGCGCACCTCGTGCACGATCTTGCCCGGCTGGGCGACCGGCGCCGTCCCTTCCTCGCCCGCCTGGGTCGCGGCGAGCGCGAGGAGCGTGTCGGCGGCCGGCCGGGGCCGGTAGGGGAGGGCGAACAGCGAGGTGAGCAGGGCGTCCCGGCCGAGCAGCGTCAGGTACCAGGGCGCGCCCGCCGCGGGCACCCGCAGCTCCTCACCGTCCGGTCCGCGCGCCGGCACCTGGAGCGCGACCAGGTCGGCGAGGCCGCGCGCGCAGGCCGCCGCCAGCTCCGGCCAGCCGGTCGGGAAGGCGACGCCTTCGAGGAACCTCTCCTCGTCCGCCCGCAGCCGCTCGGTGACCGACCGCGGGGAGCGCGGCACGCGCAGCGCCCGCTTCTCGCCGTGCGGCCGGGCCATCACCCGCAGGGTCAGTTCGGCCGTGCCGTGCGCCGGCAGGTCCAGCGTCCACACCATCCGCCGCGCGCCCGTGCCGGTCTCCTCGACGGCGTCCGGCGCCGGGTCGGCCGTGACCGTCGTACACGAGCGCCACTGTCCGCGCCGGTAGGTGAACTCCAGCCCGTCGTCGAGCACTTGCCGGGAGCGTACGACGCCGAGCTTGGCGTAGGTGCGGTGGTCGGAGCGCAGCTCGAACTGGTCGGCGAAGTCGGCGTCGACGGTCAGCGCCAGCCGGACCGTGACCGGCACCGGCCGGTTGCCGACCACCCGCAGCGCCTCCACGAACGAGCCGTCCCCGACGGCCTGCTCCCGGAACAGCGTGTACGCGGGCGGCTCGTCGCGGCCGCCGCGCGGCACCAGCACACAGCGCGCGGTGTCCCCGCCCGCGACCGGCGTCAGCGCCTCGGGCACCGCGCCGTCGACGGTCAGCTGCCAGCGGCTCAGATGCCGCCCGTCCCGGACGAACAGCCCGTCGGGCACGTGCCCGCCGCGCACCCCGGTGATGTCGCCGCCGTCGCCCACGGCGGCGAACGTCCCCCCGTACACGAGCAGATGATGCCGGTCGGTCATCCCCCGTCCCCTCCCCTTGAGTCCCTGTCGCTGCTCTTTCCGAACGTCTCGCCGGCCCCGAGGGACACGCCCGCGCCCGTGGAGCGCCCTCGCGCGCCGTGCAACAGGTCGAGCGTGAGCGCCGCCGTCCAGCCGAAGTCCGGCGTCCCGCACGGCTCACCGGTGTACGGGTCGACGTACTCGGCGAAACCGGACGCGGCGGCGGTGGCCACCAGTGCCCGCGCGAGCGCGTCGGCCCGCTCCCGCTCGCCGTGCGTCCTCAGTCCGCGCTCGATCAGCCAGCCGGTGTTGAACCAGGCCGGGCCCCGCCAGTAGCGGTGCGGGTCGAAGGACTCGCCGAGCAGGTCGTAGCTGGGCACCAGACGGGTGGCGGTACCGAGGCCGAAGTGCGGGCCGGTGAGCGTCGCGACCAGCGCCGCGGCCTGCTCGCGGGGCAGCGCCGGCAGCAGCAGCGGGATCAGCCCGGACACCCCGCGCTCGCCGATCAGCCCGCCGCCGACGACGTCCCGGCAGAAGAACTGGGACCGCGCCGGGTCCCACAGCCGCTCCACGAGCACCCCGGTCAGCCGCTCGGCGCGCGCCCGGCGGGCCGAGCCGGGCGCGCCCAGCTCGTGCGCGATCCGCGCGAGGGCGTGCTCGGAGGCGATGAGCAGGGCGTTGAAGGCGGGGTCCTCGACGGCGAAGTCACCCTTGTCGTCGGCGTATCCGCGGTCCCGGTAGTCGGCGGCGAGGCGCACGTACCGCCCGTAGTCCAGGTCGGTCGGCCGGTCCTGCGCCGCCGAGTGCTCGAGGTCGGCGCGGCAGAAGGAGCGGGCCGGGGCAGGGGCGACGCGGGCGAGCGGGGCGTCCCAGCAGGGGCTGTTGTCCATGCCCTGCTCCCAGGGGTGCACCACGGACACCAGCCCGCCGCCGCCCAGGTCCCGCCGGTGCAGCAGATACCGGTGCCAGGCGGCCAGCCGGGGATACAGCCCGGCGAGGAAGCCGCGCGCCCGGGACAGCTCCGGGTCGGCCCGGTGCACCAGCCAGGCGGCCAGCGCGTGCACCGGTGGCTGCACGATGCCCGACGTCTGTACGGTGCGCGGGGCGCCGGCTGCGCGGCCGGCGCCGGCGGAGCGCCAGAAGTCGGGGCTGGGGAAGTACGCGTCGAAGGGGACGGCGGGATTGAAGACGATGTGCGGCACCCGCCCGTCGCCCCACTGCGCCGCCAGCAGCGTCTCCAGCTCCCTCTGCGCCCGTAACGGCGAGAGGTGCCTGAGCCCGATCGCGATGAACGCGGAGTCCCACGACCACTGGTGCGGATACAGGGTGCGGGAGGGCACGGTGGAGGTGCCGGTCCAGTTGGCGTGCAGGACGGCCGCGGCCCTGCCGTGCAGCCCGGCGGGCGCGGGTGGGGGATCGTGGGCGGTGTCCCGCTCGGTGCGGCGGGTGGTGAGCTGAGCCGTGCGATCCACTCGGGACTCCCCGAAAGACGTGCGGCCGAGCGCGCCGGCCGGGACCACTTAGGGTTACGTCTATTTAACACGCAGAACCCACTGTGTAATGCAGGATGGGGAAACGCAAGGGGGTGTGGGCATGACGGGACGGGCCACGGAAGCCGGGCGGGCCGGGCGGAGCGGGCAGCCGGACGCCGGCCGGACCGGGCGTGCCGGTGAGGCCGTGCGGCCCGGCAGGGCCGGACGCGGCACGGTGCACACGGGCGCCGGGGACCTGCTCGAGCTGGTGCGCAGCGGGCGCGCCACGACGCGCGGGGCGCTGCAGCAGGCGACCGGGCTGTCCCGCGCGACCGTCGGCCAGCGCCTGGACCGGCTGTTCCGCGCGGGCTGGCTGCGCGAGGGCGCAGGCGGACCCGTCGACTCCCCGCTGGGCGGCCGCCCCTCCATCACCCTCGAGTTCGACGGTGAGCACGCGCTGGTCCTCGCGGCCGACCTCGACACCCGGCACGCCCGGGCGGCGCTGCTGACCCTGACCGGTGAGATCCTCGCCGAACGCACCGGAGCCCTGGCCGTCGACGACGGTCCCGAGGCCGTCCTCGGCGAGCTGGGCCGCTGGTTCGCCGAGCTGCCGGCGCAGGCCGGTCGCCCGGCCGCTCAGGTGTGCGGCATCGGGCTGGCCGTGCCAGGCCCGGTGGACAGCGAGTCGGGCCGGGTGGTGCAGCCGCCGATCATGCCGGGCTGGGACGGCTACGACATAACGGGCCGCCTCGCCCGAGCCTTCACCGACCACACCGGCCTGCCGCCGGTCCCGGTCCTGGTCGACAACGACGCGAACCTGATGGCGTACGGCGAACAGCGCGCGTCCTATCCCGGCTGCGCGGCGTTCGCGCTGGTCAAGGTGTCCACGGGCATCGGTGCGGGCGTGGTGGTGGACGGCTGCGTGTACCGGGGTGTCGACGGCGGAGCCGGGGACATCGGGCACATCCGGGTGCCGGACGGCGAGCGGGCGCTGTGCCGCTGCGGTTCCTACGGCTGCCTCGCTGCCGTCGCGAGCGGCGGTGCCGTGGCGCGGCGGCTGGCGGAGGCGGGGGTGCCGGCGGCGTCCGGCTCGGACGTGCGGGAACTGCTGGCGGCCGGGCATCCGGAGGCGGTGGGACTGGCGCGGGAGGCGGGGCGCCGGGTCGGCGAGGTATTGGCGACGGTGGTGACGCTGCTCAACCCCGGCGTGCTGATGATCGCGGGTGACCTGGCGGGCACCGCGTTCGTCACCGGCGTACGGGAGCTGCTGTACCAGCGGGCGCTGCCGCGTTCCACCGCTCATCTGGAAGTGGTGACCTCGCGGCTGGGGGAGCGGGCGGCGCTGGTGGGCGCGGGCGCGCTGGTGGTGGAGCACCTGTACGCGCCGGAGCGGGCGGAGGAGCGGTTGCGGGCGCTGGGGGTGTGACGCGGGGCCGGGGGCGCGGGTGCCGCCGGGCGTGTGACGCGGGTCGTGGAGCGGCTGCGCGCGCCCGGCGTGTGAAGGTTGCGCGCGCCCGGCGTGTGACGGCTCGGCCGTTCCTGGATACCCGTCCGCATGGTGAAATCTCGGCCCCTGTGGGAGCGTGATTCTCGCCACCCCTGATAAGGGTTGCGCTCAGATGAGCGGATCTTGGGCGATTGCACTTCTGAAAGGGGTGGCACTGAGTGCCACAGCTTGATCGTTCATCGGGCGAACTCAGACGTGCTGAAAGCCGCTCATGTGAGCGGCAGTGGCAGTCTACGGGTGTTGATGCGTTCAAGAAGTGAAAACAAAAAGCCTCGGTTGCTTGCCAAGCCTTGACTTTCGATCCGCTGGCGGACGACTGGTTACAGGCGCATGACGTGCAAGTGGACGTACCCAGGTGCCTTCGATCTGGGTATGTTCCTCGACGTCAGGGCAGCCACCGCGTCCTCGAGGAGTCGAGACCCGTGTCGGAAAACAAAGATCAGCAGCGACCCGCGTCGGGCAACAGTGTTGAGGGCGTGAAGTTCGTTTACGACTTCACCGAGGGCAACAAGGACCTCAAGGACCTCCTCGGCGGCAAAGGCGCCAACCTCGCCGAGATGACCAACCTGGGCCTTCCGGTCCCGCCCGGCTTCACCATCACCACGGAGGCCTGCAAGGTCTACCTGGACAGCGGTGAGGAGCCGGCGGCACTGCGTGACGAGGTGAGCGCACACCTCGACGCACTGGAGAGCCGGATGGGCAAGAAGCTCGGCCAGGCCGACAACCCGCTCCTGGTCTCCGTACGCTCCGGCGCGAAGTTCTCCATGCCGGGCATGATGGACACCGTCCTCAACATCGGCCTCTCCGACAAGTCCGTGAAGGGCCTCGCCGACCAGGCCGGCGACGAGCGCTTCGCGTGGGACTCCTACCGGCGCCTCATCCAGATGTTCGGCAAGACCGTCCTCGGCGTCGACGGCGAGCTCTTCGAGGACGCGCTGGAGAAGGCCAAGGAGGCCAAGAAGGTCGCGGTCGACACCGAGCTGGAGGCCGCCGAGCTGAAGAAGCTGGTCACCACCTTCAAGAAGATCGTGAAGAAGGAGACCGGCCGGGACTTCCCGCAGGACCCGCGCGAGCAGATGGACCTCGCCATCCGCGCCGTCTTCGACTCCTGGAACACCGACCGCGCCAAGCTCTACCGCCGCCAGGAGCGCATCCCCGGCGACCTCGGCACCGCCGTCAACGTCTGCTCGATGGTCTTCGGCAACCTCGGCCCCGACTCCGGCACCGGCGTCGCCTTCACCCGCGACCCCGCCTCCGGCCACCAGGGCGTCTACGGCGACTACCTCCAGAACGCGCAGGGCGAGGACGTCGTCGCCGGCATCCGCAACACGGTGCCGCTCGCGGACCTGGAGAAGCTCGACAAGAAGTCGTACGACGAGCTGATGCAGATCATGGAGACCCTCGAGAACCACTACAAGGATCTCTGCGACATCGAGTTCACCATCGAGCGCGGCAAGCTGTGGATGCTGCAGACCCGCGTCGGCAAGCGCACCGCGGCCGCGGCCTTCCGCATCGCCACCCAGCTCGTCGACCAGGGCCTGATCGACGAGGCGGAGGCCCTCCAGCGCGTCAACGGCGCCCAGCTCGCCCAGCTGATGTTCCCGCGCTTCGACGAGAAGGCGAAGGTCGCCCAGGTCGCCCGCGGCATCGCGGCCTCCCCCGGCGCCGCGGTCGGCAAGGCCGTCTTCGACTCCTACACCGCCGTGAAGTGGTCCCGCTCCGGCGAGAAGGTCATCCTGGTCCGCCGCGAGACCAACCCCGACGACCTCGACGGCATGATCGCCGCCGAGGGCATCCTGACCTCGCGCGGCGGCAAGACCTCCCACGCGGCCGTCGTCGCGCGCGGCATGGGCAAGACCTGTGTCTGCGGCGCGGAGGAGCTGGAGGTCGACACCAAGCGCCGCCGGATGGTCGTGCCGGGCGGCCAGGTCGTCGAGGAAGGCGACGTCATCTCCATCGACGGCTCCAGCGGCAAGGTGTACCTCGGTGAGGTCCCGGTCGTCCCGTCGCCCGTGGTCGAGTACTTCGAGGGCCGCATGCACGCCGGCGCCGACGACGCCGACGAGCTGGTCGAGGCCGTCCACCGCATCATGGCCTTCGCCGACCGCAAGCGCCGCCTGCGGGTGCGCGCCAACGCGGACAACGCCGAGGACGCGCTGCGCGCCCGCCGCTTCGGCGCCCAGGGCATCGGCCTGTGCCGCACGGAACACATGTTCCTCGGCGACCGCCGCGAGCTGGTCGAGCGTCTGATCCTGGCGGACACGGAGGAGGAGCGCGAGGCGTCCCTCAAGGCCCTCCTGCCCCTGCAGAAGAAGGACTTCGTCGAACTCTTCGAGGCGATGGACGGCCTCCCGGTCACGGTCCGCCTCCTCGACCCGCCGCTGCACGAGTTCCTGCCCGACATCACGGAGCTGTCGGTCCGCGTGGCCCTGGCGGAGTCCCGTCAGGAGCCGCACGAGAACGACCTGCGCCTGCTCCAGGCCGTGCACCGCCTGCACGAGCAGAACCCGATGCTGGGCCTGCGCGGCGTACGCCTCGGTCTGGTCATCCCGGGCCTGTTCACGATGCAGGTCCGCGCGATCGCCGAGGCGGCCGCGGAGCGCAAGAACGCCAAGGGCGACCCGCGCGCCGAGATCATGATCCCGCTCGTCGGCACGGTCCAGGAGCTGGAGATCGTCCGCGAGGAGGCCGACCGGGTCATCGCGGAGGTCCAGGCCGCGACGGGCACGGAGCTGCACCTGGCCATCGGCACGATGATCGAGCTGCCGCGCGCCGCGCTCACCGCGGGCCAGATCGCGGAAGCCGCCGAGTTCTTCTCCTTCGGCACGAACGACCTGACCCAGACGGTGTGGGGCTTCAGCCGCGACGACGTCGAGGCGTCGTTCTTCACGGCGTACCTGGAGAAGGGCATCTTCGGCGTCAGCCCGTTCGAGACGATCGACAAGGACGGCGTCGGCTCCCTGGTGAAACTGGCGGCCGAGGCGGGCCGTCGGACCCGCCCCGACCTGAAGCTCGGCGTCTGCGGTGAGCACGGCGGTGACCCGGAGTCGGTCCACTTCTTCCACGAGGTCGGACTCGACTACGTCTCCTGCTCCCCGTTCCGCATCCCGGTGGCCCGCCTGGAGGCCGGCCGCGCGGCGACCCAGTCGGAGGGCAGCGACCACCGCTGATGCCTCCGGGGCGCGTGGACCATGCGGGGCCCACGCGCCCCGGCCTGCAAGGCCGGCCGAGGCCCGGGCCCCGGCCCACGAAGGCCGGGCACACCCGGGCCCCGGCCCACGACGGCCGGGCAAGCCCCGGAGCCGCCGCTTGTCACCCGACCCTCACCGATCGGCGACGGCTCCGGACCACGGAGAGAGGGCGGCACCCTTGTGCGGGGGTGCCGCCCTTTCCCATGCCTGGGACGAGGCAGTATCGGCGAGCGGCCGTACCGCGCTGGGAGTGGCCGCGACCGGTGCTCACCAAGCTGATCGTGCTTCCCACGGTCCTCTTCGCCCCCACGTGCTCACGGTCCGCGGAGGCGCCGTCCTCCAGCCCTACCGCACTCTGATCGGGCGGGTATCCGTCCTGCCGGCACGCGATCTGGCGTCTCGGCTTCGTCGTTGACGCTACGGCCAGGATCACCTGATGTGGTGGTCGTCCGATGAGTGAAGGATTCAGCACGTTACCAGTCCATTACCTTCTGTGATCGCCGGGGTTCGCTGTGGTCCTCGGTCTACTGAGAGGCGACCAATGAAGAAGGCAATGGCCGGTGTTCTGGCGGCGGGTGTGTTTCTCCTGGGGGCAGGCACCGCGGTGGCTACTCCGGGGTGGCACGACTTGCCCTTGATCAAGGGGGCGGGTGTTCGCTTCATCGACGGGGAGTACCGCTTCAATCGCCCTCTCCAGAACCATGGTGCCTTCGAATGGCAGGGCAAGCTGGAGGACGCGGACAAGGAAGACGGCCACAACGTCTACATGCTCGTGCGTATCGAGGGCCATGGCTGGGTCCGCTACAACGGCAAGCAGAACAAGACGGTCTCGCTGCACAACTCCAACTGGGACGGCGCCCAGCTCTACACCCACAACGCCTACATGCGTGCGTGTCGCGACAAGGGCAGCCTTCAGCCCGACAACTGTTCCCCGACCGTGCACTTCGAGAACAAGAGCGCGCGCTAAGGCCTGATCGACCTACCGAGCCCAGTCGCCTGCGCCTGGGCTCCTCGCTCGGCATTGGGGAACATCATCAATACGACAGAAGTGCTTTCCGCCAAAGGCGTCGAACTCCATTACGGCGCCACCGTGGCTGTGCGAAACGCGGACATCTCGCTGCACCGTGGAGAGGTCGTGGCGATCACAGGGCAGAGCGGCTCCGGCAAGTCCTCGCTCCTTTACTGCCTTGCCGGGGTGCTGCCGGTGGCCTGCGGCGAGGTTCGATTCGAAGGGCGTGTCCTCGGTGAACTGGACGACGAGGAACTCAGTGCCTTGCGTCGCGAACGGTTCGGTTTCGTGTTCCAGTACGGAGAGCTGCTCCCCGAACTGACGGTGGAGGAGAACACCGCCCTGCCACTGCGCCTTGCCGGACAACGTAAGGGTGAAGCGCTGATCGCAGCCGGGGCCGTGCTTTCACGACTGGGGCTGGCTGACGTGAAGCAGCGGCGTCCGTCGCAGGTGTCCGGTGGGCAGGGCCAACGCGTCGCGGTGGCGCGAGCCTTGGTGCATCAGCCGGCCGTCGTGTTCGCCGATGAGCCCACGGGCTCACTTGACAGTGCCAACGCCACGGCCGTTCTCGAGGAGTTCCTCGCACTCGCCAGGTCTCAGGGCACCGCGGTGGTACTGGTGACCCACGACCCGGAGGTAGCGGCCCGCGCGGACAGCCGTTATCGGATGCGGGACGGCGAACTCGCCCCCTGCGAGCGGGAAGTCTCATGAAAGAACTACTCCTGGGACTTCGGCTGCTGCTGGGCAGCGGGCGTGGAAACCGAGTGCGTTTTCTGCTCATGGTCGCGGGTGGTGCGGTCGGCGTCTGCTGCCTGGCCTTCGTTCTTGCCATTCCGGGCATTCTCAAATCCCAGGATGCCCGGCAGGCGGCGCGCCAACCCGACTGCGCGGGCAAGAGCGTGTGCAGCTCCGGCGACAAGGCGGCTCTGGAACTCGTGAGAACGGATCCGTACGGTTCTCACAGGTTCACACGTGTCTTTCTCGCCAAGGGAACCGGCCCCGTGCCGCCGCCACCGGGATTGCGCACCTTTCCGGCGCAGGGCGAGGTCTTCGTCTCTCCACGGTTGCACGAGCTGCTCCGCCAAGAGCCAGGCCTGTCCCAGCTGCTTCCCGGCAGGGAGCGCGAACAAATTGCGCCTGCGGGGCTTGCCCGCCCCGACGAGCTCTACGCGTACATCGGTGTCGCACGGGATGACCTCAAGGCAGGTTCGCGCATGACGCGCTTCGGCACGTCGTACGCCTGGTTCCCCACGGTGGAGCCCTCCGCCCTGAACATCGTGCGTTTCGCGATGGCTGGGGTCGTCCTGCTTCCGCTCGGCGTGTTCCTCGCAGTGTGTGCTCGGCTCTCGGCCGCGGCGCGAGCGCGTCGGCTGGCCGCTCTTCGCCTCCTGGGAATGAGCAGCAAGGGAATCCAGCGCGTCAACGCAGCCGAGACGGTCGCCGCAGCCATGGCTGGTGCCGTTCTTGGTCTGGGGCTGTACTGGGTCGTCAACCAACTCGTCTCCCGCATCGGGCTGCCGGGATTCAAGTGGTTCCCTTCCGACGGTGCGTTGCCCGGCGCGACGTTAATCGTCTGTCTCGTGGGCTGTCCGGCGTTGGCCTGGTACGTGGGGCGGATCGGTGCTCGGCGGGCAGCAGCTGATCCGCTCGGGGTTCGGCGCGGCGCTGTAGCGAAGCCTCCACGCAAATGGGGACTTCTGCCGCTGGTTCCCGGCCTGGGGATCGTCACCGGTTATTGCGTTGCCGGAGCCACTGGACACGCCCCCAATGACACCAAGATTTCGTCGCTGTTGATGCCTCTCGCCGTCGTACTCGTCGGAACGGGGCTTGTGCTCAGCCTGCCCTTCCTGTCCCGGGTCCTCGCACAACGCATCGCTCGCTCGACCAGCTCGATCTCGCTGGGGCTCGCCATGCGCCGCAACGAGACGGAATACGGTGGCGCCCTCCGCGTAGTCACGGGGCTGGTGCTGCTGGTGTTCAGTGCGTCCCTCGTCCAAGGAGTGCTGATCGAATTCGATCAGGTCACCAAAAACGTCTCGGACATCCAGACGTACCGGCTGTCCACGAACGAGATCGGTCTGGAAGAGCAGCACGCTCTTGAGCACGTGCCCGGGGTGCGGGGACACGCGGTTCTGGCCCAGTCCTGGGAGGATCCGAACGCCGATATGCCTCCGTCGATCAATGTGGTGATCGCGACGTGCGGTCAGTTGCGTCACATCGTCTTCGCCGTCGAAGGCTGCGTGGACGGTCGTCCGACGCTGTTGGACAATCCACGCCAGCCGATCTGGGAGGACAGCAAGCCGGGGAAGACGTTCACCTTCCATCTGAGGAACGGCGAGGGGGCGCTGAAGGTGATGCCCTTGAGGGTGCCTGCGCAGACGATTCGCTTCCACGACACCCCGGGCGTCTCATCGGTCAACAGCGGCGACGTTCTTCTGCCCCCGTCCTTTCTGCCGGCCGCCTTCCGTCCCGAAGGCGCGACGCTGGTCCTGGCCAGTGAGTCCGGTCCCGAAACAGTCCGTTCTGTCCTCGACGGAATCGGCGGTATCGATCCCACCGCCGAAGTCATGGCGGACGGCATCAACGTCGAATCGCTGGAGCAACTGATCATCGTCAAGACGCTCCTCGGCGCCGGCATGGTCCTGGGGCTCGTCATCGGGGTCGCCGCCTACCTCGTCGCGTCTGCCGACCGGGCCGTCGAGCGGCGTTCGCAGGTGACCGCCCTGGCGTTGCTCGGGGCGAGGCCCTGGACCCTGCGGGGGGTGCAGGTCGCTCAGGTCGTCGTGCCGTTGGCTGTTGGGCTCGTGTTGGCCGTCGTGGCCGGGAAGGCCGCCGAGTCGAGCTATCTCGTCACCGGGGGTGGGGACATCTTCTGGGACGGGGACGGGGTGCCCCTGCTGATCGGGTGCGCCCTCGGTGCCGTCCTCGTGGCCGCGCTCGGGTCCTTGCCCCTCATCGGGCGGAGGATCGACCCCGAGCTGATCCGCCGGGACTGAGGCCCGCGTACCGTGGGCACTCGCACGTGATCCCGTCGCCGACCCCGTCCCGGGCGGGGCGGGAGGAACACCCGGGGTCGCCCACGTGCACCGGGACCGCGCGGCCGTCGCCGTAGCGGTCACCGGGCCCGTCGGGCCGGAGCGCCGCTGCCGGGGTCGCGGCACTTACGCTCCCTCACACCGCCCCCGATCACGCCCCGCGCCTCCCCACACCGCTCCCGATCAACCCCCGCACCCCCAACACCGCTCCCGGTCAACTCCCACGCCCCCGCCCCCTGCCACCACCCCGGACGAGCCCTCCACCCACCCTCGCCGCCAAGCCCCCTACCCACCCCCGCCGACCCTCCCCACCCCCTCACACCCACCCCCCGCCCCCGCTGAGGGCAGCGTTCCTCGTGGGAAACAGGGGGGAACCCGGTGGGAAACACCCGGCCCGCACGCTCGATGGCATGACCTCGAAAACGCGTGTGGTGGTGATCGGCGCCGGGCTCGCGGGCGTTCGTCTCGCCCGGCGGCTCGGTGAGCTGGGCGTGGCCGCCACGCTGGTCGGCGAGGAGGAGCACCGGCCCTACAACCGGGTGCTGCTCGCCGAGGTGCTGGCCGGGCGCTACCGCCCCGACGTGATCGCCCTGCCGGCGCCCGCCGGCCTGGTCCGCGCCCGCGTCACCGGCATCGACCGCGCCGAGCGCACCGTGCGCTGCGCCGACGGCACCGCGATCGCCTACGACACGCTGGTGCTGGCCACCGGCTCCAACTCGGTGCTGCCCCCGCTGCGGGGGCTCTTCACGCCGGATCGCCAACTCCCCGCCGGTGTGCACGCCTTCCGTACGCTCGACGACTGCCTCGGGCTGTCGAAGGCCGTACGGACCGGCGTGAAGGCCGTCGTCATCGGGGGCGGGCTGCTCGGCGTGTCCGCCGCCCGCGCGCTCGCCGTCCGCGGTGCCCAGGTCGTCCTCGCCCAGCAGGCCGAACGGCTCATGGAGCGCCAGCTCGACCCGAACGCGTCCGCGCTGGTCCAGCGGCACCTGACCGGCCTCGGCGTCGAGGTGCACACCGAGTGCCGGGTGCGCGACGTGCGCTGCGTCGGCGGCGCCGTGCGCTCCGTGGAGATGGCCGACGGGTTCGCCCTCGACGCCGAACTCGTCGTCCTGGCCTGTGGCGTGCACCCGCGCGTCGGGCTCGCCCATGACGCCGGGCTCACCGTCCACAGGGGCGTCCTCGTCGACGACCGGCTGCGCACCTCCGATCCCCGTGTCCACGCCCTCGGGGACTGCGCCGAGCACGACGGCACCGTCTACGGTCTCGCCGCTCCCGCCCTCGAACAGGCCGACGTGCTGGCCGAGGTGATCGCCGGGGACGGCACCACCCGCTACACCGGCACCCGTTCCCTGACCCGTCTCACCCTCGCCGGTCTCGACCTCGCCGCGTTCGGCGAGACCGTCGCCCTGCCCGGGGACGACGTCGTGCAGCTCGCCGACGCCACCCGCGGCACCTATCGCAAGGTCGTCGTCCGCGACGACCGCCTGGTCGGCGGGGTCCTCGTCGGCGAACTCGGCACCGTCGGCGCGCTCGCCCGCGCCTGGGAGGGAGCAGAGCCGCTCCCGACGAACGGCGGCCCCCTGCTCCACCTGCTCACCCATGACGGAGGCTCCTGATGTCCACGGACACCACCCCGGACACCACCCCGGCCACCCCCACGGCGGCCCCCCGGGCCACCCGCACGGGGGCCGCCCCCGCGGGCCCCGACGACGTGTCCACCATCGTGCTCGTCGGCCACGGCATGGTCGGTCAGCGTTTCCTGGAAGCGCTCGCCGAGCGCGGGCTGACCGCCACGCACCGCGTGGTCGTGCTGTGCGAGGAGCCGCGTCCCGCCTACGACCGCGTCGCCCTCACCTCGTACTTCTCCGGCCGCACGCCCGACGACCTCTCCGTCACCGACATGGAGTTCATCGCCACGCACGGCATCGAGCTGTACGTCGGCGATCCCGCCGTCTCCGTCGACCGCGAGGCGAAGAAGGTCACGTCCAGGTCCGGGCAGGTCTTCGCCTACGACACCCTCGTCCTCGCCACCGGCTCCTACCCGTTCGTCCCGCCCGTCCCCGGCAAGGACGCCACCGGCTGTTTCGTCTACCGGACCATCGAGGACCTCCTCGCCATCGAGGAGTACGCACAGAAGGTCTCGGGCGGCGCCGTCGTCGGCGGCGGGCTGCTCGGGCTGGAGGCGGCCGGTGCGCTCAAGGGGCTCGGCGTCGAGACGCATATCGTGGAGTTCGCGCCGCGGCTGATGCCCGTGCAGGTCGACGAGGGCGGCGGCGCGGCCCTGCTGCGCACCATCGAGGACATGGGGCTCACCGTGCACACGGGCGTCGGCACGCAGGAGATCCTCGCCGGTGAGGACGGCGCGGTCACCGGCATGAAGCTGTCCGACGGGTCCGAGATCGCCACCGGCATGGTGATCTTCTCCGCCGGTGTCCGGCCCCGCGACCAGCTCGCCCGCGACTGCGGCCTGGCCGTCGGGGAGCGCGGAGGCATCACCGTCGACGCCCAGTGCCGTACCGTCACCGACCCGGACGTCTTCGCGATCGGCGAGTGCGCGCAGGCGGTCGACGGGCGGGTGTACGGGCTGGTCGCGCCGGGGTACGAGCAGGCCGAGACCGCGGCGGCGACCATCGCCCGCGACGAGGCCGCCTTCACCGGTGCCGACCTGTCCACCAAGCTCAAGCTGCTGGGCGTCGACGTGGCGTCCTTCGGTGACGCGCACGGCACCGCCGGGGACTGCCTGGACGTCGTCTACTCCGACTCCCGCGCCGGCCTGTACAAGAAGCTGGTCATCGGCCGTGACGGCACCCTGCTGGGCGGTATCCTGGTCGGCGACGCGGAGGCCTACGGCACCCTGCGGGCCCTGACCGGCTCCGTCCCGCCCATCGCGCCGGAGTCCCTGGTGCTGCCCGCCGGCGCCGCCTCGGGCGCCCAGCTCGGACCCTCCGCGCTGCCCGACGACGCCATCATCTGCTCCTGCCACAACGTCACCAAGGGCGCCGTCCGCGGCGCGGTCACCGAGCACAAGTGCACCACCGTGCCCGAGGTGAAGAAGTGCACCAAGGCCGGTACGGGCTGCGGCAGTTGCGTCAAGGTGCTCGGGCAGCTCGTCACCGCCGAACTGGAGGCGTCCGGCGTCGAGGTCGACAAGGGCCTGTGCGGCTGCTTCTCGCAGACCCGCGAGGAGCTGTACGAGATCGTCCGCGCCCTGCGCATCCCCTCCTACCAGGAACTCCTCGACCGGTACGGCCGGGACGGCGCCCGGGGCGGCGACGGCTGCGAGGTCTGCAAGCCCGCCGTCGGCTCGATCATCGCCTCCCTCGCCCCGGCGATCGGCGCGAGCGGCTACGTCCTCGACGGCGAACAGGCCGCGCTGCAGGACAGCAACGACCACTTCCTCGCCAACCTCCAGAAGAACGGCTCCTACTCGGTCGTACCCCGCATCCCCGGCGGCGAGATCACCCCGGAGAAGCTCATCGTGATCGGGGAGATCGCCCGCGACTTCGGGCTCTACACGAAGATCACCGGCGGGCAGCGGATCGACATGTTCGGCGCCCGTGTCGAACAGCTCCCGCTGATCTGGACCCGTCTGGTCGACGCCGGATTCGAGTCCGGGCACGCCTACGGCAAGGCGCTGCGCACGGTGAAGTCCTGCGTGGGCTCCACCTGGTGCCGTTACGGCGTGCAGGACTCCGTCCGCATGGCGATCGACCTGGAGCTGCGCTACCGGGGCCTGCGCTCCCCGCACAAGCTGAAGTCGGCTGTCTCCGGCTGCCAGCGCGAGTGCGCCGAGGCCCAGTCGAAGGACTTCGGCGTCATCGCCACCGCCAGCGGCTGGAACCTGTACGTCGGCGGCAACGGCGGCGCCACACCGCGCCACGCCGACCTCCTCGCGCAGGACCTCTCCGACGCCGAACTGGTCCGTCTGATCGACCGGTTCCTGATGTTCTACATCCGCACCGCCGACCGCCTGGAGCGCACCAGCACCTGGCTGGAGCGCATCCCGGGCGGCCTCGACCACGTACGGGACGTGGTCGTGCACGACTCGCTCGGCATCTGCGACGAGCTGGAGGCGCTGATGCGGGCGCACGTCGCGCACTACCGCGACGAGTGGGCCGAGACCGTCAACGACCCCGACAGGCTCGCCCGGTTCGTGTCCTTCGTGAACGCCCCGGACACCCCCGACCCGGTGGTCGCCTTCGTCCCCGAACGCGACCAGATCAAGCCCGACCTGCCCCTGCTGACCCTCGGCATGCGGCCCACCGCAGACCCGGAAGACGTCCTGGAAGGAAGCGCCCAGCGATGACCCTGGCACTCGAGACCACCGACCTGAAGGTCCAGCTCCAGCTCGGCGACGACTGGTTCACGGTGTGCGACCTGAGCGTCCTGATCCCGGGCCGCGGGGTGGCCGCGCTGCTGCCCGACGGCCGGCAGGTGGCCGTCTTCCAGGACCGCAGCGGCACGCTGTACGCCGTGGACAACCGCGACCCGTTCACCGGCGCGGCGGTCCTCTCCCGCGGCCTGACCGGCACCCACCAGGGCCGCCCCTTCGTCGCCTCCCCGCTGCTCAAGCAGCGCTTCGACCTGGCGACGGGGGAGTGCCTGGACGACGAGACGGTCCGGGTGACGGCGTACGAGGTCCGCGCCCGCTGACCGGCCCGGGGGTGGGGTGAACCGAACCCCCGGCTTCCGTGGCAGCACCCTCGTTCGCGGCGCCTTCGGGCGGGAGGCTGGACGCACCGCATCCAGCAGCCCCTCCGGAGGCATCCGTCATGGCTCTCGCGCACCGCTCCCACTCCGCCGACTCCGCCGCCGCGCTCGTGTGGCGCGTCGTCCGCGAACCCTTCACGGCCGCGACCTGGCGGCGTACCGCCTACGCCCTGCTCGCCCTGCCGGCCGGCCTGGTCTGTGTGCCGCTCGCCCTGCTGGGCGTGGCCACCGGGCCCCGGCAGCGGGCCCTGCTGCGCCGCCTGCTGGGCGCCGACCTGCCCGCGGGTCCCCGGGCCGGCCTCGCGCACGCCCTGGTGTCCACCCCGCTCAACCTGCTCGCCGCCGCCGTCACGTTCTACGCCTGGTCCCTCGTGCCGATGAACCTGCTGTGGCCGCTGCGCGCCGGTGACGACTACGCGAGCGCCTGGGGCGGGCCCACCTTCGCCGGGGCCTGGGCCTTCCACGCGGTCGTCGGCGGGATCGGCTTCCTGCTGCTGACGCCATGGCTCGTGCGCGGGCTGACCGCGGTGCAGCGCCGTCTGGCCGCCAAGCTGCTCGGCTAGATTGGGCTGCCGTGATCCCCGTGCGCGCCACCGCCGCCGCCGTCTTCGGGCGCCGTGCCCTGTCCGCGCTGCTCTACGCGCTGGTGTCCTTCCCGCTGGCCCTCGCCGGCTTCCTGCTCACCCTGGCGGGCCTGGTGCTGGGCGGGCTGCTGTCGCTGACCACGCTCGGCCTGTGGACCGTGGCCGGCACGGTCCGTGGTGCGCTGGCGCTGGGCGCGGTGCAGCGGGCGCTGGCCCGGGGCCTGCTCGGGCTGGACATCGAGCCGCCGGAGCCCGTGGGGGCGGAGGGGCCGCTGCGGTGGCGGCGGGCGGTGCTGGGGGAGCGGACGGGCTGGCGGGCCGTGGGCTCGGCACTGCTCACCCCGTTCACCGCCGTCCTCGGGATCGTCGCCGTCCTCATCGGATACGTCTACGGCGTCCTGCTCACGCTCCATCCGCTGCTGGCGCGCGTCAACTACTTCACCGTGCGCGAGCCGGACGGCTCCACCCGGCACGTGTCGCTGGAGCTGTTCGGCGAGCAGGTCGACACCTGGCCGCGCTGGCTGCTCCCGGTCGCCCTCGGGCTGCTCCTCCTGGCCGCCGCGCCCCACCTGGTACGGCACGCGCTCGCACCGCACCGCGCCCTGCTGGCCGCGCTGCTCGGACCCGACGCCGCCGCCCGCCGCATCCGCACCCTGGAGGAGACCCGTGCGCACGCCGTCGAGGACGCCGCCGCCACCCTGCGCCGTATCGAACGCGATCTGCACGACGGCACGCAGGCCCGCCTGGTCGGGGTGGCCATGCACCTCACCCTGATCCGTGAGCTGGTCACCGCGGGCGCCGAGCGCGACCGCGTCCTGACCACCGTCGGCACCGCCCAGTCCCACGCCACCCAGGCCATCTCCGACCTGCGCCACCTGGTCAAGGGCATCCACCCGCCCGTCCTCGACCAGGGCCTGGACACGGCGCTCGCCACGCTCACCGCCGACAGCCCCCTGCCGGTCCGGCTCACCACCCGGCTCGACGTCCGGCCGGGCCCCGCGGTCGAGTCCATCGCCTACTTCTGCGCCGCCGAACTCCTCGCCAACGCCGCCAAACACAGCGGCGCGCCGGCCGTCGAGGTGAGTGCCCGCACCGACGGGGGGCGGCTGCGGCTGACGGTCGCCGACGACGGGCGCGGCGGCGCGGTGATCGGCGCCGGCTCCGGGCTCACCGGCCTGCTGGCCCGCGTGCGCACCGTCGACGGCACGCTCACCTGCGACAGTCCGCCCGGCGGCCCTACCGTGGTCACCGTCGAACTGCCCCTGTGACGGAGGTCGGATGCGTGTCGTCATCGCCGAGGACTCGGCCATCCTGCGCGACGGACTGGTCCAGCTGCTCCGGCTGCGCGGCGTCGAGGTGGCCGCCGCGGTCGCCGACGCGGACGCCCTGCTCGCGGCCGTCGCCGCGCACACCCCGGACGTCGCCGTCGTCGACATCCGGCTGCCGCCCACCCAGACCGACGAGGGGGTGCGGGCCGCCGTACGGCTGCGCGAGGAGCATCCCGGCACCGGGGTGCTGCTGTTCTCGCAGTACGTCGAGACGGCGCACGCGGCGCGGCTGCTGGGCAACCCGTCCGGTGTCGGCTACCTGCTGAAGGAACGGGTCGTCGACATCGGTGAGTTCGTCGCCGCGCTGGAGCGGGTCGCGGCCGGCGGCACCGCGCTCGACCCGGAGGTGGTGGCGCAGCTGTTCGGCGCGAGCCGCCGCCGCAGCGCGCTGGACGCGCTCACCCCGCGCGAGCGGGAGGTGCTGGCGCTGATGGCTCAGGGCCGCACCAACCACGGCATCGCCACGGCTTTCACCGTCTCCGAGCGGGCGGTGGAGAAGCACGTCGCGAACATCTTCGCCAAGCTCGGTCTGCCGCCCTCGGAGGCGGGACACCGCCGGGTGCTGGCCGTGCTGCGCTATCTGGAGGACGCCGGCTGACCTGCCCGGGACGCCGCGCCCGACCGCCGGGGTGCGGTCAGCGGTGGCTGCCGCTCAGGTGGGCGAAGACGACCACGTTGCCCTGGTAGCCGGTCGTGCGGGAGTAGCCGCCGCCGCAGGTGATCACGCGCAGCTCGGGGCGGCGGGCGGCGCCGTAGACCTTCTCGTCGGGGAAGTTCTCGGCCCGGTAGACCTCGACGGCGTCCACGGTGAACACGGCGGTGCTGCCGTCGCGCCGGTCCACCTCGACGGCGGCGCCCTTCTTCAGCGCGCCGAGGTCGTAGAAGACGGCGGGGCCGTCGGCGTTGTCGACGTGTCCGGCGACGATCGCGGTGCCGCGCTCACCGGGTGTGGTGCCGGCCTCGTACCAGCCGGCGAGGTTCTTGCGGCCGGCCGGCGGGACGTCGAGGCTGCCGGACGGGGTCAGCGCCAGGCCCATCAGCGGGGCGTTCACGCGGATCGACGGTATGCGGATCCGGTCGGGCGGGGACGGCGGGAGCGCCGGGGCGGCGGAGCCCTCCGCGCCCGGGTCGGCGGACGCCTCGGCGGCCGACGGCTGGGGCGGGGCGTGCCCGGCGGTGCCGCTGTGCAGCAGCCAGGCACCGGTGCACAGGGCGGCGGCGGTGACCGCCGCTATCGCGGTGTTGCCGACCCGACGCATGAGGACCCCTCTCGACGTGACGGCCCGGGGCGCTCGGCGGTCCCGAACGCCCGACGGCCGTGGAACGAAACCGGTGGAACCACGACCGGGCGGCCCACGGCGGACCCGGCCACGGCTTCCCCGGCAAAGCCCGGCCCCGCGAGGGGCCGTGGCCCCGTGCCCCCCTCCGGGCCGCGAGGGGCGTCGGACCCGGAGGGGGAGGGACCTGCGGTACCGGCGGACGGACAGCGGAGGGTGTCCGTCAGATCCCGTCGCCTCTCGCCCGGCGATGCAGGAGCCAGGTACCGCCCGCGGCGGCGACGGCGAGAGCCGCCACGCCTGCCGCGGTCTGTACGGGGTCGGGGCCAAGGGCTCCGCCGACCCCCGTCTTCACACTTCCGTGCGGCTGCAGCTGCCCGCGTTCGGGGGCCAGCGCCACCATCAGGTCGCCCCGGACCACGCGGCCGCCCTCCGCGCACGTGGCGACGATCTCGTACGTCCCCGGCTGCGCGCTCGGCGGCACCCGGAACTGCCCGATCGCGTCGCCCTGGTGCGTGCTCGGCGCCAGCGTGAACCGGCCGGCGCCGACCGCACCGGCGTCGCCCGCCGCGGCGCCGCCGTCGCCGCACGCCGCGGTGTTCACCGTGACGTCGGCGCCGGGCGCCACGGTGGTCGGGTACACCTCGAGGCCGCCGGCGTCCGCCGCGTACCCGGGCGCGGCGAGTGCGCCCAGAGCGGTGGCGGCGAGCGCGGCAGCGGTCAGCACGCGGACGGTGCGTCGCATCGGTGCTCCTTCGAGCGGTCGGTTGCCCCTGCCCTTCCGAGGTAAGGCCCCGCACGCCGCGCCCGCTCCCCGAAACCCCGTCACATATGCGGCGAACGGGTGCCCCGGCCGGCCGAAACGAGCCGTTCCCGACGCCGTTTCCGCAGGTCAGGCGCAGCGGGCAGGGGCGTGGAGAAGTGCACCCGATGGGCGTGACCCACCGGTGTGAACGGGTGGTGCCCCGCACCCCGGGTGTCTCGACGGGGTCGACGCGACCGCCGATCGGGGGCGCCGGTCCAGGGGGCCGGACCTCTCGGTCATGGGCATGGCGAAACCGTGGAGATGTGTGGTCTCATCTGGTGCCCGCATCCAAGACGATCTTCGGGAGCCCCCGCGTGCGCAAGCACCTTCTCGTGACCGCCCTTCTGGCCACCACCATGTTCCTGCCGAGCACCGGTGTCTCGAGCGCGGCCGACGCCCCCATCGTCACGGGAGCGGTGTTCAACAACCCCAAGGGCACGACGGCCGATCAGAACGCCGTCAAGGACCACATCATCAAGGCGATCGACGACACCCAGCCGGGCCGCCTGATCCGCGCCGGCCTGTACGCGCTGAAGGACCAGGACTACGCCGACGCCCTGATCCGCGCCCACCAGCGAGGTGTCGACATCCGCGTCGTGCTGGACGCGGCGTACGCCGACTCCACCGCCGTCGCGAGTCTGAAGGCCGAGCTGGGCACCAGTGTGTCGGCGACCTCCTGGGTGCACGTGTGCGGCAGCCAGGGCGCCTGCATCGCGACGGGCGGCACCAACCCGATCAACCACAACAAGTTCTTCACGTTCTCCCGCGTCGGCGACGCGGGGGTGGCCGAGGACGTGGTCATCCAGACCTCCGCCAACCAGACCTCGGTGAACGTCGACAAGTACTTCAACAACGCCTACACGGTGGTCGGCAACACCGACCTCTACACGGCGTACGTGAACTACTTCAACGACCTCGCGGCGGAGAAGCGCACGAACAACTACTACACGACCGCCAAGGTCGGCACCGAGAAGTACTACTTCTTCCCGCAGTCCACCGGGGACGTCGTGGCCGACGTCCTCGACAACGTCTCCTGCACCGGCAACACCACCGTCGGCACCGCCACGCACAAGTCCATCGTGCGCGTGGCCGCCTTCGCCCTGCACCGTGACGCGGTCGTCCAGGCGCTGGTCGGCCTGGCCGGCCAGGGCTGCTCGGTGCAGATCGTGTACGCCAACAGCAACGACGAGGCCGCCCTCAAGGGCCACGCCAACCTCTCGCTGAAGAAGCTGAACACCACCGACGGCTACCTGGTGCACTCCAAGTACCTCACCATCGAGGGCAACTACGCCGGCCACCCCGACACCAAGTGGACCTTCACCGGCTCGCACAACCTCGACGAGTCCTCCCTGCGGGACAACGACGAGGCCCTGCTGCGACTGGAAGGCGCCGCCCCGCACGACGCGTACGTGCAGAACTTCGACCTGCTTCGCTCCTACGCGACGACCGTCTCCTGAAGCGGAGACGACAGGCGAACGCCGTACCGGTGAGGGAAGGCCCCCTCGCCGGTACGGCGGTCTCGAACAGGTCAGTTGACGTTGACGGCACTCCACGCCGCCGCCACCGCGTTGTACTCCGCGCTGCCCGCGCCGTAGAGGTCCTTCGCAGCGTTCAGGGTCGCCGCCCGCGCGCCCGCGTAGTTCGTCGACGACGTCATGTAGACCGTGAGCGCCCGGTACCAGATCTTGCCGACCTTGTCCCGGCCGATCCCGGTGACCGTCGAGCCGTTCGCGGTCGGCGAGTCGTAGCTGACGCCGTTGATGGTCTTCGCGCCGCTGCCCTCGGCGAGCAGATACGCGAAGTGGTTGGCGACGCCGGAGGAGTAGTGCACGTCGAGGTTGCCGACCGTGCTGCTCCAGTAGTCCGCGGAGTTGCCGTCCTTGGAGGGCTTGTCCATGAAGCGCAGGGCGGCCTTGCCGAAGCCGGGCTTCACGATCTTCTCGCCGATGAGGTAGTCGCCCTGGTCGGAGGAGTTGTTCGCGTACCACTCCACCATCGTGCCGAGGATGTCGGAGGTGGCCTCGTTGAGCCCGCCGGACTCCCCGGAGTAGGTGAGCGCGGCCGTCTTGGAGGTGACGCCGTGGGTCATCTCGTGCCCGGCGACGTCGAGGGCGACCAGCGGGCCGAACGTGGTGCCGTCACCGTCGCCGTAGGTCATGCAGAAACAACTGTCGTCCCAGAAGGCGTTGTTGTAGGCGTTGCCGTAGTGGACGCGGTTGTAGGAGCCCTTGCCGTCGCCGCCGATGCCGTTGCGGCCGTGCACGTTCTTGTAGTAGTCCCAGGTCTCGTCGGTGCCGTACTGGGCGTCGACGGCGGCCGAGGCGCGGTCGGCGGTGGCGCCGGTGCCCCAGTGGTTGTCGGTGTCGGTGAAGACCGTCGAGGGTGCCCGGCTGAAGCAGATGTTGAGGAAGCACAGGTCCGTCTTGTTCGCCGCGTCACCGGTGTAGGTGTTGCCGCGGGTGGGGTCCTTGAGCTGGTACGACGAGCCCGACTGGGTCGTCTCCAGGGCGACCGTGCCGCTGTAGAGCGACTTCCCGTCGCCGCTGATGTGCTCGAGGCTGTCCCAGGCGTCGATCTGGGTGCCGCTGGTGGCGTCGGTGAGGACCGTGCGGGCCACCGGGTTGCCCTGGGCGTCCTGCGCGACGGCGTTGGTGCGCCAGGCCAGCTTCGGTGCGCCGTGCAGGGCGTCGACGACCAGCTCGGGCTTGGCGGTCAGCTTGCGCAGGGTCTCGCCGAGGTTCACCGCGCGCAGCGCGTTCGCGGCCAGGTCGGCGGCCTTGGGTCCGGCGACCTTCGGGGTGACGCCTGCCAGGGAGAGGGGGGACGTCGTCGCCCGGGAGGCGCCGCGGTAGCTGCCGTCGGGGGCGAGGTGGACCACGAAGTCGCCGCCCAGCACGGGCAGTCCGTGGTAGGTGCGGTCGTACCGCACGTGCTGGGTGCCGTCCTTGTCCACGATCACGTCACGGACCGTGGTCTTCACGGCACCGGTCAGACCGAGGGCGGTCGCGTGGGAGCGCAGGACGTCCGTGGCGTGGGCGAGGGCGGTGGCCCGGCTGGGCCGGTCGGCCGCCTGCGCGGCGGGGGAAAGGGCGGCGGCCAGCAGGGCCGCGGTGGTGGCGGCCACGCCGGCGGCGGCGAGACGGGATCTGCGGTGGGTGCGGGACTCCGGGTCGTGCTGCCGTATCCGACTCATCGGTCTCCTCGGAAGGGCGCCTCGGGGCGCGTGGGGGCGGCGCAGATGCTGACCCAGATTTAAGAGGCCATGACATGTCATGTCCATAGCGCGTACGGGGAGGTGTGTGAGGAGTCAGAATCGTTTCTGTGACCCTCCCGCCCCCGCCGCACCTCCCGTTCTTCGTCTACGGCACCCTGCGCCCCGGCGAGCCCAACCACGAGCTGTTCCTGCGCGGCCGCACGGCGCGGGAGGAACCGGCGCGGATGACCGGCCTGAAGCTCTACGAGGGCCCCGGCTACCCCTACGCCGTCGAGGAGGGCCGGGGAGTGGTGAGCGGCGAGCTGGTGACGGCACGGCCGGAGCTCTACGGCGAACTGCTCGCCGCGCTCGATCAGTTGGAGGACTGCGTCCCGGGCGACCCGCGCAGCCTCTACCAACGCCTCGCACGCCGGGCCGTGCGCGAGAGCGACGGCATCCCGGTGCGTGCCTGGGTGTACGTCGCCGCGCCCGCGGTCGCGGCACGACTGCGGGCGCGGGGAACGCCGATCGAGAGCGGGGACTGGCTCACCCGGAGATGAGCCGTGCGGGACCGGCCGCCTCCAGCCGTACCGCGCACACCTTGAACTCGGGCATCCGCGACGTCGGGTCGAGAGCCGGGTTGGTCAGCGTGTTGGCGCGGCCCTCGCCCGGCCAGTGGAAGGGCATGAACACTGTGTCGGGGCGGATCGCGGTCGTGATCCGGGCCGGCGCCACCGCCCGTCCGCGCCGCGACACCACGGCCACCGGGTCGCCCTCCGCCGCGCCCAGCCGGGCCGCGAGACGCGGATGCAGCTCCACGAACGGCCCCGGCGCCGCCCGGTTCAGCTCCTCCACCCGGCGGGTCTGCGCGCCCGACTGGTACTGGGAGACCACCCGGCCCGTGGTCAGCAGCACCGGGTACTCCTCGTCGGGTTCCTCCGCCGCCGGCCGGTGCGACACCGGCACGAAACGGGCCCGGCCGTCCGGCGTCGCGAACCGGTCCAGGAACAGCCGGGGCGTGCCCGGATGCGGGCCGGGCAGCTCCCGGGCCGGGTCGTCGTCCTGCCCGGGCGCGTCGAGAGCGGCGTCCTCACCGTCCTGAAGGCCCGGCCCGTCCTCGAGGGGCGCGGGGCACGGCCAGAACACACCCTCCTCCTCGGCCAGTCGCCGGTAGGTGATCCCGGAGTAGTCGGCAGGACCGCCCGCGCTCGCCCGGCGCAGCTCCTCGAAGACCTCCTCCGGGTCGGCCGGGAAACCCTTCTCCACCCCGAACCGGGCGGCCAGTTCGTGCAGCACGTCCAGATCGCCGCGTATCCCCTCGGGCGGCGTGAGCGCCCGCCGGCGCAGCAGCACCCTGCCCTCCAGGTTCGTCGTCGTGCCGGTCTCCTCCGCCCACTGCGTCACCGGCAGCACGACGTCCGCCAGGGCCGCCGTCTCCGACAGCACGACGTCGCACACGGCGAGGAAGTCCAGCGACCGCAGCCGCTCCTCGATGTGCGCGGCACGCGGCGCCGACACCACCGGGTTGGAGCCCATCAGCAGCAGGGCGCGGATGTCGGTGCCGAGCGCGTCCAGCAGCTCGTAGGCGCTGCGCCCCGGCCCCGGCAGCGTGTCCGGGTCCACGCCCCACACCGCGGCCACATGCCGCCGGGCCGCAGGATCGTCCAGCTTGCGGTAGCCCGGCAACTGGTCGGCCTTCTGGCCGTGTTCCCGCCCGCCCTGCCCGTTGCCCTGCCCGGTCAGACACCCGTACCCGGACAGCGGGCGCCCCGCCCGCCCCGTCGCCAGGCACAGGTTGATCCACGCGCCCACCGTGTCCGTCCCCTTGGACTGCTGTTCCGGGCCGCGCGCGGTGAGCACCATCGCCGCCTCCGGCTCGCAGAACAGCCGTACCGCCTCGCGCAGTTCGGGCACGGACACGCCCGTGATCCGCTCCACGTACTCCGGCCAGTGCGCCATCGCGGCCGCGCGTGCCTCCTCCCAGCCCGCGGTGCGCTCGCGGACGTACCCCTCGTCGACGCGGCCCTCGGCGACGACCAGGTGCAGCAGGCCCAGCGCCAGCGCCAGGTCGGTGCCCGGCCGGGGCGCCAGGTGCAGGTCGGCCTGCTCGGCGGTCCGCGTGCGGCGCGGGTCGACGACGATCAGCGTGCCGCCGTTCTCCCGAAGCTCCTGGAAGTAGCGCAGCGCCGGGGGCATCGTCTCGGCGAGGTTGGAGCCGACGAGGATCACACAGCCGGTCCTCGGGATGTCCTCCAGCGGGAACGGCAGCCCCCGGTCCAGGCCGAACGCCCTCGTGCCGGCCGCCGCGGCGGACGACATGCAAAAACGTCCGTTGTAGTCGATCTGGGACGTGCCGAGCACCACCCGCGCGAACTTGCCGAGCGCGTAGGCCTTCTCGTTCGTGAGGCCGCCCCCGCCGAAGACGCCCACCGCGTCCGGACCGCTCTCCACGCGCGCGTGGCGCAGCGCCCCGGCGATCCGGTCCAGCGCCTGATCCCAGGAGGCGGGCTCCAGCGCGCCGTCGGCGGAGCGCACCAGCGGTGAGGTCAGGCGCACCCGCGAGGACAGCACGGCCGGCGCGGTGCGCCCCTTGCCGCACAGCGCGCCCCGGTTCACCGGGAAGTCCGCGCGCTCCGTCACCTCCACCGTCCCCTGCGGGGTGGGCGTCAGATTCATCCCGCACTGCAGGGCGCAGTACGGGCAGTGCGTGGGCGTCGCGGTGTTCTGCATGCCCCTCAGCCTGCGTCGGGCGTGTTACGGGCCCGCACGACGCGGTGTTACACGGTCCGAACGGCGACCTCCCCGCGCCCGGCCGGGCACGGTGAGGCGGCGGTCCAAGGGGGCGGGCCGGGATGCCTGCCCGGCAGGGCGGGTGCGGCGACGGTCAGCGGCCGCCGGCCAGGGCCCGTGCCACGCCCGGCTCCTTCGGGCCGAGGAAGCGCGGGTCGGGCCGCACGAGGGCGTCCAGCGCCGCCTTGCCGGCCGCGAAGACCTCCCGGGTGCCGCCGTAGTACCAGGTGGCGTCGTGCCGCTCGTCCACGCCGACGCCGTACGACGTCACCCCCGCCGCCTCGCAGAGCGCCACCGCCCGCCGGATGTGGAAGCCCTGGCTGATCAGCACGGCCCGGTGCACCCCGAAGATCTTCCGGGCCCGCACACAGGAGTCCCAGGTGTCGAAGCCGGCGTAGTCGCTGACGATCCGCTCGGTCGGCACCCCGTGCTCGCGCAGATACGTGCGCATGGCGTCCGGCTCGTCGTAGTCCACGCGGCTGTTGTCGCCGGTCACCAGCACGACCCGGATGCGCCCCTCCCGGTACAGCGCGGCCGCCGCGTCCAGCCGGTGCGCCAGATACGGCGAGGGCTCCCCGTCCCACAGGCCCGCGCCGAAGACGACGGCGACCTCGGTGCGCGGCACGTCGGCCGCCCCGCGCAGCCGCTCGCCCGTCACGGCGTACAACCAGGTCGAGGGGAGCAGCGCCAGCACACACACGGCCATCACCGCCTGCACCAGCCGGCGCTGTCCGGTACGCGTGCGGGGCAGTCTCCAACGGCGCATCGTTTCTCCGGCCCCCTCCTGATCGGTCCCCGATCCCTCAGGACGCACCGGCACCCGATCCGGTTCGCTCACCTTCCGCACGGGTCCGCGGTGAGCCCCACGAAAGGACAGCCGTCACGGCCCCGCAACGGGGACGCAACCTCATCCGGCCAGGATCCCTTCCATGACGGCGTCGAACCCTCCCCGCGACGAAGCCCCCCTCGACACCACCGCGCACCTGATGAGCGCGATCGGCACCGAGCTGGCCGGCCGGCTCCGCCTGGTCCGCCCCGACGGCCGGCGCCGCCCCGCCCCTCCCGCCCTGGTCCTCGTCGCCCACGGCAGCCGCGACCCGCGCGCCCTGAGCACCGTGCGCACCCTGCTGGAACGGGTCCGCGAACTGCGCCCCGCACTGCCCGTGCACCTCGGCCACATCGAGCTGAACGCCCCCCTGCTCTCCGACACCCTCACCGCCCTGGGGGACACGGAGGCGGTCCTGGTCCCGCTGCTGCTCACCCGCGGCTACCACGTCAAGCGGGACATCCCCGAGCTGGCGGCCGCCTCCCCGGTACGCGCCCGCGTGGCCGCCCCGCTGGGCCCCCACCCGCTCCTGGTGGAGACCCTGTACGCCCGCCTCACCGAGGCCGGCTGGCCGGTGCGGGCGACGCAGAGCGAGCGCCGGGCGAGCGCCGTGGTCCTGGCCGCGGCCGGCTCCCGCGACCCGGACTCCACGGCCGACACCCGCCGTACGGCCCGCCTCCTCGCCGACCGCCTGGGCGTCCCGGTCGTCGCCGCCTACGCCTCGGCGGCGACCCCGACGGTGGAGACGGCCCTGCGCGCCCTGACCGCGAGGGGCCGCCACCGCATCGCCGTGGCCTCCTGCTTCACGGCCCCGGGCCGTTTCGCGACGCAGTGCGCGGCGTCGGCTCCGTGGATGGCGGCACAGCCCCTGGGCGCCCATCCGGCGATGGCGCGGCTGGTGCTGCGCAGGTACGACCAGGCGCTGCGGATACCGGCGACGACAGCCGCCTAGAAATCCGCTTCCGGGAAACTCGGGGTGAGCCCCGACCGCGCTGGACGTTCCTCGTGCAGGCGGCACCGGTCACTCCGTGCAGGCTGTGCGCGAGGCATCGACACGCATAGGTGGTGCCTACAATGGATCTGCATCCTTGTGATCCATGTCACAGCAGGAGGCGCACATGAGCACCCCGACCACCGAACAAGGAAAGATCGCCGACCCCGGTCCGCTCGGCCTCGCCGCCTTCGCCGCGACGACCTTCGTTCTCAGCACCTTCAACGCCGATCTCATCCACGACAAGACACTGACCGCCGTCGTCCTGCCGCTCGCGCTCTTCTACGGCGGGCTCGCGCAACTCCTCGCCGGCATGTGGGAGTTCCGCAAGGGCAACACCTTCGGAGCCACCGCGTTCGGCTCCTTCGGCGCCTTCTGGCTGTCGTACGCGGCCTACGCGAAGTTCGTCGCGCCCGGGCTCCCGGCGTCCACCGCGCACCAGGCCACCGGGCTGTTCCTGCTGGTGTGGGCGGTCTTCACGGTCTACATGACCGTCGCGGCGACCCGCACGACGGGGGCGATCCTCGCCGTGTTCGTCACGCTGTCCGCGACGTTCATCGTCCTGTGCGTCGCCGAGTTCGCGCAGTCGCCGAACACCGTCAAGGCCGGCGGCTGGCTGGGACTGGTCACGGCCGTGTGCGCCTGGTACGCGTCCTTCGCCGGCGTCACCAACTCCACGTACCAGCGTGCCGTCATGCCGGTCTTCCCGAACCTCGGTGAACACCTGCGGCCGCACCGCACGCACCATCGCGGACCCTTCGGAGCCCACGCATGACCGACTCCGGTGGCGAGACACTCTCCAACCTGCTCCACGAGGAGCGACGGTTCCCGCCGCCCCCGGAGCTGGCCGACGCGGCGAACGCCACCGCGGCGGACTACGAACGCGCCGACGCCGACCGCCTCGGCTTCTGGGCCGAGGCGGCCCGCCGGCTGGACTGGGCAACGCCCTTCGACGAGGTGCTCGACTGGACGCGGGCCCCGTTCGCCCGCTGGTTCACCGGCGGGCGCCTGAACGCGGCGTACAACTGCCTGGACCGGCACGTGGCGGCCGGTCTCGGGGACCGGGTCGCCTTCCACTGGGAGGGCGAGCCCGGCGACACCCGCACGATCACCTACGCCGACCTCACGGCCGAGGTGTGCCGGGCCGCCAACGCCCTGCTCTCGCTCGGCGTGCGCACCGGCGACCGGGTGGCGATCTACATGCCGATGATCCCGGAGACGGTGGTGGCGATGCTGGCCTGCGCCCGCATCGGCGCCCCCCACACGGTGGTCTTCGGCGGCTTCTCCGCCGAGGCGCTGCGCGGCCGGATCCTCGACTGCGACGCGCGTGTGGTGATCACGGCCGACGGCGGCTACCGCAGGGGCAAGCCCTCGGCGCTGAAACCCGCCGTCGACGAGGCGGTGCGCGAGTGCCCCGACGTACGCAGCGTCCTGGTCGTGCGGCGCACCGGACAGGAGGTCGACTGGACCGACGGCCGGGACGTGTGGTGGCACGACCTGGTGGACACCCAGCCGCCGGAGCACGAGGCCGAGGCGTTCGACAGCGAACACCCGCTGTACATCATGTACACCTCCGGTACGACGGCCCGCCCGAAGGGCATCCTGCACACCACCGGCGGCTACCTCACCCAGGTCGCCTGGTCGCACTGGGCGGTGTTCGACGTCAAACCGGAAAGGGACGTGTTCTGGACGGCGGCCGACATCGGCTGGGTCACCGGCCACTCGTACATCGTCTACGGCCCGCTGGCCAACGGCGTCACGTCCGTGATGTACGAGGGGACACCGGACACCCCGCACAAGGGCCGCTGGTGGGAGCTGGTCGAGAAGTACCGCGTGTCGATCCTCTACTGCGCCCCCACCGCGATCCGCACCTTCATGAAGTGGGGCGGTGACGTCCCGGCCGAGTTCGACCTGTCGTCGCTGCGCCTGCTGGGCTCGGTCGGTGAGCCCATCAACCCGGAGGCGTGGATCTGGTACCGCAAGCACATCGGCTCCGACCGCTGCCCGGTCGTGGACACCTGGTGGCAGACGGAGACCGGCGGCCAGATGATCAGCCCGCTGCCGGGCGTGAGCGTCTGCAAGCCCGGCTCGGCCCTGCGCCCCCTGCCCGGCATCGCGGCCGACGTCGTCGACGACAGTGGCAAACCGGTGCCCGACGGCTCCGGCGGCTACCTGGTCCTGACCGACCCGTGGCCCGGGATGCTGCGCACCATCTGGGGCGACGAGCAGCGGTACATCGACACCTACTGGTCCCGCTTCCCCGGGATGTACTTCGCCGGGGACGGCGCGAAGAAGGACGAGGACGGCGACATCTGGCTGCTGGGCCGGGTCGACGACGTCATGAACGTCTCCGGGCACCGCATCTCCACCACGGAGGTCGAATCCGCCCTCGTCTCCCACCCGATGGTCGCCGAGGCCGCCGTGGTCGGCGCGACCGACCCGACGACCGGACAGGGCGTCGTGGCCTTCGTCATCCTGCGCGCCGAAGCGGGAGAGCCGGGGGCCGGCGGATCCACCGGTGCGGAGGAGGCGGCGGCCGAACTGCGTGCCCACGTCGCCAAGGAGATCGGCCCGATCGCCCGGCCCCGGCAGATCATGGTCGTCGCCGAACTCCCCAAGACCCGCTCCGGCAAGATCATGCGCCGCCTGCTGCGGGACGTGGCCGAGAACCGCGCGCTCGGTGACGTCACGACGCTCACGGATTCCTCCGTGATGGACGAGATCCGCGAGCGGCTGCCCTCCGCGGGCCCGGCGGGAGAAGAGGAGGCATAGACGACGGAAACTCGGCAGCCGCGTAGGCACACGTTTGTCACACCCCCCGCTTACTGTCGAGACATGCCGTACGACGCGCAGGACACCGAACGCTGGGCCTTGGAACCGGAAAAGCGCCCCGGCCGCACCGCATTCCAACGCGACCGGGCCCGGGTCCTGCACAGCGCGGCCCTGCGAAGGCTCGCCGGCAAGACCCAGGTCGTCACCCCCGGCGGGACCGGCGCCTCCGCCTGGGACGCCAGCCCCCGCACCCGCCTCACCCACTCCCTGGAGTGCGCCCAGGTGGGCCGCGAACTCGGCGCCGCCCTCGGCTGCGACCCGGACCTCGTGGAGGCCGCCTGCCTCTCCCACGACCTCGGCCACCCGCCCTTCGGCCACAACGGCGAACAGGCGCTGAACGAGTTCGCGCAGGACTGCGGCGGCTTCGAGGGCAACGCCCAGTCCCTGCGGCTGCTCACCCGCATCGAACCCAAGCGGTTCACCGAGGAGGGCTCCGTCGGCCTCAACCTCACCCGTGCCGCCCTGGACGCCGCCACCAAGTACCCCTGGCCGCGCGGCGCCCACCCCACCGACCCGGCCTCGGGGAAGTTCGGGGTGTACGAGGACGACCGCCCCGTCTTCGACTGGGTCCGCAAGGAGGCCCCCGGCGCGCGCACCTGCTTCGAGGCGCAGGTCATGGACTGGTCCGACGACGTGGCCTACTCGGTGCACGACGTGGAGGACGGACTGCACGCCGGCCACATCGACCCCGTCTGCCTGCACGCCGAGCCCGAGCGGCAGGACGTCTTCCAGGTCGCGATCGGCCGGTACGTGCCCGCCGGCACCGACCCCGGGGAACTGGCCGCCGCCCTCGACCGCCTCCAGGACGAGGAGTGGTGGCCGCACGGCTACGACGGCTCGGCCGTCGCCCAGGCCCGGCTGAAGGACGCCACCAGCCAGCTCATCGGCCGGTTCTGCCTCGCCGCCGAGGGCGCCACGCGGGAGGCGTACGGCGCGGGACGGCTCACCCGGTACGCCGCCGAACTGGTCGTGCCGTGGGAGACCCGGCTGGAGTGCGCGGTGCTCAAGGCGGTCGCCGACCGGTACGTCATGCAGCGCGACGAGCAGGAACGGCTGCGCGCCGACCAGCGCATCGTCGTCCTGGAGCTGGCCGCCGCGCTCACCGCCCGCGCCCCCGAGGGCCTGGACCCGCAGTTCCGCGCCCTGTTCGACAAGGCCGGCGACGACCGGGCACGCAAACGGGTGATCGTCGATCAGATCGCCTCCCTCACCGACGCCTCGGCTCGTTCCCTTCACGCCAGGCTGACGAGACAGGCGTGACACTGGGAGGCGCATGTGCCGTAACCACCCATCCGGACGCAACCCCATGTGACCCTCCGTGGCCTGATCGGGCCACACCCTCTTCCCCCATCACGCTCCGTGCGGGACGCTCCCCTGTGGCGGCACCCTTACGAGGAGGCAACAAGTGGTCGACGCGGACCAGACATTCGTCATCGTCGGAGGCGGCCTGGCCGGCGCCAAGGCGGCCGAGACGCTCCGGGCGGAGGGCTTCAACGGGCGCGTGATACTGATCTGCGACGAGCGCGACCACCCCTACGAGCGCCCCCCGCTGTCCAAGGGCTACCTCCTCGGCAAGGAGGAGCGCGACAGCGTCTTCGTGCACGAACCCGCCTGGTACGCGCAGAACGACATCGAGCTGCACCTGGGCCAGACCGTCGACGCGATCGACCGCGCCGCCAAGACGGTCCGCTTCGGCGACGACGGCACCCTCGTCCACTACGACAAGCTTCTGCTCGCGACCGGCGCCGAGCCGCGCCGGCTGGACATCCCGGGCACCGGCCTGGCCGGCGTGCACCACCTGCGCCGCCTCGCGCACGCCGAGCGGCTCAAGGGCGTGCTGAGCGCGCTGGGCCGGGACAACGGCCACCTCGTGATCGCCGGCGGCGGCTGGATCGGCCTGGAGGTCGCGGCGGCGGCCCGGGAGTACGGCGCCGAGGTCACGGTGATCGAACCGTCGCCGACCCCGCTGCACGGCGTCCTCGGACCCGAGCTGGGCAACGTCTTCGCGCAGCTGCACCGCGAGCACGGGGTGCGCTTCCACTTCGGTGCGCGGCTCACCGAGATCGTCGGCCAGGACGGTGTGGTCCTCGCCGCCCGCACCGACGACGGCGAGGAGCACCCGGCGCACGACGTGCTGGCGGCGATCGGGGCGGCGCCCCGCACCGGCCTCGCGGAAGCGGCCGGGCTGGAGATCGCCGACCGGGAGCACGGCGGCGGGGTCGTCGTGGACGAGCGGCTGCGCACGTCCGACCCGGACATCCACGCGGCCGGTGACGTCGCCTCCTTCCCGCTCGCCCTGTTCGGCACCCGGCTGCGGGTCGAGCACTGGGCGAACGCGCTGAACGGCGGTCCTGCGGCCGCCCGCGCGATGCTCGGCAAGGAGGTCGTCCACGACCGGGTGCCCTACTTCTTCACCGACCAGTACGACCTCGGCATGGAGTACAGCGGCTGGGCGCCGCCGGGGACGTACGACGAGGTGGTGATCCGCGGGGACGCGGGCAAGCGGGAGTTCATCGCGTTCTGGGTGAAGGAGGGCCGCGTCCTGGCCGGGATGAACGTGAACGTGTGGGATGTCACAGAGCACATCCAGAAACTGATCCGCGCCGGCCGTCCGGTGGACCTGGAGGCCCTCGCCGACCCGCACGTCCCGCTGGAGAACCTGGCCCCCTGAGCCTCAGGAGCACCGGCCCGCCCCCGCGCCGCGCTCCCCGGGGGGCAACCCCCGGACCCCGGGCCGGGGACGGGACGTCTCGCCCCGGGACTGTCGGTCCGGCCCCGTGCCGCGCTCCCCGGGGGGCAACCCCCGGACCCCGGGCCGGGGACGGGACGTCTCGCCTCAGGAGTGTCGGTCCGGCCCCGTAGAATCTCCACGTGGCAGGACGGATCAGAGACGAGGACGTGAAGGCGGTTCGGGACGCTGTCCCGATCGACGCCGTCGTCTCCGAGTACCTCCAGCTGCGCAACGCGGGCGGCGGCAACCTCAAGGGCCTGTGCCCCTTCCACGACGAGAAGTCGCCGTCCTTCCAGGTCAGCCCCAGCAAGGGACTCTTCCACTGCTTCGGCTGCCAGGAGGGCGGCGACACCATCGCCTTCGTGATGAAGGTCGATCACCTGACCTTCTCCGAGGCCGTCGAGCGCCTCGCCGGCCAGGCCGGCATCACCCTGCGCTACGAGGAGGGCGGCTACAACCCCGCCCACCAGCGCGGCGAACGCATCCGCCTGGTCGAGGCGCACAAGGTCGCCGCCGAGTGGTACGCCGAACAGCTCGCCACCAGCCCCGAGGCCGACACCGGCCGGATCTTCCTCGCCGAGCGCGGCTTCGACCAGAACGCCGCCCTGCACTTCGGCGTGGGCTACAGCCCCCAGGGCTGGGACCATCTGGTGCGCCACCTGCGCGGCAAGGGCTTCAGCGACAAGGAGCTGCTGCTCTCCGGCCTCGCCCAGGAGGGCCGCCGCGGCCCCATCGACCGCTTCCGCGGCCGGCTGATGTGGCCGATCCGCGACATCGGCGGCGACGTCGTCGGCTTCGGCGCCCGCAAGCTGTACGAGGCGGACAACGGACCGAAGTACCTCAACACGCCCGACACGGCGATCTACCGCAAGAGCCAGGTGCTGTACGGCATCGACCTGGCGAAGAAGGACATCGCGAAGTCCTCACGGGCGGTCGTCGTCGAGGGCTACACCGACGTCATGGCCTGCCACCTCGCCGGGGTCACCACGGCCATCGCCACCTGCGGCACCGCCTTCGGCACCGACCACATCAAGATCCTGCGCCGCCTGCTGATGGACAACGGCAGCGCGCGGGTGATCTTCACCTTCGACGGAGACGCGGCCGGCCAGAAGGCGGCCCTTCGTGCCTTCGAGGACGACCAGAAGTTCGCCGCCGAGACCTACATCGCGATCGCGCCCGACGGCATGGACCCGTGCGAACTGCGCATCGTGAAGGGCGACGAGGCGGTCGCCGACCTCGTCGAACCGCGCACCCCGCTGTTCGAGTTCGCGCTGCGCCAGATGGTCGCCCGCTACGACCTGGACACCCCGGCCGGCCGCGCCGCGGCCCTCGACGAGGCGGCCCCGGTCGTCGCCCGCATCAAGAACAGCGGCGCCCAGCACGAGGTCGCCGTGCAGCTCGCCGGGATGCTCGGCATCCTCGACACGCAGTTCGTCGTCAAGCGGGTCGCCCAGCTCGCCCGCTGGGCCCGCGACCGCGGCGGCAAGGGCCCCGCGCCCGCCACGCCATCGGACCGGCAGCAGCCGGACCGGCAGCAGTGGGCGGCCGGCGGCGGCCCGGCGTTCTCCGGCCCGGCCCTCACCCTGCGCAACCCCGTCTACGCCACCGAACGCGAACTGCTCAAGCTCGCCCTGCAACGCCCCGAACTGGTCTCCCCGGCCTTCGACGCGTACGGCGTCGACGAGTTCACCGCCCCGCCGTACGCCGCCGTACGCCAGGCGATCCTGGACGCGGGCGGTGCCGAGCAGGGCCTGACGGACCCGCAGGAGTACCTGGTCCGGGTCCGTGAGGCCGCCCCCGACGACCGGGTCCGCGCGATGGTGACGGAGCTGGCCGTCGAGGCGATCCTGCGCCGCACCGTCGACGAGACCTACGCCGGCATGGTCCTGGTGACCGTCCGCCGCCGCGCCGTGGAACGCCGGATCACCGAGGTCCAGTCCCAGCTGACCCGCCTCGGCGCCGCTGGCGACCCGGCCGCCCTGGCCGCCGTGCAGAACGAGCTGTGGGTGCTCCAGCAGTACGACCAGGCGCTCCAGGCGCACGGAGCCGCGGCGCTCTGAACCGGCGGCCTCGTCGAGGCCGCGGCGCTCTGAACCGGCGGCCTCGTGAGGGTCGCGGCGCTCCGGCCCGGCGCTGGGACCGGGATCACCAGCCGGTCACCGAGCGGACGCAAAAAGTCATCGCACGCCCCTCGTTTCCGCGATGTGTCGTACTCCACACTGGGGTGCGGTGCCTGAGTCCCCGGAGCGCGGCCGATCCGTCCCCACGCGTCCCACACCCGCGCGGTCCGTTCACCTCAGCAGCGTTTCCCCCCTGGAGGTCGCCCCCGTGCAGACCCAGACCCTCGTCCACAGCGACAGTACCGACGGCGCGGAAGCGGACGCGGAGGCCGATCTGTTGGCCGCCGTCCCGCCGCAGAGCCCCGCCGCGCACCACCCCGAGGCCATGCCCGAGCCCACAGAGCCGCCCGCCGAGGCCCTCGCCGAAGCGGAAGCCGATGCGGAAGCCCGGGACGAGGCCGCGGCGGAGACCGGGCCCGCCGAGGCCGTCACGCCCGCCCGGGCCGAGACCACCGGGCCCTCCGCCGACCTGTTCCGCCAGTACCTGCGGGAGATCGGCCGCATCCCGCTGCTCACCGCCGCCGAGGAGGTCGACCTGGCCCGGCGCGTGGAGGCCGGCCTGTTCGCCGAGGAGAAGCTCGCCAACACCCCGGACCTGGACAGCCGGCTGGCCCACGACCTGGACCGGCTCGTCGTCCTGGGCCGCCTCGCCAAACGGCGGCTCATCGAGGCCAACCTGCGCCTGGTCGTGTCGGTCGCCAAACGCTACGTCGGCCGCGGCCTGACCATGCTCGACCTCGTGCAGGAGGGCAACCTCGGGCTGATCCGGGCCGTGGAGAAGTTCGACTACGCCCGCGGCTACAAGTTCTCCACCTACGCCACCTGGTGGATCCGCCAGGCCATGTCCCGGGCGCTCGCCGACCAGGCCCGCACCATCCGCGTGCCCGTCCACGTCGTCGAACTCATCAACCGGGTCGTGCGGGTACAGCGCCGCATGCTCCAGGAACGCGGCTACGAGCCCACCCCCGAGGAGGTCGCCGGCGAGCTCGACCTGGCGCCGGAACGGGTCGGCGAGGTGCTGCGCCTCGCGCAGGAGCCGGTGTCGCTGCACGCGCCGGTCGGCGAGGAGGAGGACGTCGCGCTCGGCGACCTGATCGAGGACGGCGACGCCGCCTCACCCGTGGAGTCGGCCGCGTTCCTGCTGCTCAGGGAGCACCTGGAGGCGGTGCTGTCGACGCTCGGGGAGCGCGAGCGCAAGGTCGTCCAACTGCGGTACGGGCTCATCGACGGCCGGCCGCGCACCCTGGAGGAGATCGGCCGCCTCTTCGGCGTGACCCGGGAGCGCATCCGGCAGATCGAGTCCAAGACCCTCGGCAAACTCCGCGACCACGCCTTCGCCGACCAGCTCAGGGGCTACCTGGACTGAAGCGGCGGGTCGCCCGGCACCGGGCGACCCGCCGGACGGTCAGTCGACCTCGGCGACCGCCTGCGCGAACTGCGCCTGGTACAGCCGCGCGTACGCGCCGCCGGCCGCGAGCAGCTCCCCGTGCGAGCCCTGCTCGACGATCGAGCCGTTCTCCATCACGAGGATGGTGTCCGCGTCCCGGATCGTGGAGAGCCGGTGCGCGATCACGAAGGACGTCCGGCCGTGCTGGAGCTTGGCCATCGCTTTCTGGATCAGCACCTCGGTGCGCGTGTCGACGGAGCTGGTCGCCTCGTCGAGGACCAGGATCACCGGGTCGGACAGGAACGCCCGCGCGATGGTGATCAGCTGCTTCTCACCGGCGGAGACACCCGTGCCCTCGTCGTCGATGACGGTGTCGTAGCCGTCGGGCAGGGTGCGCACGAACCGGTCGGCGTGCGCCGCCCGCGCCGCCTCCTCGATCTCCCCGCGGGTGACCTCGCGCGCCGCGCCGTAGGCGATGTTCTCCGCGATCGTGCCGCCGAACAGCCACGTGTCCTGCAGCACCATGCCGATCCCGGCACGCAGGTCGTCCCGGGACATCCGCGCGATGTCGACGCCGTCCAGGGTGATGCGCCCGCCCGTCACGTCGTAGAACCGCATCAGCAGGTTGACCAGCGTGGTCTTGCCCGCGCCGGTCGGGCCGACGATGGCGACCGTCTGGCCGGGCTCCACCTTCAGCGACAGGTCCTCGATGAGCGGCTTGTCGGGGTCGTAGCGGAACTGCACGTGCTCCAGCTCCACCCGCCCGCGCAGCTCGGCGGGCCTCTCGGCGGGCACCGGGTCGCTCTGCTGTTCCTCCGCGTCCAGCAGCTCGAAGATGCGCTCCGCCGAGGCCACGCCCGACTGCACCAGGTTCGCCATCGACGCCACCTGCGTCAGCGGCATGGAGAACTGGCGGGAGTACTGGATGAACGCCTGCACGTCACCGATCGACAGCGAGCCCGACGCGACCCGCAGACCACCGACCACGGCGACCAGCACATAGTTCAGGTTCGACACGCACATCATCAGCGGCTGCATGATCCCGCTGTTGAACTGCGCCTTGAACCCGGCCTCGTACAGCGCCTCGTTCTGCTCGGCGAACTGCTGCGCCGACTCCTGCTGCCGGCCGAACACCTTCACCAGGGCGTGCCCGGTGTACATCTCCTCGATGTGCGCGTTCAGCTTGCCCGTGGTGCGCCACTGCTGCACGAAGTGCGGCTGCGAGCGCTTGCCGACGCGGGTGGCGACGACGAACGACAGCGGCACGGTCACGAGTGCGACCAGCGCCAGGATCCAGGAGACGTAGAACATCATCGCCAGCACGCCGATGATCGTGAGCAGCGAGTTGATGAGCTGGCCCATCGACTGCTGGAGGGTCTGCCCGATGTTGTCGATGTCGTTGGTCGCCCGGGACAGCACCTCGCCGCGCTGCCGCTTGTCGAAGTACGACAGCGGGAGCCGCGACAGCTTCGTCTGCACGTCCTCGCGCAGCCGGAACATGGTGCGGTTCACGGCCCGGTTGACCAGGCGCGTCGCCACCGCCATCAGCAGACCGGCGACGAGGAAGGTGCCGAGCGCGAGCAGCAGGACGTCGCCGACCGCGCCGAAGTCGATGCCCTTGCCGGGCGTGAAGTCGGTGCCGCTCAGCATGTCGGCGATGCCGCCCTGCCCGTGCGCCCGCATCGAGTCGAGGACCTGCTCCTTGGTCGCCCCGGCCGGCATGCGCCGGCCGATGATCCCGGCGAACACCAGGTCGGTGGCCTTGCCGAGGATCTTCGGGCCGACCACGTTCAGCCCGACGCTGACCACCACGCACGCCAGCAGCGCGTAGATGGTGACCCGTTCCGGCCGGAACTGGGAGACCAGCCGTTTGCCCGAGTTCTTGAAGTCCAGCGAACGGCTGTCGGGACCGCCCCCGGCCATCATCCGCCCCATGGGCCCCGCCATCAGGCAGCCTCCGCTTCCGTCAGCTGGGAGAGCACGATCTCCCGGTAGGTCTCGTTGTCCGCCATCAGTTCGTGGTGGGTGCCGCTGCCGACGACCCGGCCCTCGTCGAGGACGACGATCCGGTCGGCGTCGCGGATGGTCGACACCCGCTGGGCGACGATCACCACGGTCGCCTCCGCGGTCTCCCGGCCCAGCGCGGCGCGCAGCGCGGCGTCGGTGGCGTAGTCGAGCGCGGAGAAGGAGTCGTCGAAGAGGTAGATCTCCGGCCGCTGCACCAGGGTCCGGGCGATCGCCAGGCGCTGGCGCTGACCGCCGGAGACGTTCGTACCGCCCTGCGCGATCGGCGCCTCGAGGCCGCCCTCCAGCTTGGTGACGAAGTCCTTGGCCTGCGCCACCTCCAGCGCGTGCCACAGCTCCTCGTCGGTGGCGTCCGGATTGCCGTAGCGCAGGTTGGAGGCGACCGTCCCGGCGAACAGGTACGGCTTCTGCGGCACCATGCCGACCGTGCGGGCCAGCAGCTGCGGCTCGACCTCGCGCACGTCCACGCCGTCGACGAGCACCTCGCCGTCGGTGGCGTCGAACAGCCGCGGGACCAGGCCGAGCAGCGTGGACTTGCCGCTGCCGGTGGAGCCGATCACGGCCGTCACCTCACCGGGCCGGGCGACCAGGTCGATCGCCTTCAGCACCGGCTCCTCGGCGCCCGGGTAGCGGAAGCCGGCGCCGCGGATCTCCAGATGGCCGTGCCGGCGCAGCTCGCTGACCGGCGCGAGCGGCGGCACGACGCTCGACTCGGTCTCCAGGACCTCCTGGACACGCTCGGCGCACACCTCCGCGCGCGGCACCATCATGAACATGAAGGTGGCCATCATCACGGACATGACGATCTGCATCAGATAGGCGAGGAACGCCGTCAGATCACCGATCTGCATCCCGCCGCTGTCGATGCGGTGCGCGCCGAACCACACCACGGCGATCGACGACACGTTCACCACCGTCATCACGATCGGGAACATCAGCGCGAGCAGGTTGCCGGTGCCCAGCGCCATCGCGGTGAGATCGGTGTTGGCCTTGCGGAAGCGCTCCTGCTCGTAGTCGTCGCGCACGAAGGCGCGGATGACGCGGTTGCCGGTGATCTGCTCGCGCAGCACCCGGTTCACCGTGTCCAGCCGCACCTGCATGGCGCGGAACAGCGGCCGCAGCCGGCGCACGATCAGCGTGACGCAGATCGCCAGCACCGGGACCACCGCGACCAGCACCCCGGACAGCGGCACGTCCAGGCCGAGCGCCAGGACGATGCCGCCCACGCACATGATGGGCGCCGACACCATCAGGGTGAACGTCATCAGGGCCAGCATCTGGACCTGCTGCACGTCGTTCGTCGTACGGGTGATGAGCGAGGGCGCGCCGAAGTGACCGACCTCACGTGCGGAGAAGGACTGCACCCGGTCGAAGACGGCACCGCGCACGTCCCGGCCGAGCGCGGAGGCGGTCCGCGCGCCGAAGTACACGGCACCGATGTTGCACACGACCTGTGCCAGCGAGATGCCGATCATCAGGGCGCCGTGGCCGAGGATGTAGCCGGTGTCGCCGTTGACGACACCGTTGTCGATGATGTCCGCGTTCAGGGTGGGCAGGTACAAGGTGGCGCAGGTCTGCAGGAACTGCAGCCCCACCAGCAGGGCGATCGGTTTCTTGTAGGGCCTGAGATAGGTCCGCAGGAGTCGTATGAGCACGCTGGGTTCTCTCGGAGTCGGCGACGGGGGCGGTTCGGTTGCCCGTGGCCCCTATCGTCGGACACTCCACCCGCGTTACCTCAACCGATTAACCCGAACCGGCGTGCCCCGGCCGAGGGGTCGCCCCTACGGCCGCATCGCCCCCGGATGGGTCTGCTCGCGGACCGACACGTACTGCTGGCGCACCGCCTGGCCCACCGCCAGCTCCTCACCCGGCTCCAGCACCTGCGCCGCCGCGCCGTGCCAGGACGGAGGGGTACGCGGATCGAGGATCCCCTGCGACACGCCGAGCGCCCACGCCGCCTGCCGCGCCGCGCCGATCGCCGCGTAGTCCGCGGGCTGCGGGACGACGACCTGCGCGCCGAACAGGGCCGGCGCGGCCGCCTGCACGGCCGGCAGCTCGGCCGCCGCGCCCAGCAGGAAGATCCGCCGCACCTCGACGCCACGGCCGCGCAGCACGTCGAGTGCGTCCGCGAGCCCGCACAGCATCCCCTCGAACGCGGCCCGCGCGAGGTGTTCCGGCTTCATCGACTCCCGCCGCAGCCCGGCGAGCGTGCCCGCCGTGTGCGGCAGATGAGGCGTCCGCTCACCCTCCAGATACGGCAGCAGCACCAGCCCGTGCGCGCCCGGCGTCGACTTCATCGCCAGCTCCGACAGGCTCTCCAGGTCCGGCAGCCCGAGGAGTTCGGCGGTACCGCGCAGGGCCCGTACGGCGTTGAGGGTGGTGACGACGGGCAGGTGCATCCCGGTCGCGTCGGCCAGCGAGGTGATCATCCCGGTGCTGTCGACGAGCGCCTCGGGGTGGACGGCCATCACGGACCCGGAGGCGCCGAGCGAGACGACCGCGTCCCCGAGCCCGATCCCGAGCCCGAACGCGGCGGCCATGGTCTCGCCGGTCCCGGCCGAGATCAGCAGCCCCTCCGGTGTCGTACCGGCCGCCTCCGCGGGGCCGATGACCTCCGGGAGCATCGCCTGGCGGCCGAGCGCCAGCTCGACCAGGTCGGGACGGTAGGCACCGGTGGCCGCCGACCAGTACCCGGTGCCCGAGGCGCCGCCGCGGTCGGTGGTCCGGCGGACCGGCCGGCCCAGCAGCTGCCACACCAGCCAGTCGTGGGCCTGCATCAGCACCGCCGCGCGGCGCGCGTTGTCGGGCTCGCTGCGGGCCAGCCAGCGCAGCTTGGTCACCGGCTGCGCGGCCTGCGGCACGCACCCCACGGCCTGCGCCCACGCCTCCCGCCCGCCGAGCGCGTCGATGAGGTCGGCCGCCGCAACCTGCGCCCGCTTGTCGGCGCCGGCCAGCGCCGGCCGCACGGTGGCGCCCTGCGCGTCCAGCGGGATCAGCGCGTTCTGCTGCGCCGACACGCCGATGGCCTGCACGCCCTCCAGCAGGCCGCCGCCGGCCGCCTCACCGAGGGACAGCAGCCAGGCCTGCGGGTCCACGTCGCTCGGGCGTCCCTCCAGGGGATGCGGGGCATAGCCCTGCCGCAGAACGGCACCGGTGTCCGTGTCGCAGACCACGATGCGCGTGAAGTCCGGTGAGCTGTCCAAGCCGGCGACTATCCCCATGGCCACCGATTGTGCCGTAGCGCTGCGCCGGCTCGGGCGGGGGGCGTCCTAATCGGGGGGTGCGTGTGCTGCCGCCGGGTGCGGGGCGTGGGTGGCTGGTCGCGCGGTTCCCCGCGCCCCCGGGTCCGCACGAGTCCCCCCGCCCGACATGTTCAGGTGTTGCTCGTGCCCCAGTCGTCGCTTCCGCCTCCGTTGTGGGCGCTGCGGGCCTTGAGGGACTTGACGCGGTGGGCGACGGAGTCCGGGACGTGGACGTGGTCGCCGACCTTGTCGCTGACGGCGTGATAGGCCTTGCCCGCGAACTGGCGGCCCTGCATGGCCGCCGTCTCCGCGGTGTTGCGCACGGCCGGGTTCTGCGTGACCTGGCGGGCGGACTTCTTCAGCTGCTCGTAGCGTTCGCGCCCGGCCTTCGTGCCCAGTACGTAACCCAGGGCGAGTCCGGCGACGAACGTGAGCCGGTAGCGCATGGCGGCCACCCTTCCTCGTGTCGGTCCTGTGGTGCGGCGTCGGCGCCGGGGGTACCGATTGGCGGAGCACCCCCCTGCTTGCGCTAATGTATGTGTCGCAGCGAGCGAGCGCCCCCTGGCGAATACCCCAGGAGGTCCGTTCGATGCGAACGAGGCATTCCTCCGTAGCTCAATTGGCAGAGCAGCCGGCTGTTAACCGGCAGGTTACTGGTTCGAGTCCAGTCGGGGGAGCTCGGTCCTCCGTAGCTCAATTGGCAGAGCAGCCGGCTGTTAACCGGCAGGTTACTGGTTCGAGTCCAGTCGGGGGAGCATGCTGAACGAGGACCCCGATGGGGTCCTTTTTCATGTGCGCGGGAACCGCGCGCACGGCGTCGCGGTCCTCATGGACGTGGCGTGGTCGTGGCGCGCGTGCGAGATCGCCCCTGCGAAGCAGGAGATCGTATGAGCGGCTATGCTGCGGCACACGGCGCGTACACATGTACGCGACACGCCGCTATGGGGCGGTAGCTCAGCCGGTTAGAGCAGCGGACTCATAATCCGTCGGCCGTGGGTTCGAGTCCCACCCGCCCCACCGCGCAGTACGGGCGCAGAATCGATCTGACCTGCGGGTCCTCGGCGGCGGCGGTCGCCACGCCGAGGCGGCGACCGCCGTTCACCCGTCCGGGGGCGCCTTCCTCACTCACCCGGCGCCAGGCTGCGGGCCAGCAGACGCGCCGCCTCCTCGATCAGGTGGTTGTCGACCGGGGCGTCCGGTGCGGCCTTCGACGTCAGCACCGCGAGAACGAGCGGTGTGCCCCTCGTCGTCCACGCCACGCCGATGTCATGCGCGCTGGCGTAGTCGCCGGTGCCGGTCTTGTCGGCGACGGTCCAGCCGGCCGGCAGCCCCGCGCGGAAGCGTTCGCCGCTGGTGGTGTTGCCCTTCAGCCAGGTCACCAGCCGATCGCGGTCCGCGGGGGACAGGGCGTCGCCCAGTGTCAGGGTCGCGTAGGAGCGGGCGAGGGCCGCAGGCGTGGTGGTGTCGCGCGGGTCACCGGGGACGGCCGTGTTCAGCTGGGGCTCCCAGCGGTCGAGCCGGGTCACCCGGTCGCCGAGCGAGCGCAGGAAGCGGGTCAGCCCGGCGGGGCCGCCGATCTGACGCAGCAGCAGATTGCCGGCGGCGTTGTCGCTGTAGCGGATCGCCGCCGCGCACAGTCCGTCCACCCGCATCCCGGTGGCGACGTGCTTCTCGGTCACCGGGGAGTTGGGCAGCAGGTCGGCGGCCGGGTAGGCGATCACCCGGTCGAGCGGGGCGCAGTGGCCGTGGTCGCGCAGCACCGCGGCGGCGGCCAGCGTCTTGAACGTCGAGCACATCGCGAACGGCTCGTCGGCCCGGTGGGCGACGAACTGCCCGGTGCGCGCGTTGCGGGCGTACACGCCGAGCCGGGCGCCGTAGCGCTCCTCCAGGTCGCGCAGCCGGCCCTCGGCGTCGCGCAGCCGCTCGGGTGCCGCCGGCGCGGCCGTGGCGGCGGCGGAGGCGGCGAGCACCGCGGCCGGCGCGGCGAGGCCGGCCTTCAGCAGCGGGCGCCGCGGCGGAGTGGGGGAGCTGGTGGTGGCGGTCATCGCGGGGGCCTCCCGGGGTCCGTCGTGCCGTGATCGACGGGCCCAGCGAAACAGCCGCACCGCGCACCTGTCCAAGAGCTCGGCCCGCGTTTCGCCGACGCGGACGCCGTGACGCCGCGAGGCCGCCGTGACGCCGCGAGGCCGTGGCGCTGTCCTGCGTCATGACCCCCTGACGCAGGGCAGCGCATGACAGGGGAAGTGAAGGCGTCACCGGTGCGCGGGTGCCGGCCGCCACCGGCGGCTGGGGTGCGGCGGCCGGTCCGGGATCACTGCGCTGTGTCGGCCGCCGCCGTCACCTCGGTGTCGTCGTCGCGTTCGCCCTCCGCCTGGGACGGTGTCGTCTGCGGGCTCGTCGGCTCGTCGGTCGGGTCGGACGTGTCGTCGGCGGTCTGCCGCTCGCCCTCGGCCTGCGACGGGGTGGGTTCGGTCATGGCTTCCTCCCGGGTCCGTCGGTCGCCGCCCGAGTACCCCGGGAGATCACCGGACCACACCGGTGTCAGGACCGGTGGTGCCGGGAGCGGCGGTGGGAGAGTGCCGTGCGCAGCGCCGAGCGGATCTCGGCCGGCGGGGGAGCGCCGGCGGCGCCGGCCCCGGCGGTGAGCATGGCGGCCACCGCGCGCAGCTTGGTGTTGGACAGCTGCGAGGTCTCCCGCAGGATCGTCCACGCCTCCTGCGAGGTGCAGCCGTGCGCGGCCATCAGCATGCCGCGCGCCTGGTCGATCACCGGCCGGGAGGCGATCGCCTGCCGCAGCTGGGCGATCTCGTCCTGCAGCGTCCGCAGCCGCTCCGCCCGCTCCAGCGCCACGGCCGAGGCGGTGCGCGCCGGCGGGTCGGCCGGTCCCGCACCGCCGTGGGCGGCGCCGCGCAGCGGTTCCCCGGTGTCCAGGCCGGCCAGCTCCAGGATGCGGCGCGGCTGCCCCTGCCAGTGCGCGGTCCGCACCGGGACCCCGTGCCGGTGGCGGTGGTCGTCCAGGAGGTCCAGGAAGCCCAGCCCGGCCGTGTCCATGAAGTGCACCCCGGACATGTCCAGCTCGATCTCCCGCACCCCCTCCGGCAGCCCGTCCAGCGTGGCCGCCAGGGTCCGGGCACAGCCGTGGACCAGCTCCCCGCGTGGTCGCAGCTCGGCCCGTCCCCGGGCCACGCGGGCCTCGACGACCAGCGCGTCCAGCTGTCCCGTCAGCGGTGTACGGTCTGCGTCCCGGTGGTCTCCGACGGTCCTCACGGCGTCGCGCGCCCCCTGTGCCTTTCGGTGCGAATCGTGCAGGCCGCGGCCTCCCGCGCGCCCGCGAGGCTCCGGGCTCCTCGCTGTCGGGCTGCGCCTGCCCGGCGTACCGTCTCCTACACACGTGCTCCCGCGCGGTCGGCGCCGGGCGGCATGGCCGGGTGCCGGGCGGGTAGACAGAGATCGTCGAGGAGGTGGCGGTCATGGGCGACCTGGACGGGGTGCCGGCTCCGCCCGTCGACGCGTTGCCGGCACTGTCGCTGGCGCCGCTCTCCGGGCGGTCCGGCCTGCGGGCCACGGGCGAGATCAGCCTGGGAACGCGTGGGGACTGGGAGCGTGCCCTGCGAGATGTGCTGTGCGAGGACGATGATGTGTACTACCTGGAGCTGTCCGCGGTGACGTTCGCCGATGTCGCCGGGGTCGGTGCGCTCGCGGACGCGGCCCAGCGGCTGCCCGACGGGCGCCGCATCGTGCTGCACCGTCCGCCGGCCGTGGTGAGCAGGGTGCTGGACTTGTTCTGGCCCGGGATGGCGGCGATCGAGGTGTCGATGTCATGAGTACGAGCGAGGCGCCGGCCGAGCCGTTCGTGCACCCTGCGCTCTTCTACCGGGACCCGCAGGAGTACCTCGCCGGCACCGTTCCCTTCGTGCGCGACGGGCTCGACGCCGGCGAGCCCGTCGCGGTCGCCGTCCCCGGTGACAACCTGGAGCTGATCCGCTCCGAGCTGGGCGACGACGCCCGCCGGGTGCGGCTGATGGACATGCGGGAGGCCGGACGCAACCCGGGCCGGATCATCCCCGGGGTGCTGCGCGCCTTCGCCGACGCGCAGCCGGCCGGACGCCGGGTGCGGATCGTCGGCGAACCGGTCTGGGCCGGGCGCAGCGCCGCCGAGTACCCGGCCTGCGTACAGCACGAGGCGCTGATCAACGCCGCGTTCCAGGGCCGCGAGGCGACGATCCTGTGCCCGTACGACGTCGTCCGGCTGCCCGAGCGGACGGTCGCCGACGCTTACGCCACCCATCCCACGGTGATCCCGGCCGGCGCTGTCGGCGAACGCCTCAGCCACGCGTACGCCCCCGCCGAGGTCGTCGCCCGCTACAACGAGCCGCTGCCCCCCGCCCCGGACGTCACGGCGTTCGCCTTCGACCGGGCCTCCCTCTCGGCGGCCCGGCACCACGCGGTCGGCGAGGGTGCGCGGCTCGGACTCGAGGGCGTACGGCTGGACGATCTCGCCCTCGTCGCGGCCGAGTTGACCACGAACAGCGTGGTGCACGGCGGCGGGAGCGGCACCGTGCGGGTGTGGGGAGAGGGCGGGCACGTGGTGTGCGAGGTGCGGGACGCCGGGCGGCTCACCGACCCGCTGGCCGGCCGCCGGCCCGTCCCGCGCGGCCAGCGCGGCGGCCGCGGTCTGCTGCTGGTGAACCTGGTCAGCGACCTGGTACGGCTGCACACCGCCGAGGACGGCACCACGATCCGCGCCTACCTCTCCTAGCACCGGCCGTCTCCTAGCACCGGCCGTCTCCCAGCACCGGCCCTCTGCCGCGCCCATCTCGGCCCGGCGCCGGTCTCGGTTGACGCCCGCCTCCGCTGTCGCCGTCGGCCTCGGATGGGCCCGCTTCGACCGGCACCTGTCGTCGGATCGGGCGGGCCGACAGGGCGGTCCCGCCCGACCCGGGGCGCGGACGCGTGGGCGCCCCGCGTGAGCTTCCTGCGAGTGCGGGGAGCCTGCGACCGCGGGGCCGCGGGGGAGAGTCGACGCGAGTGGGGGATCCCCGGGCCGAAGGCATAGTGCGGAGGGGCCCCGTCGGCCGGCTACGGCGCCCGTCGGGGCGTCCGGTCACGGTGGGGAGCGGTCGCCGTAGGGGACCCGGCGCGGCCCGGGTGGCCGCGCGCTGTGTCCCCGGCGGGGCACCTGCGCGGGGTCGCGGCGCCTCCAGCCGAGCATCCGGACGCCGGCGCGCAGCGGCCCCTGCGGGCTGCGGGCGGCGGCGTGCCGTGGCCCCGGCGGGGATTCCGGGGCACGGGGAGTAGTGGCCGTCCGTGGGGATGCGGGCGATGTGTGCAGCGCGGCCCTCGGTGGGGGATCCGTGCCGCGCGCAGTGGGTCAGGGGGGTGGGTCAGGGGGCCAGGGGGTCCAGGTGCAGTGGTTCGATGCGGCCCTCCAGCATGGCGCCCAGGCCCTGGGCCGCGCAGATGTCGGGGCGGTCGGCGATGTGCACCGGCATGCCCGTGGCCTGACGCAGCATCTGGTCGAAGCCGGGGAGCAGGGCGGAGCCGCCGACCATCATGATCCCGCGGTCGGCGAGGTCGGCGACCAGGTCGGGCGGGCAGTCCCGCAGCACCTTGCCGATGCCGTCGAGCACGGCGGTCAGCGGTGTCTGGATGGCGTCCCGTACCGCCGCGGTGTCCACGCGGACGCTGCGCGCGAGCCCGGTGGCCACGTCCCGGCCGTGGATCTCGGTGGACGCCGGGCCGTGCGGGGTGAGCCCGTTGCCGGACAGGGCCAGCTGCAGCGGACGTACGGACTGGCTCGGCAGCATCAGCTCGTGTTCGTGGCGCAGGTGCTGCACGATCGCGTGGTCCACGGCCTCACCGCCGACCGGGATGCGCTCGGCGGTGACGATGGAGCCGAGGGAGAGCACCGCCACCTGGGTGGCCGCCGCCCCGCACACCATGATCATCGTGGCCTCGGGGCGCTCCACCGGCAGCCCGCAGCCGACCGCGGCGGCGATCAGCGTGTCGACCAGCTCCACCCGCCGCGCCCCGAGCCCGACCAGCGTCTCGATCGCGGCGCGCTGGGCGAGCGGATCCGCGTCGTGCGGGGTGCAGGCGGCGGCCCGCAGCCGGGGCTTGCGGCGCAGCTGGCGGCGGATCTTGTCGCCGAGCAGGTGCCGCAGCATGCGCTGCGCCATCTCGATGTCGACGACCGTCCCGCCCGACACCGGGCGCACGACCCGGATGTAGTGGGGGGTGCGGCCCGTCATCTTCTCCGCGAACTCACCGACCGCGATCAGCGCGCCGGTGCGGGTGTTGACGGCGGCGGCGGACGGCTGGTCGACGACGAGCCCCGCGCCCTTGACGTAGACGCGGGTACGGGCCGCCCCCAGGTCGACGGCGAAGTGGCAGCGGCGCAGCTGCTCGAGACTGGCGGTCATGGCTGGCGGTTCCTCCCGTAGGTGGCGGGCCTGTCTCGCATCCTGCGGGGACGGAGAGGAAGCCGCTTGCTGGAGGGGGCCGGGCGGGGTGCCGCTGAACGGGTGTTTCGCCCGCGACCCTCCGACGCGCCCCGCCCGTACCGGAGCAGACGGGGCGTCAGCCGGGCGGCAGGGCGCGCGCCGCCTCCAGCAGCGGATCCAGCGACCGGACGCTGATCTCGCAGCCCGCCTCCCGCAGCTGCCGCTGAAGCGGCGCGGTGCGGGCCAGCCCCACGAAGGGCAGCCCCAGCCGCCGCGCCGCCGCCAGCTCCGCCGGTGAGGACCCGATCAGCACCGCGGCCGACGCGGGCGCACCGTCCAGTGCCCGCAGCAGGCAGTCCGGGTCGGGCATGAGCCGGGTGAGGTCGTCGCCGCGGCCGTGGACGCCGTCCAGCGGCAGCCGGTAGGGCTCCAGGTAGCGGCGTGCGGCCTCCTCGGACACGTCCGTGATCACGCGGACCCGGCGCCCGGAGCCGTGCAGGGCACGGATCAGTGCGGCGCAGTGGTGGGTCGTCGGAGCGTCCGGCACGGCCCGCAGCTCCAGCTCGTCCAGGCGCGCGCGCAGCAGCGGTCCGAGGCGGTCGCGGGCGAAGGTGCGCAGCACGTCCAGCGGGTGCACCGACGCCTCCCGCACCGCCTGCACGGCCAGTGGACGGCCCGTCAGCGCGTCCTCGGGGTCGCGGTGCTCGCCGACCAGCGCGAGCAGGTCGAGCGCGGCCGCGCGGGCCGCCGCCGCGGAGAAGAGGCGGGCGACCGGCCCCTCGAAACCCATGAGCACGGTCCCCGCGTGCGCCAGCACCTCGCTCAGCGGCACGTCCGCCGCCCCCGGGGCCCGCGGCTCCGGCGGCAGCGTCCCGCGCGGGGCCAGCCGTACCCGGCACGTCACCGCGAGCCCCGGCACCGGCCAGCGGACCAGCTCGTTGTCGACCGCCCGCTCGGCACCGGCCGCCCGGCGCACCGGGTGCCGGCCGGTGATCCGCGCGGCCTGCTCCCGCACGTGCGCCGCCAGCAGCGCGGCGACGTCCGCCGGGCGGGCGTGCACGAACGCGACCGGGTCCTCGACCCGCCAGGACAGCTCGGCGACGGCCGTGAAGTCACCCTTGCCGGAGCTGGGCAGGGTCATCTCGTGCCGGGCCTGCCGGGGTGTCAGGTCGACCTCGTAGTACGTCGTGACGCGGTCCTCGGCGGTGTGGTGCGGGCGGGCCGGGTCGAGGAGGGTGAGGGGGCCGTCGGCGTCGAGGTGCACGACGGCCGTGCGGCCGGGGGCCGGTATGGCGAGTGCGCGGGGATCGCGGGCGACGAGGGGCCCGCGGACCAGCTCCCGTTCCTCCTCGTCGGCCGACGGCGACAGGGAGCAGTACCAGGCGAGGGGCGGGTCCTGCGGCGAGGCACCCCACAGCGGCCGGAACCGCGGGGGCCGCGCGGCGGCGGAGCTGGCGGCGAACTCCTCGTACAGGGCGGGCGGGACGACGACATGGCGGCCCTCGGACAGCCGTTCCGCCGGCACGGCCCGCGGGAACGTCACGCACAGCCTGGCCTGGGCGGGCAGGAGGCCGGGGAACATCCGCACCACGGCGACCAGGAGGGGGAGGAGAGGGGCTGCGGGGTCGGTGTGGACGAGGTAGCCGTCCTCCCGGACCAGCACCTCGTACTGGTGCGGGGACAGGGAGCGGGAGAAGACCTCGTGCACGGCCGCTTCGAGGGAGATGCGGTCCTCCGGGCTGCGGCGCAGGCTTGCCGTCCGGATGGAGACGGTGGGCCACGGGGACGCCGCGGCGGCCAGGGATTCCAGGTCGCGGCGCAGGAAGTCCAGCTCCGCGCGGGCGGCCCTGGCGGCGGGTCCGGGCACCCCGTCCAGCGGAGTGCCGCGCCACAGCTTCAGCGCCTCGCGGGCCAGTTCGCCGCGGCGCGCCGGGTCGTCGGCGGACCGGGCACGGCCGGCGAGGCGGGCGGCGAGCAGTGTGTCGACGTCGTCGGTGGAGGGGGCCGGGCGCAGCGACACGGTGCCGTCGACGACGACGATGTCCGCGTGGGGTGTCAGGGCCGCGCGCAGGTCGCGCAGGCGCCGGGTGACGAAGTCGTGGCCCATCGGCTGCGGTGACAGCTCCGAGGCCAGCTCTTCCAGGGTGGCGGTGCCACCTCGCAGCAGCAGCACACCGAGCAGCGTCCGGGGCGACCCCGGGGGGATCTGCAGCACGCGGTCCCCGCGGGTGACCTTGGGCGGGCCCAGCAGCCAGTAGCGCAGCCGGTCCGACGGCCAGGTCAGACGGCGCAGCCGGTCGGCGCCGCTCTCCTGGTGCCCGGGGAGGTCGGAGGTGAGCTCGGAGCGCGCGGTGGCCAGTTCACGGGCGGGCTGCGGGGGCAGCTCCTCCACCGGGCAGAGCGAGGGCAGGAGATGTCCCAGCGTCCGCAGGTCCTCCGCCCGGCTCCCGGTGTCCGCGGGCGGCCCGTCGAGACAGATCAGCACCGGTCCGCTCGCGGTGAGCAGGACCTGCGAGGGACGGAACCGGCCGTGCGGGCGGCCGTGCGCGTGGAGGGCGTCCAGGGCGTCGACCAGGGGCGGGAGCAACGCGACGGCGGCGGCCGCACCGAGGGCCTGCGGGGACCCGGCGAGCCTGTCCGTCAGCGGCTGCCCCTCGACGTACTCCCGGACCAGGTAGGTGAATCCGCCGGCCGTTCCGTGGTCGCGGACGGCCGCGATCCGGGGGTGGCGGACCGCCGCGAGGCGCCGGGCCATGTCCTCGAAGCCGCCGTCGGCCCACATCAGCGGGCTGTGCCGGCGCACCACGACCTTCACGTCGCCGTCCTCGGTGTCCTCCGCGAGCCAGCTCGCGCCCGCCACGCCGAGCCGCCGGAGCAGCCGGTACCGCCCGGCGAACAGCTCCTGGGCGTCCCGGCTCTGTGTCAGCCGGCGCACGCTGTCCTGCCGGACGTGGGCGAACGCCTCCCCGTCCACGCCCTGCGGGCGGCCCGACTCCGCCGGGGTCGCCGCCCGGAACTCGCCCCGTGCCCGGCCCGCCGCCGTGTCGATCAGGCCGCCGATCCGCTCCAGCAGTTCCGTCGTGCTCTCGCGCGCCGAGCGGGGCAGGCTGCGCAGCAGCACCTCCCGTACGCCGGGCCGGAAGGCGTAGGAGCCCGGTGGGCCGAGCACCGTCGTCAGCATGCCGCTGAGGATCACCTCGGCCAGGTGGCGCGGCTGCGGATCGGGCTCCACCGCGGCCTGGACGAGCCGCATCACGGGCAGGTGCGGGCGGCCCACGGCGAGATGCCCGGCCAGCCGGAACGCCTCCGGGGACGCCGTCGCGCGAAAGCGCAGCACCAGATCCTCCGCCGGCAGCCGGGACACGTCCGTGCGGTCACCGGCGTCGGCGGGCAGCGGGCCGCGCAGGGCGGCGCCGGCGGCGGGGACCTCGGTGCGGCCGGGCATGGCGAGCAGCGCGGCCCAGTTCGCCAGCCAGCGCGGCCCCGGCTCCAGCACCGGCAGGACGATCGGGGCGTCCGCCTCGTACGGGTCGGGCGGCTCGTACGGCGTGAAGGCCAGGGCGGCCGCCGGGGCCGCCGGGTGCGGGGCCGACAGCCGGCCCGGGACCGCGGGCAGGGCCGTGTCGCGCCACAGGTGCTCGGGCAGCGGCTGGAGGACCGCCACCGGCATCCGGCGGGCCCAGCGGCGCAGGGTGGCGTGCCAGCGGCTGCCCGCGGGGCCCTCCCGCCACTGCGGGCCCATGCAGTCGCTGACCAGCAGCAGCACCGTACGGCCGTCGGCGGGTGCGGCGGGGCCGTGGACCGTGCCGTCGGGGTCGGCGCGGTAGCCGGTGACCGTGCGGAAGAGGCCCGACCGGGCCAGCGTGGTGTGCAGTTCGCGCACCAGGGGCCGCCACACCGGCATCGTGGGCCCGGCGTCGTGCACCAGGTGCAGGCGCAGCCAGCGTTCGCGGGCCGGGCGCAGCACCGGCAGCCACCACTGCGGGTCCGCGCCCAGCCGGGCGATGCGCTCGGCGGTCGCCCGCTCGTCCAGTTCCCGGCCGCAGGGAGCGTCGACGCGGCGGCCCAGCGGGCGCAGGGCGCGCTGCAGGGCGAGCGGGTGCGGCAGCATCGGCGGCGCGGGCGCCAGCAGCGAGGCGTGCGGTGCGGTCGTGGCGCCCGGGGCCGGTCGCGGGGCGGGCAGGTGCAGCGGGGCGCGCGGCGGGGCGGGGGCGGGCTCTCGCGGGGGCGCGGGCGCCGGGCGCGGCCGGTCGTCCGGTTCCGGGCGGCGCGGTACGGGCGGCGTCCGCGGCTCCCTGGGTACCGGCTGCTCCTCGTCCCGGTGGTCCATCTGCCGGGCCAGCCACAGCACTTCCGCCAGCTCCAGCGCGGTGGGCCGGGGTCCGCCCGCCGCCTCGGCCAGCACGTCGGCGAGGCGTCCCAGCGCCGCCGGCAGGGCCGGCGGCGCGGGGGAGGGGTCAGAAGACATCGGCCTGCGCGCCCTGGCCCAGATACGGCATCAGCCGCTCCGCCAGCTCGTCCAGGGACGTGGCGTCCAGGTCGGCGGAGCGGGCGAGGTAGATCGCGTTCAGCAGCTGGTCGGTGGCCAGGTCCCCGGCGCCCGCCCGGGACAGGAACCGGTCGATCAGCCCCCGCGCCCGCTCGTCCGGCTCGCCCAGGTGCGCCCGTACGATCTCGGCGAGATGCCCGTCGCCGGGCTGCCGCAGCCGCAGGGTCACACAGCGGCGCAGGAAGGCGGGCGGGAACTCGCGCTCGCCGTTGCTGGTCAGCACCACGAACGGGAAGGCCCGGCAGCGCACCCGGCCCCGCTCCACCGGCACCCGCTCGTCGGTGCCGTCGATCATCACCTGGGCGCGGCCCTCGGGCGCGTGCCGGGCGGAGCGCACCAGCTCGGGGATCTCGTACTGGCCCTCCTCCAGCACGTTCAGCAGGTCGTTGGGCAGGTCCAGGTCGCTCTTGTCGATCTCGTCGATGAGCAGCGCGCGGGGGCGGGCGTACGGCAGCAGGGCGGTGCCGAGCGGGCCGAGGCGCAGATGGTGCTCGATCCCGGCGTCCGCCGCGTGCGGCCCCTGCCGGGCCGCGTACAGCCGCGACAGCGGGTCGTACTGGTACAGGCCGTCGTGCAGGGTGGAGCGGCTGGTGATGTTCCAGCGCAGCACCGGACCCAGCCGCAGCTCCCGCGCCACCGCGTACGCCAGCGACGACTTGCCGGTCCCGGGCGGCCCGGTGACCAGCAGCGGGCGGCGCAGATACAGGGCCGCGTTGACCAGCTGGACGGTCTCCTCGGTGGCCTGGTAGGTGGCGGCGCGGTGGGCGCGGTCGGGGGAGACGGCGGCGGCGTCGGCGCGCTCGTCGGGCACCTCGAGCACCGGGCCGCCGTCGAAGGCCCGCCAGGGCGGGGGCGGCGGCAGCCGGTCCACGCCGTCGTGCGGGGTGCCGGTGCCGGTGTAGACGGGCCACAGAGGCATGGGTTTCCTTGGCTCCAGGGGGTTATCGGGCGACCGGGGTGTGCAGGCTCGCGGCGGGCTCCGGGAAGCAGCGCGGGTCGTCCCACAGCAGCTGCAGCTCGCGCGCCCAGTGCCCGTCCGGGTCCTCGGCGTCCGCCGCCAGCCGCAACTTCTGCACGTGACGCGGCAGTTCGACGGGTGGTACGCCGGTGAGGGAGGCCGTCAGCTCGTCGAGGAACACGGTGCCCGCGCACGGGCCGTCGTGCCCGGTGCCGGGGCATCCGGTGCGCCGCCACAGCAGGACCGGCACCGGGACGGTGAGCGAGACCGCGAAGTGCTCGGCCGCCGAGGCGGGCGGCACGGCGAAGCCCGCCAGGTGCGCGTCGGAGTCCCACAGCCGTTTGCGCAGCCCGCCGGGGCGCTCCCGGCTGCCGCACTCCACGCGGTGCACGTCCGCGCCCGGCGAGGCGTCCAGCTTCTGCCACTTCTTGCGCAGCTGGTGCCGCAGCCGGCCGCTGCGGTGCCGCGCCCGGTCGGTCACCACCAGCGGATAGGCGCAGCCCAGCGGCGTACTGTCGTCCGCGCTGCACTCCCACTGCGCGACCGGCTCGTTCAGCCACTCGCGCGGCAGCACGAACGTCACCAGCTCCTCGGCGTCCGGCGCTAGCTGGTCGGCGGCCTCGTCCAGGCGCTGCTGGACGTAGGCGCGCACCGCGTTCCTCGGCAGCCGGCGGGTGCCGACGGGCCGGCGCCGACCGTCGCGGTACGCCGACACCTCGACGGTGACCTGGCCGGGCCCCTCGCCGCTGTGGTCGATCTCCACCACGACCGGCGACCAGGCGGCGGGCGGCTGCGCCGCGACGGCCCCGTCGAGGAGTTCCTCCAGCCGGTCGGCCAGCCGGGCCGCGGCCTCCGGCTCGGGCACCTCCCACTGCACGTACGCAGCCGCCGCGGCCAGCGAGGCGAAGCCGCCCGGGGGCAGCGGCGGCCCGAAGGCCCCCACCGCGTCCCCGTACAGCCGGTTGGCGTCGCCCGCCCGGCCCTGCGCCTCGGCCCGGCGCACCAGCGCGTACAGCCGGCGCAGCGTCTCGGGCCGGTGGCCGGTCGGCACCAGCTCGCCGAGGCCCGGCCAGTAGCGGGCCATGACCTCGGTGGGCAGCATCCGGCCCACCCGCACGTCCCGGCCGCCCGCGACCGCCGTGACCATGCCGACGACCGAACCGTCCTCCAGCGTCACGGCGGCCCCGCTGAATCCGGCCGCCAGCGGCTGCCCGTGCCCGGTGAGCGCCTCCAGCTGCACCCACTCGTCGGAGATCCGCGGGCCGGGCAGCGCCCGGTAGGAGGCGAGCATGCCCTCGTCGTAGCCGCGCGGGAAGCCGTAGGCGACGAGTTGCCGGCCGCCGCGTTCGGCGCCGGGCGCCGCGAACCGGGCCGGGGCGAGGGGCACGTCCTCGGACAGCTCCAGCACCGCGAGGTCGCCGGGGTCCGCCGCGCCGCCCTGCCAGCCGCCGTGCACCGCCACGACGGCAGATAACCCGGCGAGGTGACGGGAGTTGGGGAAGGTCACGCCGACCGGGTCCGTGCCGGCCTGCCGGACCACGTGCGCGCAGGTGAGGACGTGGCGCGCGGAGACGAGGAAACCGGCGCCGACCTCGCTGCCGCAGACGACGCGGGCGTGCCAGGCGGTGGTGCTCATGACGAGGTCTGCGCATCCCGCGCCGAGCCGCCGGGCGACCAGCTCAGCTTGACGACCAGATGCGCCTCGGCGGCTCCCTTGGCGATGACGGCACCCGCCTCAGCGCTCATCTTCACGCCGAACTCCAGCTCCACCGCGTCCGGTTTCAGCGTCCCGTCGCGCAGCACCCGCAGCGCCGACTCGGCCGCCGCGCGTACGCCCGCCAGGGAGCCCTCGAAGGTACGCGCGGCCTGCGCGGTCCCGCCGCGCGAGACCAGCCGGGCACCCGCGGCGTCCTCGACGCCCTCCACCACGACCAGTGCGCCGTCCTCGGTCGTGAACTCCACCAACTCGTCCAACGTGCCGCCAACTCCCCCGTGCTGTCGTGACCTTGCCGTGGACATTGTTGCGGACCCTGCCCGTCCGGTGAACCGGGTTCCGCCGCCGGTCACCGCACCCCTGGCGGAAACCCGCCAGGGCGCCTTTCCGCCGCCTCCCGTCAACTCCCCGTCCCCACAAGCCCCGTGACACTCGTCGGACACACGACGAAATGAGGCGTGGATGAGCAGAGGACCAGTCAGACGCGGGGCGAGTCTCCTGTCGGCCGGGCTCGTGATCGCCCTGCTGCCGACGGGCGCGGGCGCGGCGCCCGGCCCCGGTACGGCCACCACCGCACCCACCGCGAGCGCCGCACGGACCGCGGACGCCGCCCGTACCGTCACCCTCGTCACCGGAGACCGGGTGACCGTCACCGACCTCGGCGGCGGCAAGCGGACCGTCACCGTCCAGCGGCCCCGGGGCGCGAGCGGTGCCGTGCGCACGCAGAGCGCGAACGGCGAGATCAGCGTCGTACCGGACGAGGCGCTGCCGTATCTGCGGGCGGGCACCCTCGACCGGCGGCTGTTCGACGTCAGCGCCCTGATCCGGCAGCACCTCACCGACGACGAGGCCGGCGCGCTGCCGCTGATCGTCACCCACGGCAAGGGGGTGCGCGCGGCCCTGCCCCGGGGGGCCGAGCGGGTGCGGGCGCTGCCCAGCGTGCGCGGGGACGCCGTGCGGGCGCCCAAGGGCCGCGCGTTCTGGCAGGCGGTCACCGGACAGGGCGGCGTGGAGAAGGTGTGGCTCGACGCGCGGGTCACGGCCGACATGGCCGAAAGCAACACCCAGATCGGCACACCGCGGGCCTGGGAGGCCGGGCTGACCGGCAAGGGCGTCACCGTCGCCGTCCTCGACACCGGCGTCGACGTCACCCACCCCGACCTCGCGGGCCGGGTCACCGCGGCGAAGAGCTTCATCGAGGGCCAGGAGGTCGCCGACCGCAACGGTCACGGCACCCACGTCACCTCCACCGTCGGCGGCAGCGGCGCCGCCTCCGACGGCCGGGAGAAGGGCGTCGCACCCGATGCCACGCTCGCGGTCGGCAAGGTGCTCAGCGACCAGGGCTCGGGCAGCGAGTCGCAGATCATCGCCGGCATGGAGTGGGCCGCGAAGGACGTCCGCGCCAGGATCGTCTCGATGAGTCTGGGCTCCAGCGAGCCGAGCGAGGGCACCGATCCCATGGCGCAGGCCGTGAACACCCTCACCCGTGAGACCGGCGCCCTGTTCGTGATCGCCGCGGGCAACACGGGCGCGCCCTCGTCCATCGGCTCGCCCGGCGCCGCCGACGCCGCGCTCACCGTCGGTGCCGTCGACTCCGCCGACCGGGCCGCCTACTTCACCAGCGCCGGGCCCCGCCACGGCGACAACGCCCTCAAGCCCGACGTCTCCGCGCCGGGCGTGGACATCCTCGCCGCCCGCTCCGGGCTCACCGGGGGCAGCGGGCCGTACACCTCGATGAGCGGGACGTCGATGGCGACCCCGCATGTCGCCGGTGTCGCCGCGCTGCTCGCGCAGCGCCACCCTGACTGGACCGGTGCGCGGCTCAAGGACGCGCTGATGTCCACCTCGAAGCAACTGGACGCCTCCGCCTACCAGCTGGGCAGCGGCCGGGTCAGCGTGCCCGACGCGATCGGCGCGACCGTCACCGCCACCGGCAGCGCCGACCTCGGCTTCTACCGCTGGCCGTACGACGCGAACCAGCCGGTGACCCGCACCCTCACCTACAGCAACTCCGGTGAGGCACCGGTCGCGTTGAAGCTCTCCGTCACCGGTGCGCCGGACGGCGTCGCCACCCTCGCCGACACCGCCCTGACCGTCCCCGCGCACGGCACCGCCTCCACCACGCTCACCGGCGACGGCGCCAAGGCACCCGTCGGCGACACCAGCGGACAGGTCGTCGCCGTGGACGCGGCCGGCACACCCGTCGCGCACACCGCGTTCGGGCTGGTCAAGGAGGAGGAGCGGTACACGCTCACCGTGCACGTCAAGGACCGCGCCGGGGCGCCCGCGGCCGCGGACCTCGCCGTGCAGCAGCTCGCGGCCGGCGTGGACGCCTTCCCCGCGCAGGTCGGCGACTCCGGCACCCTGACGCTGCGCCTGAAGCCGGGGACGTACAGCCTGACCTCCTTCCTCGACGTGCGCGGCAGCCATGGCGCCGACTCCCTCGGCCTCGGCTTCCTCGCCGCCCCCGAGGTCACCCTGGACCGCGACCGCGAGATCACCCTGGACGGGCGCACGCTGCGGGAGGTGCGGGCCGAGACCGGGCGGCCGACCGAGACCCGTCAGCTGCTCATGGAGTACGACCGTGCCGCGGGCGGCTCCGATCTGTTCGGCGCGGTCCAGGTGCCGGTGAGGTACGACAGCGTGTTCGCGGCGCCGACCCGGAAGGTCACGCAGGGCACCTTCGAGTACCGGACCGTGTGGCGGCTCGGCAAGCCGCTCATGGAGGTGCGCGGGGTCGGCGAGGCCGTCGCGCAGCCCGGCGGGGCCCTCACCGACGGGCGGCTGCGGCTGCCGCTGGCCGACGTCGGCACCGGCCCCCTGACCGGCGTCGCGGGCAAGGCGGTCCTCGTGCGGCTCACCGACGGCACCGACCCGGTGGCCCTCGCGCAGGCCGCGCAGGACGCGGGCGTGAAGGCCCTGTTCGTCACGGACGACGCGCCCGGCCGCCTGAACGCCTGGTGGGGCCCGGACGACGGCGGCGACCGGCCGTTCCCGATCGCCACGCTGAACACGGCCGACGCCCGGCGGCTGGGTCAGGCGGCACGCGTGGACCTCACGATCACGCGCGACACGCCCTATGTGTACGACCTGTCCGAGGGGCACCCGGGCGCGATCCCGGACCGCGACCTCACCTACGCGCCCGGCGCCCGCCAACTCGCCTCGGTCGGGGTGAAGTTCCACGCGGCGAAGCCGGTCTCCGGCGGCGAGTTCCGGTACTCGATCACCGGCACCTTCCCCATCGGCATCGGCTTCCAGGAGCGCGCCGACTTCCCGGCCGAGCGCACCGACTACGTCTCCACCGGCCCCGGCCAGCTGTGGCACGAGTCCGTGACGGCCGCCGACGGGGCGCTGGAGGAGCGCAGCGGGCTCGTCGCCTACCGGGGCGGCACCCGGCCCGGGCTGAACTGGTTCCGGCCCGTGTGGCACCCCTGGCTCGGCACCGGGCTCGGCTGGGGGCAGCAGCGCAGCGGCAACCAGCTGCAGTTCAACACGCCCGGCTGGGGCGACTCGGGGCCCGACCACACCGGTTTCGGCGACGTGTGGAGCGAGGACAGCGGCATGAGCCAGACCACGTCCGTCTACCTCGACGGGACGCTGGTCGACACCGGCCGCAGCTCCGCCGCGTACGTGTGGGACGCCCCCGCCGACGCGCACGAGTACACCGTCGTCACCGAGACGGCCCTCGACGCCGCCCGCTGGGGCAGGGCCACGCGGGGCCGCTCCGAGTGGACCTTCCGCTCGGCCGCGACCCCCGAGGACCGGCAGACCTTCCTGCCGCTGATCAACCTCGCCTACGACATCGACACCGACCTCGCCGGCGACGTCCGGGGCGGCAGCCGCGTCCCGGTGGGCCTGAGCGCCTCCCACGTCGAGGGCGCGCCCGGCACCGGCACGCTCGGCGGGGGCCGGCTCGAGGTGTCGTACGACGGCGGGAAGACCTGGAGTCCGGTGCGCCTCGGCGGTTCCGGCGCGTCGTGGCGCGGCACGCTCAGCGTTCCGCGCGGCGCCGGTTCGGTGTCGCTTCGGGCCTTCGCCCGTGACGACCACGGCGGCTCGGTGCGCCAGGAGATCCTGGGCGCGGTGGGTGTGAGGTAGCCCGCTTCCGGATACACGAAACGGCGGCGCCGCCTCCCTGGGACGGGGAGACGGCGCCGCTGTCGCTGCTGCGGGCCTTCGCCCTCAGACCAGCCAGCCGATGAAGTGGAAGAGGCCGGCCAGGACGTCGGTGAGCAGGTTCATGATCGTGGTTCTCCTTGCGGTGGTGCTGTGATGTGGGACCTGTGCGTCGACCACGGTCTGCAGCCCGTCGCTCGCACACCGTTAGTATCCGGGGTCTCACCCGCCGCAGTCGCCCTCACGGGTGACGATCACCTGTTCAAGGGAACAACTGATCGCCTGTTCGGATCACGCCCAGCTCCGCCAAGTCCTGCGGCCGGATACGGAGTTGGGCCGCCGTCGCCTCGACCTCCTCCTGGGGGCGCTTGAGGATGGCCGCCGCGAGGTTGGGCGCGATGACGGAGAAGTAACTGTCCGGAGTGGCCCATGTGGTGCCGGGGGCCGCGAGCGCCAGCGCGCCGCCCGAGCCGCCCTCACCGATCACCAGCGTCGTCACCGGCGTCCGAGCCGACGCGACCGCCGCGAACACCTCCGCGATGGCCGGGCCCGCGCCCTGCCGCTCGGCCTCGGCGTCGTTGGCCGCGCCCGGCGTGTCCACCAGCGTCAGCACGGGAACGCGGAGCCGGTCCGCGAGCCGGATCAGCCGGGCCGCGGTGCGGTAGCCGGCCGGCCGGGTCGCCGTGCCGGTCTGCGCGGCGTAGGCCACCGTCCGCCCTTGGTGCTCACCGAACCCGCAGAGCATGCCGTCCGGGTCCCGGCCCCCGCAGCGGTCGCCGGAGATCGCGACGCGCTGCGTGAAATAGGCGTCCAGGTACTGCCGTGCGCGCGGGCGCCGGGGGTCCCGGGCCCGCTGGACGGCGTCCCAGCCGGAGACCGGAAGCTCCCGCGCCCCGAGCGCCTGCGGCACCGGTGCGGGCGCCTCGGACGGGCGGGTCAGCAGCCGTAGCCACCGCCCCAGCACCGCCCGCAGCTCACCCGGCTCCACCACCGCGTCCGCCGACCCCGCCGCCACCTGCGCCTCGGCCGTGTACGCGGCCGGGTCGGAGTCCGGCGGCCGTACCCGTGAGCCCGCGAAGCCGACCTGGGCGCCGGGCAGCGCGAGCACCACGTCGGCGCCCGCGCCGAGCGTTGCCCAGCCGCCCCCCGTCGTCGGGTCCCGCAGGACCGCGATCTGCGTCAGTCCCGCCTCGCGGGTCAGTGCCGACTGCCGGGCCACCCGCTGGAGCTGGGTGAGCGCGAGCATGCCCTCCTGCATCCGGCTGCCGCCGGTGGCGACCAGCGGCACGACCGGCAGCCGGTGGGCGCGGGCATGGCTGTACGCCTGCTCCAGCCGGTCGCCGGTGCGTTCGCCGAGCGAGCCGCCGAGGAATCCGAACTCGAAGGAGATCAGCACCGCCCGGGTGCCCTCGACGGTGCCGGTGCCGCAGACGACGGACTCCTCCTCGCCGGTGCGTCCGGCGGCGCGGGCGCGGGCGTCGTCGTAGCCCTGCCAGCCGAGCGGGCCGTCGGGCCGCGACCGCCGCCCGGGGGCGGGCAGTTCGGTGAAGTCGTCGGTGACCAGGGCGAGGGCCGCCCGGGCGGACCCGCGCTCAGCCATGGGACAGCGCCCGCTTCATGACCTTGCCCATGTCGTTGCGGGGGAGGGCGTCGACATGGCGGACCACGCGGGGTCGCTTGTGCGGGGCGAGCCGGTCCGCGACATGGCCGGCCAGCTCCTCGGCGGACGGCGGCGCCGTGGGGTCCGCCGGGACGATCCACGCCACCACCCGCTCGCCCAGGTCCGGGTCCGGCTCCCCGGTGACCGCCGCCTCCCGCACCCCCGGGTGCTCCAGCAGCGCGTTCTCGATCTCCCCGGCTCCGATCTTGTACCCGCCGCTCTTGATGAGGTCGGTGGCCTTGCGCCCGACGATCCGCACATACCCGTCCGCCTCGCGCACCGCCATGTCCCCGGTGCGGAACCAGCCGTCGTCGGTGAACGCGGCGGCGGTGGCGTCCGGCCGGTTCAGGTACGCGGTGAACAGGTTCGGACCGCGCACCTGGATCTCGCCGATGGTCTCCCCGTCGCACGCCGGCACCGGGGAGCCGTCCTCCTGCACGAGCCGCAGCTCCACGCCCGGCAGCGGCACCCCGACCGTCCCGGCCCGCGGCTCCCCGTCGGCGCGCACGCTGGTGTTCATCAGCGTCTCGGTCATGCCGTACCGCTCGACGACCCGCCGCCCGGTCGCCGCCGCGATCCGCTCGTGGTCGTGCACCGGCAGCGCCGCCGACCCCGACACCAGCAGCCGGGCCCCGGCCAGCGCCTTCGCCAGCTCCGGGTCGGCGGGCAGGGCCTCGGCGATGCGGTGGTACATGGTCGGCACGCCGAAGAGCATGGTGGCGCCCGCGCCCAGCTCCCTCGCCACGCCCTCGGTGCTGAACCTGCCGAGGTGGCGCACCGAGCCGCCGCGCCGCAGCGGGCCGAGGACGCCCAGCACCAGCCCGTGCACATGGAACAGCGGCAGCCCGTGCACCAGCACGTCCGCGCCGGTCCACTGCCAGGCGTCGGCGAGCGCGTCCAGGGTCGCGGCGATCGCCCGGCGCGGGATGACGGCGCCCTTGGGCGGGCCGGTGGTGCCGGAGGTGTAGACGACGAGTGCCGGGTCCGTCTCGTCGGCCGCCCGGTCGTCGGGGACGGGCCCGGCGGCGCGTACGTCGACGTCGACGCGCTCGTATGCGTCCAGGGCCGCGGGGAGGTCGTCGCCGGGGGCGGCCAGGACGAGGGCGGGGGCGCTGTCGGTGAGGATGTGCCGCAGTTCCTTCTCGCCCGACTTGGGGTTGAGGGGGACGGCGGCCGTGCCGGCGAGGAGTGCGCCGACGACACCTACGGCGGTCTCCGGCGCGGGGGTCGCCCACACGGCGACCCGGGCGTGGCCCCGCACCCTCTCGCCCACGGCTCCGGCGGCGGCGGCGAGTTCCGCGTAGGTCAGCCGACGGTCGGGGAAGTGGAGGGCTTCCTGCGTGTCCGGGGTTCCGGTGAGCGTGGGGAAGAGGGAGGGCACGTGGTCTCCTTTGGTGGGCGCCGGTCCTTTCCTACCCCACGGTGGCTTCGCCTCTGCCGGGTTTCTGATCGTCGGCGGGTGCGGGTGCGGGTGCGGGTGGGGGTGGTCCGGTGGCCGGTCGCGCGGTTCCCCGCGCCCTCTTTCTTGGGAGCGCGGTCACCTCGGGTGTGAAGTGACCGCCGTGCGTTGCAGGAGGCCCCAGGTGAACTCCGCCACCACCTCGTGGCGCGCTCCCGCCGCGTCCGGGGCGGTGAAGGCCAGGCCCCAGCGGGTCGGGGCCGTGCCCTCGAGCGGGCGGGCGGGGGCGAAGGCGCGGGCCGCCTCGTCGACCGTGCACGACCAGGGGGTCAGGTCCTCCAGGGTGCGCAGGTCGGGGCCGGGGGAGTCCGGGGCGCGGACCAGCCACTCGTTCCAGACCGCGCCGCGCGGGCCGACGAGGACCTCGAAGCGCAGGTCGGGCCAGAGAGGGAGCGGCCACTGCCAGGCGGCGCACTCCAGGTCGCCGACAGCGCGCTTCGACTCGGCCTCCGGCGGGCCGAGCACCGATCGGTAGCGGGACGCCGCCGCGCGGGCCCGGGGCGAGCGGACCATCGCCTGCCAGCGTCTGTTCGCCTCGCGCATCTCGGCCAGGGAGACACCGAGGGTGCGGCGGGCGTCGTCCACCAGCTCCGGGTTGTGATCGGCCATGCGGCGCAGCAACACCAGCTGGAAGTCACGGCGGGTGAAGGGGGCGGCGGGGCGCGCAGAGGAGGGCGGCACGTCCTCCATCGTTCCTCAGACCGGCCACGCGCGTCCGGACCATTGCCCGGGCGATCGGGATATGACTAGCCTGTGTTCGTCATGCCGACCGCCTGTTGAAATATCGAACGCAGGCTTACTGACCACACAAGGGAGGGGGCCGGTCGTGGGACGCCTCGTACCTGCCGTGACCCGGGCTCTGGACATTCTGGAGCTCTTCCTCGACGGGGACGGCACGCTCTCCGCCCCCGACATCGTGCGCAAGCTGCAACTGCCGCGCACCACCGTGCACGAGCTGGTCACCACGCTCGCCGCCCGCCAGTACCTGGTCACCGTCCCCGGCCAGCCCGGACGCTACCGGCTCGGCGTGCGCCCGTACCAGCTCGGCAGCCGCTACGCCGAGCAGCTGGACCTCGCCGCCGAGGGGCAGCAGGTGGCCCGCGCCGTCGCCGAGACCTGCGACGAGACCGTGCACGTGGCGATCCTGGAGGGCACCGACGTCATCTACATCGCCAAGGTGGACTCCACCCACGCGGTGCGGATGGTGTCCGCGGCCGGCCGCCGGCTGCCCGCGCACTGCACCTCGGTGGGCAAGATGCTGCTGGCCTCCCTCCCGGAGCAGGAGCTCGCCGCCCGCGTCCCGGACGACGCCGAGCTGGTCGCGATGACCCCGAACAGCATCACCGATCCGGCCGCCCTGCGCGAGGCCCTGGCCGAGATCCGCGCGCGCGGCATCGCGGTGGAGTCCCGCGAGTCCAACCCGGACGTGTCCTGCGTGGCCGCGCCCGTGCGCGACCGCACCGGACGGGTCGTGGCCGCGCTGTCCATCTCCGTGCCGATGATCCGCTGGAGCGAGGAGCGCCGGGCCGAGCTGGAGCAGCTCGCCGCGAAGGGCGCCGCCGAGCTGTCGGAGAACCTCGGCCACCGGAGCGCGGTGTGAGCGGGCCGGCGTACGAGGTCGCGGTACGGGCCGAGGCGATGCTCGGCGAGGGGCCGACCTGGGACGCGGCCGCCGGCCGGCTGATCTGGCTGGACATCCTCGGCTGCCGTGTCCACACCTACGACCCCGTCACCGGCCGCCGCACGGTGCGCGCCACCGAGCAGCACGTCGGCGCGGCCAAGCCCCGCGCCGGCGGCGGCCTGGTGCTCAACCTGCGCGACGGTGTCGGTCTGCTCGACCCCGACGGCGCCTTCCGCTGGCTGCACCACGAGCCGGTGCCGGGGCGCCGCGCCAACGACGCCGCCGTGGCCCCCGACGGCGCGCTGTGGGCGGGCACCATGCGCTACGACGAGGCGCCGGGCGGCGGCACCCTGTCCCGGTTCACCGGCGACGGCGCGGCCGAGGGGGTCCTCGACGACGTGGCGGTGAGCAACGGCACCGGCTGGAGCCCGGACGGCCGCCTCATGTACTACATCGACTCACCCACCCGCCGCGTCGACGTCTTCTCGTATGCCGGCGGACGCGTGACGGACCGGCGGCCGTTCGCCGGGATCGAGGAGGGCGCCGGCTTCCCCGACGGCCTCACGGTCGACGCCGACGGCTGTGTGTGGGTGGCGCTGTGGGACGGTGCGGCGGTACGCCGCTACACGCCCGACGGCCGCCTGGACCGGACGATCGCGCTGCCCACGCCGAGGGTGACGGCCTGCGCCTTCGGCGGCCCGGACCTGACGGACCTCTACGTCACCACGGCCCGCGTGGGTCTGGCCGCACCGCATCCGACGGCCGGTTCCCTGCTGGTCGTCCCGGACGCGGGCAAGGGCCTGCCCCAGCCGCCGTTCGCGGGCTGACCGCGCCCGGGGCCGCCGGGGGCGGGGGACGGGGCGGTGGGTTCGCCACGCCGGCGGGAGGGCGGCCGACCCGCCGGGGGTTCCGCGTGCCGTGCCGGCTTCTCCTGCCGGGTTTCCCCGTGCCGCGTCGGCTTTTGCGGGCGGGGTTTCGGCATGCGGTCCTGGCTCGTCCCGCCAGGGTTCGCGCGTGCCGCGTCGGCTTACCGGGCGGGGGCTTCCGCATGCGGCCCCGGCCCCCACCGCCCGCCGGGCGCTGAGCCGCGCTCCGGCCCCGCCGCCCGCCGGGCGCTGAGCCGCGCCCCGGCCCCGCCGCCCGCCGGGCGCTGAGCCGCCCCCGGCTCCACCGCCCGGCGGGGCTCACCCGTGTCCCGGCTCCCCCCGCCCCGTGTGGTCCAGGTCTGCCAGGATCTTGCGTTCCGTCGGGGTCAGGGGTGGTCCCGACAGGGGCGGGAGCAGGGGGCCCGTGACGGCGGCCAGGAGTGCGTCGGGGCGCAGGAGGCGGGTCGGGCCCGTGCGCAGGCTGGTGAGGTCCCACAGCACCCGTGCCGCGTCGTAGGAAGAGGTCGCCGCGCCCGTCAGGCGGCGGGAGTAGCGGGTGACGAGGCGGTCGGCGACACCGGGCCGGCCGCCGCGCACGTCCGGGAACCAGATGTCCTGGCCGACCGCCGACGCCCAGGCCGCCTCCACCGCCCGGGCCGCTACGCGCTGCACCCGGCGCGCCAGGCCGGGCGCGGTGGGCCCGCCGCGCTCCAGCTCGCGGCGCAGCCCCGCGGCGCCCAGCGCGGCCACCGACATGCCCTGCCCGTAGGCCGGGTTGAACGTCGCCACCGCGTCGCCGAGCACCACGAGACCCTCCGGCCACTCCCGCACCCGCTCCAGATAGCGGCGGGAGTTCCGGGTGCTGCGGCTGACGTGCACGTCGCCCAGCGGCTCCGCGCCGGAGATGAGCCGCCCCACGATCGGGTGCGGCAGGTCCAGCGTGTACCGCAGGAAGCCGTCCGGGTCCGCCGGAGGCTCACCGCCGCGGGTGCCGGCGAGGCTGACCATCCAGCGGCCGCCCTCGATGGGCAGCACCATGCCGCTGCGGCCCGGCCGGGACACGTACGGGTCGGCCTGCACGACGGCCAGCGGGAAGTCCTCGGCGCCCTCGGGCGTGCGGTACACGCGCGTGGCGTTGACGAGCCCGGCGTCCACGGTTCTCTCCCGTATCCCCGACACCCCGAGCCGTTCCAGCCAGCCGACGATCCGCGAGCCGCGCCCGGACGCCTCGACCACCAGGTCGGCGGCGAACTCCTCCCGTCCGGCGCCCGTTTCGACCCGCACACCGCGCACACGGCCGCGGGAGCCGGTGAGTTCCAGCGCCCGCCCCCGCTCGATCCGGACCCCGGGGCGCTCCAGCACCAGGTCCCGCACCACCCAGTCCAGCAGCGCCCGGCTGCACGTGATCATGCGGGGCCCGCCGTCGCGCCAGCGCCGCAGCCAGCCCTCGGAGGTGAGCGCCAGCATGCCGGAGCCGAGCGGGACCTCGCGCGCACCGGCCGCCAGCAGCGCCTGACGCACGCTCACCCCCGGTATCAGCTCCTCCATCGCGGCCAGGCCACCCGGCATCAGCAGATGGGCGTGCCGGCCCTGCGGGAGCCCCTTGCGGTGGCCGGGACCGTCGGGAAGGTCGTCCCGCTCCACCACGACCACCTCGTCCACGGTGGCCGACAGCGCCGCCGCGGCCAGCATCCCGGCCAGGCCGGCTCCGATGACGACAGCTCTGTGCGGCATGGGGCTCCTTCGGTCGGCGAACGGGAGTTCAGCGGGGGGAGGCGGCCCTTACCGTACCCGCGCGCCCGGCCGCGTCGAGGGGGGAACGGGACAGCGCACGGGCCAGTTCCACCAGGCCGCTGGTGCCGGGAACCTCCGTGGCGTGCAGCCGGTAGGGGCTCGGCGTGTCCAGCGGCGGCTCCTGCGCGGCGGCCCGCCGGGTGGCGGCGGCCAGCATGGCGGCCTCCGCCTCGATCCGCGCCCGGTGCGCGGAGCGGCCGGCCCGCAGCGCCTCGTCCAGGGCGCGCACACGCACCCGCTCGTCGAAGTAGGGGGCCAGCGCGAGCAGCGCGTCGTGGATGGACACCTCGCGCCAGCGCAGCCGCTCCTGCGGCAGCCACCACCAACGGGCCTCCGGCTTGGGGGCGGTGGAGGCGAAGCGCACCGCGGACCACAGGGGGCGCAGCGTGCGGTTCTCGCCGTAGCCGCGCCACTGCGCGACGACCGCCGGCAGCAGCCTCGGCAGCACGAACCCGGCGGAGCAGATCAGCGCGCCGAGGGAGGCCATGGGCGGCGCGACGGTCGTGGACAGGAAGTCCAGGTCGTGACCGGACCAACGGGCCGCCACAGCGGCGTACTTGGCGGCCTGGAAGCCCAGCAGGTCCAGCAGGGCGCCGGTCAGGATCAGGCGCAGCCCGGCGCGCAGCAGACCGGTGACCTCGCGGCCCCACTTCAGGCACACCGCGCACATGGCGAGCATGGCCGCGCTGTGCCCCAGCAGGTACAGCAGGATCATCTCGCGCAGGCCGGGCGTGGTCGCGTAGTAGGTGTCGAGGTCGGTGAGCCGCTCGATGCGGGCGTCGGCGAGGGCGAACAGCACGACGATGGCGACGATCAGCGCGCCGTAGGCGGCGACGCAGCGCAGCACCAGCCGCCGCACGTGCTCCCGGGAGCCGCCGCGCCAGTTGATCAGCAGGATCAGCAGCGAGCAGCTGTACGCGGAGAGCATGCCGTACGTCAGCGGGGCGCCGAAGTTGGGGATGCCGGTCAGGTCGTTGACGGCGGCGAGCGTGAGGGGGGCGGCGCACACGAACACGAGCGAGCCGAGGACGATCGCCACGCACGTGGACACCGTCAGCGGGTCGCGCAGGGCGGTGCCGGGCCGGCGCAGGAGCAGCACGGAGGACAGGGCGAACACGCAGGCGGCCAGATACACGACGAGGCTCATCGCACCAGCACTCCGTCCGCGCCCCGCGCCCGCCCGCGCATCACGGCGAACGCGTCCGCGATTCCGGCCAGATCGACGGGACCTCCCGGAGGAAGACAACCCGGCTCGCCGGCCACCGCGACGAGCCGCGGGGGAGCCGGGTCGGCCGGTGCCGTGAGCCGTACGGGAGCCGGGTCGGCCGGTGCCGTGAGCCGTACGGGACGCACCTCCGCACGGGTGGCCGGTGCCGTGAGGCGGGCCGGTGCCCCGTCGGGCGGCGGCAGGTGCGGGTCCGCCGGCGAGGGCGGCCCGGCCCGGTCCTCCCGGTCCCGTTCCGCCGCCGCGGCGATCACCGCCGCCCAGGCCGTCGCGGCCGCGCCGGCTGTATCGCCGGTGGCCTCGAGCGCGGCCCGGTGGGTGCGGGCGTACAGGAGCGGGTCGTAGGCGCTGCCGAGGTGGCCGAGCGCGTTGTGGATGCTGGTCTGGCGCCAGATGAGACGCGTGGGCGGGGTGGCCCAGCGCGGCCGGGGCAGGCGCAGGGCGCGGCGGGTCAGGACGTCGTCCAGCGCCCGTTCCAGCGGCGCGAGCCGCACGTACGCCCGCCGGGCACGCTGCCACTCGGCGAGCCGGGGCCCGGCCAGCGGTACGAGGATGCCGACCGAGGTGAGCAGGGCGCCGAGTCCCGCCGCGGCCGGTGAGACGGCGGTGTCCAGCGGCGACCAGTCGTGCCCCGTCCAGCGGGCGCCCACCGCGACGAGCTTGGCGGCGCTGTACCCGGCGCCGCACAGCGTGCCCACGCCCAGCACGAGCAGCCCCGCGCGCAGCCAGCCGGTCACCCGGCGGGCCCACAGCAGCGCGGAGACCAGGGTGACGGTGGCGGCGACGAGGTGCGCCACCAGGTACAGCACGATCATCTCGGCGATGAACGGCGTCGTCGCGTAGTAGGTGTCCAGATCGGTACGGCGTTCCACGGGCGCGTCACCCAGCGCGAACGTCGTACCGATGCCGACGGCCACCCCCGTGTAGGCGATGATCCACCGGCGCGCCGTGCGCCGTACGCCCTGGCCGCCCCGCCAGCGCACGATCAGCACCTGGGAGGCGGCGCCGTACGCGGTGATCGCCGCGTACGTCAGCGGAGCCGCGAGGTTGGCGACGCCGCTGAGGCGGTTGACCGCGCCGATGGTGGGGGGCGCGCCGAGGAAGAAGCACAGTCCGGCCAGGCCCAGTACCGCACAGATGGCCCGCAGATAAGGGTCGTGCCGGTGGCGCACCAGGTCGGGCGCCTTCAGGGCGAGTCCGAGCCACAGCACGCCGCAGCTGAGGTAGTTGGTCAGGCCGTTCATCCGCGTGTCCCGCGATAGCCCAGCGCCGCCCCGATGCGGCCGGCGAGATCCTGGGGGCCGCCGGTGCCGTCGCCGCCGGCGGCGGACACCGCGTCGGGGGACGCCTCGAGCCAGGCCCGCAGCCTGCGGCCCATCAGCATCCCGAAACGGTCCGCCTCCTGTTCCTCGGCGAGGCTGAAGTCGGTGCGCGCGGCGACCGGCCGCGGCAGCTCACCGAGATCCACCGGCTCGTCGTCCCGCCGGTTCATGTGCCACACCTCGTGGCAGAGGATCACGATCTGGTGCCACACCGCGGCCCGCCGGTCGACGACCACGATGTCCTGCCCCTCGCGCTCCAGCCACAGCCCGCTCGCCGTGTGCGGCGGGAAGACCTCGCGGTGGACGGTGACCTCCCGGCCCCGCCAGGCGCTCACGGAGTCGACGAGTGCGGCGAACAGCGTCTCGGGGTCCGTGGGCAGGGGCACCTGCATGGGGTCGATGAGGGCGTCGGCGAGCCGACGCATCTCCTTGCTCGTACGCCACCTACGCACTGTTCTCGGCACCGTCCCGGTGTGCTCGTGCGGTCATCGTGCACTTTGCCAGCCCCCGTCGTGCACTATGCCAACCCCGGCGCCCCCTCAGCTACCTCGGACGCCAACCCCGGCGCCCCCACGGCTACCTCGTGCCCTGAGCGGATCCGAGGACGGCGGCGCGGGCGCGCACCGCCTCGACCGCGTCCCGGCGGCGCAGCGCACGCGAGACGGCGCCGATCTCCCGCAGCAGCCGGGCGGTGTCCACGCCGTCGGCCGCCTTCTCGTCCGCGTCGGCGCAGCGTCGTGCCTCGACGGCGTCGACGAGGGCGACCGCGGCGGCGAGCGCCCGCGCCCGTTCCGGGGGGTGCCCGAGGGCGAGGGCGGCGTCCTCGGCGTGGCGCCGCAGATCCTCGTCGAGGTGACGGGCCAGCGGGAGCAGGACGTCGCGGATGTACGTCTCGCGCCGGATCAGCCGCAGTTCGGGCGCGGCGCGCAGGACGCGGGGCACACCGCGGCCGTGCACGGAGCGCAGCAGCTGGTACAGCGGGCCGAGTTCGCGGTGGGCGAGCCGCACCCGCCAGCGGTCCTGAAGGTACTGTCCGATGTGCGGCAGGATGAAGCCGACGGCGATGAGCACGGCGGACAGTCCGGCGACCGGCGGCGCGGCGTTGGTGGAGAGCCAGTCCAGGTCGTGCCCGGTCCACCGGGCGGCGAGGGCGGTGAGCTTCGCGGCGTCGAAGGCGAGGTTCATGGCGTAGCCGCCGCCGAGGAGGACCAGTCCCCAGCGCAGCCAGCCGTCGAGTCCGTCGGTGCGCACCCAGTTCCAGATCAGCCGTGAGGTGATCAGGACGGCCACGCTGTGCGCGAGGAGGTAGAGCAGGATCTCCTCGCGCATGAACGGGGTGGTGGCGTAGTAGGTGTCGAGGTCCCGCAGCCGCTCCACGGGCACGTCGGCCAGGGCGAACAGCGCCCACAGGGCGACGATCACCGCGCCGTAGGAGGTGACGACCAGGCGCCGGGCGCGGCGCGTGGTCGCCGAGTGTTCGGACGGGCCGTTGCGCCAGGCGATGATCAACAGCAGGCAGGACCCGCAGAAGGCGGTGAGCAGCGAGTACACCAGCGGTGCGGCGATGTTGGGCACGCCGGTGACCCGGTTGGTCCAGGCGATGGTGGGCGGCGCGACGAACACGAACACCGAGCAGGCCAGCAGGAGCAGTCCGCCGACCGCGCGCAGCAGCGGGTCCTTCCACAGCCGCAGGATGGTGGGCAGTTTGACGGCCAGCGCGGAGGCGAGCACGAGCGTCGGGATCCACCAGAACGTGGTGTAGAAGTCGGTCACGAACGCCGACGGGGTGAGCGCCAGCCGTACCGTCACCGGGGGGTCCGTCCGCGCCCGTGGTAGCCGAGGGAGCGCTGCAGCGGGCCCGCCGGGCGCCCGTCGGCGGAGGCGGTGACGAGGTCCCGGCACAGCGCCGCGAGCCGGTGCCCGAAGTCGTCGGCGTCCGCCTCGTCGCGTGAGCGGGAGCCGCCGCGGGCGGCGGCGCCGAGCGCGAGGTCCGGCCAGCCGGGCCGCCCGGCCAGCGCGCGGGCCGCGGCGGGGGTGGCGACGCGGTGCCGGTGCCCGGCGTGCAGATGCCACAACTCGTGCCCGAGGACGACCAGTTGCTGCACCTCCTCGGCGCGTTCCTCGACGATGACCAGGTCGAAGTCCTGGAACTCCACCCACAGTCCGGTGACCCCGATGCCGTCCGGGAACTTCTCGAAGCGCAGGTCGACGGGCCGTCCGCCGCGCCGCCGCGCCATCGCCGAGCACAGTGCCCGGCACAGGTCCCGCACATCGCCCGGGCGTTCACCGGCCGTGCGTACGGCGGTGGTGAGGGAGGCGGAGAGGGCGCGCATGGACGAGCGGGTGCGCGAGCGCCGCAGCAGCGCCGTGATGCCCATCCCGCCTCCTTCCGCCGCCGCTTTCAGGGCTGTTCGAGCCTACGTGGCTGGGCGTGTCCGCGTCACGCCCTCCATCGGCCAGGCGCGCGGGGCGGGTTGGTCGTTTTTCGGCGGCCCGGGTGAAGTCGTGTCCGAACCATTGACGTCCCGGCGCTCCGACCTTACGTTCCCGTTCGAAGTTACGAGCGTCATTCGAAATACCGAACGGACGGGAATGGCGCTACGGGCAGCAGGGCACGACGCCCTCGAAACGTAAGGGCAGGCAATGGGACGACCTGGCCTGAATCGCAGGCATCTTCTGGCCACCGCGGGCGGCCTCGCCGTCGCGGGGAGCTTCGGCTTCGCGGCCCTCGGCACGGGCGCCGACGCGCTCGCCGCCGGTGCGCGCACCCGTGTGCGCTACTGGAACCTCTTCAGCGGCGGCGACGGCTCCAACATGATCGACATGCTGGACGCCTTCCGTGCGGAGAACCCCGACGTCGCGGTCAAGGACTCCACCCTCCAGTGGGGCAACCCCTTCTACACCAAGCTCGCCATGGCGGCCGCCGGCAACCGCGCACCGGAACTCGGCGTCATGCACCTCGGCCGCGTCACCGGCTTCTCGCCCGGCCGCCTGCTCGACCCGTGGGACGTCGAACTGCTCGGCAAGTACGGCGTACGCGAGCAGGACTTCAACCCGGCCCTGTGGAAGCGCGCGGTCATCGACGGCAAGCTCTACGCGCTCCCGCTCGACATCCACGTCCAGCTCTGCTTCTACCGCAGGGACGTGCTGAGGAAGGCGGACCTGATCGGCGACGACGGCCGGCTCGTCCCCGTCACGTCCCCCGCCGAGTGGTTCGACGTCCTGAAGAAGGCGAAGAAGGTCACCAGGAGCGGCCTGCAGACCATCGGCCTGTGGACCAACGACCAGAACTTCCAGTGGTGGTTCTTCGTCGCCTTCTACACCCAGCTCGGCGGCACCTGGTTCGACGCCGCGAACACCGAGGTCACCTTCGACGCCGACAAGGCCACCGAGGTCCTGGAGTTCCTCCGCCGCCACGTCACCGACGGCTATGTCATCCCCGGCGCCCCCACCGGCGAACAGTTCATCAACGGCGCCCCCTTCACCTGGGAGGGCAACTGGTCGGTGCCGGTCTTCTCCGGCGCGCAACTGGACTACGGGGCGACCCCGCTGCCGCCCGTCTTCGGCAAGCCGGCCACCCACGCCGAGTCCCACTCCTTCGTCCTGCCCCATCAGTCCGGCCGCGGCGGCGCCGCCGACGAGGGCGCCCACCGGCTCGCCGCCTACGTCGTCAGGCACGCCCTGCAGTGGGCGGCCGGCGGCCACATCCCCGCGTACACACCGACCCTGTCCACCGCCGCGTACCACAAGCTCACTCCGCAGCACGAGTACGTCAGCGCCATGGACCACCAGGCCACCGAGCCGAAGGTGTGGTTCGCGGGCTCCACCGGCATCCTCGCCCAGGACCTCGGCCCGATGGTCGTCTCCTCCACGATGGGCTCCGCCGAGCCGGGCACGGTCGCCCGGCGGATGAAGACCGAACTCGTGAAACTCCTCGCCTCCAAGAACCCGATGGACGGCCACACCGCCGCGCAGGGAGGTGCCCTCGCATGACGACGACCAGCGCGGAAACCGTCATCCCACCGGTACGGGCGACGACCGCGACCGCCGGCGCGGCCCTGCGCCGCAGACAGGGCTTCCAGCACGGGGGCTGGTTCGTCGCCCCGTTCCTCGCGCTCTTCGCGCTCTTCGTGATCTGGCCGCTCCTGCGCGGCATCTACCTCAGCCTCACCGACGCCGACATCACCGGCCAGAGCGCGAACTTCATCGGCCTCGGCAACTACCGCGAAGCCCTGAACGACGCGGCCATGTGGGACGCGCTCGACCACAGCGCCTACTTCACCCTCCTCGTCGTCCCCTGCATCACCGTCCTCGCCTTCGCCCTGGCGATGCTCGCCCACCACATCGAGCGCGGGAAGTGGCTGTGGCGGCTGTGCTTCTTCGCCCCGTTCCTGCTGCCCTCGACGGTCGCCGGAAACATGTGGCAGTGGCTGTTCACCCAGGGCATCGGCCTGTTCGACCAGACCCTCGGCACCGACACACCCTGGCTCACCGACAAGTCGTACGCGATGCTCGCCATCGTCATCGAGACCCTGTGGTGGACCGTCGGCTTCTCCTTCCTGCTCTACCTCGCCGCCCTCCAGGGCATCCCCGCCCACCTGTACGAGGCCGCCAGGCTCGACGGCGCGAACGCCTGGCACCGCACGGTCCACATCACCCTGCCGATGCTCCGCCACATCACCGGCCTGGTGGTCGCGCTCCAGATCCTCGCCTCGCTGCAACTCTTCGACCAGGCCGTCGTGATGATGGACTTCGGCCCCGGACCGGAGCTCAGCACCCGCTCCTTCGTGCAGTACACCCTCGAACAGGGCTTCACCAGCTACCGCGTGGGGTACGCCTCCGCGATCTCCGTCATCTTCTTCGTGATCATCGCAGTCGTCGCCCTGGCGCGGATGTGGCTGCTGCGCAACCGTGAGGAGGGTGGCCGATGACCACCGCCACGACGACCGTACGCACCAACTCCCGCAAGCGCTGGACCCCTGGCCAGATCGTCCTCACACTGCTCGGCGCCGCCGTCTCCGCGCTCTTCGTGGCACCGATCGTCGCGGCCCTGCTCACCTCGCTGAAGTCCGAGGCCGAGGCCGCCGAGATCCCGCCGCACTGGCTGCCGCAGCACATCACCGGCCAGGCCTGGAAGGCCTTGTTCGACACCGGCAACATCACCAACTGGCTGGTGAACTCGCTCGTCGTGTCCGTCTGCGTCACCGCCGTCGTGCTCATGGTGAGCGCGCTCGCCGGATACGGCTTCGCCCGCACGCAGTTCCGCGGCAAGGCGGTCCTGATGGGGACGGTGATGGCGGGCCTGATGATCTCTCCGGCCGTCCTCGGCGTGCCCCTGTTCACCACCGTGCAGCAGATGGGGATGGTCGACACCTACTGGGGCATGATCCTGCCGCAGTGCGCGCCCGCCGCGATGGTCTACATCCTCTACAAGTTCTTCCAGGGCATCCCGCGCGAGCTCGAGGAGGCCGCCTTCATCGACGGCGCCGGCCGCTGGCGGGTCTTCTTCACGATCGTCCTGCCGCTCTCGCGCTCCTCGCTCGCCGCGGTCGGCATCTTCACCTTCATCGCCTCGTGGAACAACTTCCTGTGGCCCTACATGGTGACCAACAACCCCGACCTGATGACCATGCCGAACGGCATCGCCACCGTCATGAACTCCTACGGGATCCAGTGGGCCCAGCTCATGGCCGGCGGCCTGATGGCCGGGCTGCCGCTCATCGTCGTCTTCGTCTTCTTCCAGCGCCAGATCGTGGCGGGTGTCGCGCACACCGGCCTCGCCGGCCAGTGATCCCCCGGACAGGAGCCGCTCCGTTGCAGCGCACCCGACTGGCGACCGCCGTCGCCGCCGCCGTCCTCGCCCTGATCCCGGCCACGGCGACCGCGGACGCCGCCTACCCCGACCCCCAGCCGATCACCGGACAGCAGATCGTCCACGACCCCACCGTCATCCGCCTGAAGTCCGGCGGCTACGTGGCCTATTCGACGGGCGGGGTGATCGGCGCCCGCACCTCCGAGGACCGCAGGCAGTGGGACGACGCGGGCAACGCCTTCGCGACCCCGCCGAGCTGGTGGTACCGGTACAGCGACACGGCCGACCCCTGGGCCCCCGACATCTCCTACCGCGACGGCCGCTACTGGCTCTACTACGCCGTCTCCTCCTGGGGCACCAACCACTCCGCCGTCGGTGTCGCGACGTCCCCCACCGGCCTGCCCGGCACCTGGACCGACCACGGCACGGCCTTCAGCTCCGAGAAGACCGACCCCTGGAACGCCATCGACCCGGCGGTCATCACGGCCGAGGGACGGCTGTGGATGACGTTCGGCTCGTACTGGACCGGCATCCGCATGGTCGAACTCGACCCGAGGACCGGCAAGGCGATCCCCGGAGCGGAGGTCCGCCACCTCGCCACCCGCCCCGACGCCCCCTACGCCGTCGAAGGCCCGTACCTCGTCCGGCACGGCCGCTACTACTACCTCTTCGCCTCCTACGACACGTGCTGCGCCGGCGTGAACTCCACCTACAAGATCCGCGTCGGCCGCTCCGCATCGGTCACCGGCCCTTACGTCGACAGCACCGGCAAGCCCCTCCTGGAGGGCGGCGGCGATCTGCTGCTGGCCGGCCACGGCCGCTACGCCGGCCCGGGCGGCGAGTCGGTCTTCCAGGACCGCGGCCAGGACTGGCTGGCGTACCACTACTACGACGCGACGGACAACGGCACGCCGAAGCTGGGCCTGAACAAGGTGACGTGGGATTCGGGCTGGCCCGAACTCCGCTAGGGGCGCGAGCAACTGCGCGACCAGCGACAACGAACCGGCACCCGCCGACGAAACAGAAACCTCCCTCCCCGAAAGGCGCACCCCGTGCACCCCGCCCGATTCACCCTGGACCCCGCCTTCACCGTCGGCGAAGTGAACCCCCGTGTCTTCGGCTCCTTCGTCGAACACCTCGGCCGCTGCGTCTACACCGGCATCTACGAACCCGGCCACCCCACCGCCGACGCCGAAGGCATCCGCACCGACGTACTGGAGCTGGTGAAGGAGCTCGGCGTCACCGCCGTCCGCTACCCCGGCGGCAACTTCGTCTCCGGCTACCGCTGGGAGGACTCCGTCGGCCCCGTCGAGGAGCGCCCCCGCCGCCTCGACCTCGCCTGGCGCTCCACCGAGACCAACCGGTTCGGCCTGTCCGAGTTCATCGCCTTCCTCAAGAAGGTGGGACCCCAGGCCGAGCCCATGATGGCCGTGAACCTCGGCACCCGTGGCGTCGCCGAGGCCCTGGAACTCCAGGAGTACGCCAACCACCCCTCCGGCACAGCCCTGTCCGACCTTCGGATCACCCACGGCGACAAGGAGCCCTTCGGCATCCGGCTGTGGTGCCTGGGCAACGAGATGGACGGTCCCTGGCAGACCGGCCACAAGACGGCCGAGGAGTACGGCCGTGTCGCCGCCGAGACCGCCCGCGCGATGCGGCAGATCGACCCGGCGGTCGAACTGGTCGCCTGCGGCAGCTCCAGCCAGTCGATGTCGACGTTCGCCGAATGGGAGGCGAAGGTTCTCGCCGAGACGTACGACCTGGTCGACCACATCTCCCTGCACGCCTACTACGAACCCCTCGACGGCGACGTGGACTCCTTTCTCGCCTCCGCCGTCGACATGGAGTCCTTCATCGAGAACGTCGTCGCCACCTGCGACCACGTCGGCGCCCGCCTGAAGTCGAAGAAGAAGATCGACCTCTCCTTCGACGAGTGGAACGTCTGGTACCTGTCCCGCACCGAGGCCGAGGTCAGCGCCCTGGACTGGCCGGAGGCCCCCCGTCTGCTGGAGGACAACTACAGCGTCACCGACGCCGTCGTCTTCGGCTCCCTGCTCATCGCCCTGCTGCGGCACGCCGACCGGGTGACCGTCGCCTGCCTCGCCCAGCTGGTCAACGTCATCGCCCCGATCATGACCGAGCCGGGCGGCCCGGCCTGGCGGCAGACGACGTTCTTCCCCTTCGCCCAGGCGTCGAAGCACGGCCGCGGGCAGGTGCTGGACGTCCGTGTCGACTCACCGACGTACGAGACGAAGCGCTACGGCGAGACCGACCTGCTGCACGCCACCGCCGTACGCGCCGAGGACGGCACCGTCACAGTGTTCGCGGTCAACCGCAGCCGCACGGAACCGCTGCCGCTCCAGGCCGCGCTGAACGGCCTCGACCTGACCCGGGTCGTCGAGCACAGCGCTCTCGCCGACGCCGACCCGGACGCCCGCAACACGCTCACCGAGCCCGAGCGGGTCGTCCCGCACGAAGTGGACGGCACGGCCCTCACCGACGGCCGCCTGACGGCCGTGCTGGAGCCGCTGTCCTGGAACGTGATCAGGCTGGCGTAGAGGAGGGTCGCACGGGCCGGGCGGGGGCAGCGGGGGCCCGGGCCGCACAATGAACGCATGAGGATCTCGGCGCGGGCGGACTACGCGGTGCGAGCGGTGCTGGAGCTGGCCGTACGGCAGGAGGGCGACGACCCGCTGAAGGCGGAGGCGATCGCCGCGGCCCAGGGCATCCCGCACAAGTTCCTCGAGGGGATCCTCGGCGATCTGCGCCGCGCCGGCATCGTGGACAGCCGGCGCGGCGGGGGCGGCGGCTACCGGCTGGCCCGGGAGCCGTCGGCGGTCACGGTGGCGGACGTCATCCGGGCCGTGGACGGCCCGATCGTCTCGGTACGCGGCGAACGCCCCACGGGCCTGACCTACACCGGCAGCGCCCAGCCGCTGCTGCCGCTGTGGATCGCCCTGCGCGCCAACGTCCGCAGGATCCTGGAGGGCGTCACGCTCGCGGACATCGCGGCCGACGCCCTCCCGGAGCCGGTGCGGCAGCTGGCGGCGGAACCGGCGGCGTGGGAGAACCCGTGAGTCAGCGGGCCTCGCGAAGGGCGCGGACGAGAGCCTGATCCCCCTGCCCGAGCAGGGCCTTCTCCAGGCTGTGGTCGTCACGCCGGCCGAGCCGCTCCCCGTGGGCGAACCCGTCCGTGTCCACGACCTGCCCGCACCACTCCCCGCGCCCCACCACATGCCCGTCGTAGGGCACGACACCGCCCTCGCCGAGCGCCACCCACCGCCCCTCGCGGTGACGCAGGGCGAGGACGTAGGTGTGGCCGGGCACGACGCGGGGTGCGTCACCGGTCAGCACGTCGACCCGGTCCCGGCTGCCGCGGGTGATCCTCCAGCCGGGCGCGACGTAGTCGAAGGCCGCGCCGAGCGCCGGGTGGGACCGCTCCCGGGACGCGTACGGCACGGACTCGGCGCGTATCCGCACGGTGCGCTCGACGGCGTACCGGTAGGGGCCCGAGGCCAGCTCCCGCCGCCCGCTCTCCCGCTCGCCGACCACCTGTCCGACGACCACGACGTCGGCGTACGTCACCCAGTCCCGCGCGGTCTCGGACGGATAGGGGTTGTCCGGATACCCGCACCCGTTGACGGTGTCGAGCCCGCCCCACCCGACGAGCACCCCACCGACCACGCCGAGGGCGGCCAGGGCGCCGACGAGGGCACCTGTCACGGACGATGAGGGCAAGCGGGATCTGCGCACCCGTTGATCTTGGAGCCCGCCCCGGCACCGGGCTGTGGTGGAAGCCATAACTCCGGTCACAGCCGTGTCACAGGAGGGCGCCGCGAATGACCGGAGGGCGCCTTCACGGATCCCTCACACGTCCCCGACAGTCGGTGCGACACAGTCACCCCCCACTGAACGGACGGAGAGACCATGGCCGGCGGACTCCTCCTGAGCGGCGTCCTCGCCGCTCTGCTCGGCACGGCACTACCGGCGCAGCACCCGTCCTCCGGGTTCACCGACCCGCCCCCGGACAAGATCGTCATCAAGATCGCCACGGTGAACGGCTCCGGCTGCCCCCAGGGCACCACCGCGGTCGCCGTCTCCGAGGACAACACGGCCTTCACCGTGACCTACAGCGACTACCTGGCCCAGGCCGGCGGCAACTCCGACCCCACGGCCTTCCGCAAGAACTGCCAGCTGAACCTCGTCGTGCACGTCCCCCAGGGCTTCACCTACGCCGTCGCGAGCGCCGACTACCGCGGCTTCGCCGCACTCCAGCAGGGCGCGAACGGCGCGCAGAGAGCGTCGTACTACTTCCAGGGCTCCTCGCAGACGGTGTACCGCAACCACCCGCTGACCGGCCCCTACAACGACAACTGGCAGGCCACCGACACCACGGACTGGGCGCAGCTGGTCTGGGCGCCCTGCGGAGTGCAGCGCAACTTCAACATCAACACGGAGCTGCGCGTGAACGCCGGGACCTCGGCGCCCGGCAAGGTCAGCTTCATGACGATGGACTCGACCGACGGCGACATCAGCACCGTCTACCACCTGGCGTGGAAGGAGTGCCCGGACCGCTGAGCCCGACGCGGGGGCCCCGCGGTCACCGTCACCGTCCCCCGGACGGTGACCGCGGGGCCGCTTCCGGGACCGCGCGGGCCGTCGAGCGCCGACGCGTGAGCCGTTGCCCCCGGCTCAGCCCGCCCGCCCCATCCCCGCCGCGTTCGGCCAGCCCGCCGCCGGGGCCGCCGTCAGGCCGTCCGGCATGCCCGTCGTACCGCGCACCTGGGCCGCCGTGAGGCCGCCCTGGGCGGGCACTCCCACGGTGGCGGCCGCCGGAACGCCCACCGGGGCCGCCGCCGGTATGCCGGCCGGCACTCCCGCCGGGATGCCCGCCGGGGGCAACGGCTGCGGCTGGGGCCACGGCTGGGCCGGCGGAAGCGGTACGCCCGTGCCGTTGGTCTGGCCGATCACCGGCACGCCCGTGCCGTTGGTCTGGCCGACCAGCCGGTCCACCGCCGCCGTGCCCGAGCTGTAGCCGCCCCCGGGGAACGGCTCGGCGGCACTCCTCGTGGACGTGCCGAAGAGGACCTGCTCCAGGCCGGACGCCAGGCGGCGCACGTCCGGCTGGGGGCGCACCACGAGCCGCAGGAAGCGGCTGGAGGAACCGATCTTGTTGCCGCACTCGCGGACCAGGATCCGGTGCCCGGTGAGCAGCCGGTCGCGCACCACCGTTCCCTCGGCGCCCACCGGCAGCCGCACGAAGAGGAAGTTGGCCTGGGAGGGGTAGACGGTCAGGCCCGGCAGGGCCGACAGCGCGGCCGTCATCTCCTGGCGGTCGCGGCGGACCTGCTGGAGGCTGCGCGCGTAGTCCCTGCCGTGCTCGCGCAGCATGAACACCACGTGCTCGGCGAAGGAGTTGAGGTTCCACTTCGGCAGCATCGACCTGACCCGGCCGGCCAGCGCCGGGTTGGCCACCAGGTAGCCGAAGCGGACGCCGTGCAGCCCGAAGTTCTTGCCCAGGCTGCGCAGGACGATCACGTTCGGACGGAGCACGGCCTCCTGGACCACGGAAGCGTCCGCCTCCGCGTCCGCGAACTCCAGGAACGACTCGTCCACGACCACCAGGTCCAGGTCCGCCATCGCGTCCAGGAACCCCACCAGCGCCTGTTTGTGCTGGTAGCCGCCGTCCGGGTTGTTCGGGTTGCAGACCACCGCCACCCGGGTGCCGCGGGCGCGGATGAAGTCGGCGTAGCGGGACAGGTCGAGGGCGAAGCCGTTCGCCTCCTGCAGCGGGAACATGTCGACCCGCTTGCCGGTCTCCATCGGCTGGTCGGTCCAGCGCCCGAAGGTGGGCACGGGCACCGCGAGGGACTCGCGCACCAGCAGATGGTCGATCCAGGTGATCAGCTCCGTGGAGCCGTTGCCCATCGCCACACAGCTCGGCGGCAGCCGCAGCAGATCGCACAGCTCTGCGGTGACCGTCTCCGCGCTGCTCGGGTAGTACGTGAGGATCTCCCGCAGCCGGGCCGCCAGCTCCTCGAACATCGCCGGGGTGGGGAAGTACGGATTGCAGGGGATGCAGAAGTCCAGCGGTCCCGCCCCGTCGCTCTCCCGCGTCAGCGCCGCCATCGAGGGACTGTGCGCGGCGTGCTCACGGAACAGCGAAGTGACGTTGTCTGCCAAGGGGGCCTCCGTGTCCAAGGGCGGCCCGTGCCGGGGGAGCACGGACCGCCCTTGTGTACGCAGACCGGTGGGGTGTCGTTCAACACCCGTGCCGTGTGGCCGGGTTCACGCGGAGAAGCGGTGCACCGTCCGGGAGCGGTACGTCTCGCCCGGGCGCAGCACCGTCGACGGGAACGCCGGGTGGTTCGGCGAGTCCGGGAAGTGCTGCGTCTCCAGACACAGCGCGTCGCCCTGCCGGTAGGTGCGCCCGGAGGTGCCGGTGAGGGTGCCGTCGAGGAAGTTGCCGGAGTAGAACTGCAGCCCCGGCTGGTCGGTGGCGATCTTCAGGGTGCGGCCGGAGGCGGGGTCGCGCAGCGTGGCGACGTGCTCCGGCTCGCCGGTGATGCCCTTGTCGAGGACCCAGTTGTGGTCGTAGCCCTTGGCGAGGACCTGCTGCGGATGACCGGCCCGGAGGTCCCGGCCGACCGGCTTGGCGCGGCGGAAGTCGAAGGGGGTGCCCGCGACCTTCGCGAGCTCGCCGGTGGGGATGAGGCCCGCGTCGGTGGGCGTGAAGCGGGAGGCGGCGATCTGCAGCTCGTGGTCCTCGACGCTGCCGCTGCCCTCGCCGGCCAGGTTCCAGTACATGTGGCTGGTGAGGTTGACGACGGTGGCCTTGTCGGTGGTGGCCGCGTAGTCGATGATCCAGTCGCCGCCCCGGGTGAGGGTGTACGTCACGGTCACCCGCAGCGTGCCCGGGTAGCCCATCTCGCCGTCGGCGGCGGTGTAGTGCAGGCGCAGGCCGACATCGGAGCCGGCGGCGAACGGCTCCACGTCCCACACCCGCTTGTCGAAGCCCTTGGCGCCGCCGTGCAGGCTGTTCTCGCCGTCGTTCACGGACAGTTGGTAGCCGGTGCCGTCCAGGGTGAAGCGGCCCTTGGCGATGCGGTTGCCGTAGCGGCCGATGAGGGCGCCGAAGTACGGGCTGGACGCCACGTAGTCGTCGAGGTTGTCGAAGCCGAGGGAGACGTTGGCGCGGCGGCCGTGCCGGTCGGGGATCTCCAGCGACTGGACGGCGCCGCCGTAGGACAGGACGCCCAGGCGGGTGCCGCCGTTCTCCAGCGTCCAGCGGTACACCTTCGTGCCGTCGGCGAGCGTGCCGAAGTGTTCCTTCACCGGCCGGTGGCCGGGCCGGCCGGTGGCGGGGGCGGCCTCGGCCGTGGTGCCGAGGGTCGTCGCGGCGATGCCCGCCGCCGCTGCCGAGGCGATGACCGTGCGTCTGTTCAGTTCCATGGGTACGGCTCCTCACACGACGTCAAAGGGGAGGGGCCCCCCCCGACGGCCGGGGCCCCGGGAGAAACACACACCGCGAGGGGGTTTTGCAAACCACGAAACCCACCACCCCCCCCACGGCGGGAGGCTTGATGACCTGCTGCCAGTCGGTGCCGACGCTGAGCAGGTTCATGCCGTTGTTCAGCACGCCGAGGACGAGACCGCCGATGATCGCGCCGAGGACGGTGCCCACACCGCCGCTCATGGACGCGCCGCCGATGAACGCCGAGGCGATCGCCTCGAGTTCGTAGTTCAGACCCGCCTTCGGGGACGCCGCGTTCAGCCGGGCCGCGATCGCCAGCCCCGCCAGGGCCGCGAGCGCGCCCATGTTCAGGAAGACGAAGAAGGTGACCTTCTTGTCCTTCACACCCGACAGCTTCGCCGCAGGCAGGTTGCCGCCGATGGCGTAGATGTGCCGGCCGAACACCGAGTTGCGCATCACATAGCCGTAGCCGACGACCAGCACGCCCAGGATCAGCAGCACGATCGGCGCGCCCTTGTAGCTGGCGAGCAGCAGGGTGACGACGAGGATCGCTGCGACGATGGCGACCAGCTTCAGCAGGAAGAGGTTGCGCGGCACGACGTCGAGCGAGAACTCGCGCTGCCGCCTGCGGTCCCGGACCTCCTGCACCACCGAGAACGCGATCAGCGCGAAGCCCAGCAGCAGGGTGATGTTGTGGTAGTTGGTGTGCGGACCGGCCTCCGGCAGGAAGCCGTTGCCGATCTTCTGCAGGCCGTTCGGGAACGGTCCGAGGGTCTGCCCCTGGAGCAGGATCTCCGTGAAGCCGCGGAAGATCAGCATGCCCGCGAGGGTGACGATGAACGACGGTATGCCGAGGTAGGCGATGAAGTAGCCCTGCACCGCGCCGGCCACCGCACCCGCCAGCAGGCACAGCACCACCGCGACGGGCCACGCCACATGGTGTTCCACGGTCAGCACGGCCGCGAAGGCGCCCACGAACGCGGTGACCGAGCCCACCGACAGGTCGATGTGACCGGCGATGATCACCAGCATCATGCCGATCGCGAGGACCAGCACATAGCTGTTCTGCAGGACCAGGTTGGAGACGTTGCGCGGCAGCAGCAGGTCGCCGTCGGTCCACACGGCGAAGACGGCGACGATCAGGCCGAGCGCGAGCAGCATGCCGTACTGGCGCATGTTGCGGCGCAGGCCGCCCACCACCAGCTGCAGCAGGTTCCCTCCCGTCGTGCCCTGGCCCGGGCCGCCGCCCGGCGGGGCGGCCACCGGGCTCTTGGTCACTTCGGTGCTCATCGCGTCACCTCTTCGTTCTGGGTGTCCTTCGTCATCCGGCGCATCAGCACTTCCTGCGTGGCCTCGGCCCGCGGAACCTCGCCGGTGAGCCGCCCGGCGGCCATGGTGTAGATCCGGTCGCACATCCCGAGCAGTTCGGGCAGCTCGGAGGAGATGAAGACGACCGCCTTGCCCTGCGCGGCCAGCTGGTCGATGACCGTGTAGATCTCGTACTTGGCGCCCACGTCGATGCCGCGCGTGGGCTCGTCCAGGATCAGCACGTCCGGACCCGCGAAGATCCACTTGCTGAGGACGACCTTCTGCTGGTTGCCGCCGGACAGCTTGCCCACCGGTTCGAACACGGTCGGCGCCTTGATGTTCATGGACTTCCTGAAGCCCTCGGCGACCTGCCGCTCCCCGTGCTCGTCGACCACGCCCCGCCTGGCGACCTTCTTCAGCGCGGTCAGCGAGATGTTGCGGTTGATCGTGTCGATCAGGTTGAGGCCGTAGTGCTTGCGGTCCTCGGTGACGTACGCGATGCCGTGCTCCACCGCCTCCGCGACGGTCTTCGTCCGGATCTCCCTGCCGTCCTTCAGGACCGTGCCGCCGGCGTAGCGGCCGTAGGAGCGGCCGAAGACGCTCATCGCGAGTTCGGTGCGGCCCGCGCCCATCAGGCCGGCGATGCCGACGATCTCCCCGCGGCGCACGGTGAGCGACACGTCGTCGACGACCTTGCGCTGCTGGTCGATGGGGTGGTGCACGCTCCAGTTGCGGATCTCCAGCGCCGGCGCCGCGCCGGCCTCCGGCTCGTGCGGGGTGCGCTCGGGGAAGCGGTTGTCGAGGTCGCGGCCGACCATGCCGCTGATGATCCGGTCCTCGGTCGTCTCCGGCGCCTTCACGTCCAGCGTCTCGATGGAGCGTCCGTCGCGGATGATCGTGACCGAGTCGGCGACCTTGCGGATCTCGTTCAGCTTGTGCGAGATGATGATCGAGGTGATGCCCTGGTCCTTCAACTGCAGGATGAGATCCAGGAGTTTGCCGCTGTCCTCGTCGTTGAGCGCCGCCGTGGGCTCGTCGAGGATGAGCAGCTTCACCTTCTTCGACAGCGCCTTGGCGATCTCCACCAGCTGCTGCTTGCCGACGCCGATGTCGGCGACGCGCGTCTCGGGGTGCTCGTCGAGGCCGACCCGGCGCAGCAGCTCTGCGGCGTGCCTGAGGGTGTCGTTCCAGTTGATGAAACCGCGGCTGGCGTGCTCGTTGCCGAGGAAGATGTTCTCGGCGATGGACAGATACGGCACCAGCGCCAGCTCCTGGTGGATGATGACGATGCCGTGCTGCTCGCTCGCCCGGATGCCCCGGAACCGGCAGACCTCCCCCTCGAAGAGGATGTCCCCCTCGTAACTGCCGTACGGGTGGACGCCGGAGAGCACCTTCATCAGGGTGGACTTCCCGGCGCCGTTCTCCCCGCAGATGGCGTGGACCTCGCCCTGGCGGACGGTCAGCGTGACGTCGGACAGCGCCTTGACACCGGGAAAGGTCTTGACGATCGAGCGCATTTCCAGGACGGGTCCCGCCATGGTCGTGCCTTCCAATCCTTCTCGGTGCCCGGTTACTTGAGCTGGCCGGCGGTGTAGTAGCCGCCCGCGACCAGGACCTTGTCGTAGTTGGTCTTGTCGACGCTCACCGGCTGGAGCAGGTAGGCGGGCACGACCTTGGAGCCGTTGTCGTAGGTCTTGCTGTCGTTGACCTCGGGCTTCTTGCCGTTCAGCACCGCGTCGACCATGCCGGAGGCGACCTTGGCGAGCTGGCGGGTGTCCTTGTAGACCGTCTGCGTCTGCTGCCCGGCGATGATGGACTTCACCGACGCCAGCTCGGCGTCCTGCCCGGTCAGCACCGGCAGCGGCTTGCCCGCGGAGCCGTAGCCGTCGGACTTCAGCGCCGACAGGATGCCGATGGAGATGCCGTCGTACGGCGACAGGACGGCGTCGACGCGGGCGCTCTTGTAGGACTTGGTCAGGATGTCGTCCATGCGCCGCTGGGCGGTCGCGCCGTCCCAGCGCAGGGTGGTGACCTGGTTGAGCGAGGTCTGGCCGGAGCGCACGACGAGCTTCTTGCTGTCGATGTACGGCTTGAGGACGCTCATCGCGCCGTTGAAGAAGTACTTGGTGTTGTTGTCGTCGTTGGAGCCGGCGAACAGCTCGATGTTGAACGGGCCCTTGCCGCTCTTCAGGCCCAGCTTGTCGGCGATGTAGTTCGCCTGGAGCTGCCCGACCTTCTCGTTGTCGAAGGAGGCGTAGTAGTCGACGTTCGGCGTGCCGAGGATGAGCCGGTCGTAGGCGATGACCGGGATGTTCGCGTCCTTGGCCTGCTGCAGCACGTTGCCGAGCGACTTGTTGTCGATGGCGGCGACGATGAGGGCCTTCACGCCCTGCGTGATCAGGTTCTCGATCTGGGAGACCTGCTGGTCGGGGTCGTCCTCCCCGAAGACCAGCTTGGTCTGGTAGCCCTTGGACTCCAGGTCCTTCTTGACGTTGTTGCCGTCGGCGATCCACCGCTCGGAGGACTTCGTCGGCATCGCGATGCCGATCGTGCCTCCCTTGGCGGACCCCGAGTCCTCCTTGCTGCCGCCCTCGCCGCTCTGGCCGCAGGCGGTCAGGGTGAGGGCGAGCGAGGCGGCTCCGGCTATCGCGGTCAGTGCGGCTCTGCGGTTGCGCATGGCGTCTTCCTTGATGTCGAGCACGGCCGGCGGCGGCTGTGCGGCAACGCTGTCAGGAGGTGGTGCGGAGGAACCGGCGAACGGTGGTGCGGGGAAACCGACGAACAGACGTGTGGGATTGTGTTCGGCTACGTCGTGTTCTGTGAAGGGGGAGTTGCGAAAATTTATGAACGTGTTTCGAAGCGCCGCAGCTCCCCGGGCAGCCGGGAGCCCAGCGGAGCCATGTCGTCCCCGGCCCCGTGCCGGGCGAGCAGGTCGAGGGCCAGCCGGCCGCGCCGTACCCGCTCCCGGGCCGTGGCCAGCGTGACGTCCCGCAGATGGTGGCCGTAGGGATAGATCCCGGGCGCCTTGGACAGACCGAACTTCAGATAGAGCGGGGCGCCGCGCCGGATCAGCTCGGCCACCTCGTACATCCGGATGTAGCCGCCCAGATCGTCCGGCGCCTCGATGTACATGTCCATCGGCGCGCCCGACGCACGCCGGATCTCGGTGAGGTGGTCCAGCGTGAGATCGCTCGGCACATTGACGGAGTCGGCGCCGAGCCGCTCGTAGACCGCGTACGAGGCCGGATTGACGGGGCCGATGAGCGCCGAGACCTTCAGGGTCGTGTCGGCCGGGATGATCCCCTCGACGCGCGCCCGGTGCAGGGTCCACAGCACGCCCTCGTCGGCCACCAGCAGGCACTTCACGCCCAGCTCGGTGGCGCGGACCGCGTCCTCGACGCAGCCCGCCACGGCGTCGTGGCCCCGGGCGCGCAGCCCGGCCCCGCGCGAGTCGGTGCGGGTCGAACCGCCGATGTCCCAGGTGCCGCGCGGCCCGGTGAACAGGCACAGCTCGATGTCGCGTTCGGCGGTGGCCTCCGCCATCTCGGTGATCTCGGCGTCGCTCAGCATCCACACGCCGCTGCCCTGGCTGATGCGGTGGATCGGGACGTCCAGCCGCGAGGCCTCCTTCAGTACCACCGCGAGCGCCTCGGGACCCTCGCACGAGGGGACCTCGGTGCGCCAGCGGCCGCCGCCGGGGAAGGTGTACGGCGAGGCGTCGGCGGGGTCGGGGGCGGGCGCGCCCAGGCCGAGCGCGGTGAGGGCGGGCTCACCGGGGCGACGGGCTGCCGTGGCGGAAGCGTCGGTCACAGGTTGTCCTTAGTGTCCTGGTGTCCAGAAGCCCTGGACGTTCGATATGTCGGACGCGGTTCGCGGCTCATGGCGTACGGACTGCGCGGCTCATGGCGTACGGGGCTGGTGGTACGCCGGTACGAAGGCCGTCAGGTCACCCTCGTACCGGCGTACGTCTGCACGGCGGGCGCTACGGATGCAGAAGAACCTTGCCCACCTTCGGATCGCCCGACCCCACCAGCTCCATGGCCCGCGGGAATTCGGTGAGCGGCAGTTCGTGCGTCACCAGCGGCACCGGATCCAGCAGCCCGGCGGCGAACACCCGCACCGTGTGCGACCAGGCGTCGGGCGGCGCTCCGAAGACGGTGTGCACCTCCAGCTGCCGTACGACGAGATCGGTCGGGTCGAGACCGTCGGCGCCCGGCGCCGGGATGCCGGTCAGCACCAGCCGCCCGCCCCGCCGCAGCAGCGCCGAGGCCGTCCGGGCCGCGTCGGCGGACCCGGCGGTCTCGATGACGACGTCGAAGTCCCCGGGAAGATCCTGCTCCTTGGTGCGGAAGTCGGTGGCGCCGAACTGCCGCGCCAGTGCCTCCCGGTCCCTCCTGGTGCCCACGGCCAGCAGTTCGGCCGGGGACCCGGCGCGCAGGAACTGCACGGCGAACATGCCGAGCGTCCCGGTGCCGACCACCGCGACCCGCTCCCCGGGCCGGGCGTTCGCCTTGAGCGCGGCGGCCGCGACACAGGCGGCCGGCTCCAGCAGGGCGGCAGCCGTCAGGTCGGCGTCGTCGGGCAGTACGTGCAGCAGCCGGGCCGGCAGGGTCAGCGTCGGCGCCATCGCGCCGGGCTGGGTGAACCCCGTCTCCTCGTACCCGTCGGTGCACAGCGTCGTCTCGCCGGCGTGGCAGCGGTCGCACACCTGGCAGTTGCGAAAGCCCTCGCCGACCACCTTGCGCCCGGCCAGGCCCGCGGGGACACCCGGGCCGACGGCCTCGACGGTCCCGGACCACTCGTGTCCCGGCGTCAGCGGGTAACGGACGTACCCCTCGGGCCGGTTGCCCTGGTAGACCTCGCGGTCGCTGCCGCAGATCCCGGCCGAGTGCACCCGCACCAGCGCCTCGCCGGCCTCCGGCGCGCGCGGGGTGTGTGCGGCGATGCGGTGCTCGCCGGGCGCCTCGATGACGACGTGGACGGTCACTGTGCGCCCTTCGGCTGCCGCTTCTCCCAGCCCTCGGCCCACAGGTCGAACCGGGCCTGCTGCTGCGGGAACTCCGCGGCCGCGTCCACGTCCAGCTCGACGCCGAGGCCCGGCGCGTCGGAGAGGTGGAACCAGCCGTCGACGACCTCGGGCGCGCCCTTGACGACCTTCTTGATCTCGGCGTCGGCGAAGTCGTTGAAGTGTTCGAGGATCTTGAAGTTCGGCGAGGTGAAACCGACCTGGAGGGAGGCCGCGGTGAGCACCGAACCGCCCACGTTGTGCGGGGCGATGAGCATGTAGTGGGTCTCCGCGGTCGCCGCGAGCTTGCGTGTCTCCCAGATGCCGCCGATGTGGCCGAGGTCCGGCTGGATGATGTCCACGGCCTGGCTGTCGAACAGCTCCCGGAACTCGATGCGGTCGTGGATGCGCTCACCCGTGGCCACCGGGATGTCGACCTTCGCGGCCACCTTCTCCAGCGCCTTCAGATTCTCCGGCGGCACCGGCTCCTCCAGCCAGGCCGGCTGGAAGGGCGCCATCTCCTTGGCGAGCCGCACCGCGGTGGCGGGGGAGAAGCGGCCGTGCATCTCCAGCATCAGCTCGGTCTCTGGACCGATGGCGTCGCGCACCGCCTCGATCAGCGAGACCGCGTACAGGGTCTGCCGGTGGTCCAGCTCGAAGTGCCCGGTGCCGAAGGGGTCGATCTTCAGCGCCCGGTACCCGCGCTCCACGACCCCCTGCGCGGCCTTGTGGTACGCCTCCGGGGTGCGCTCGGTGGTGTACCAGCCGTTGGCGTACGCCTTGACCCGGTCGGTGACCTTGCCGCCCAGCAGCTGCCACACCGGCACACCGAGGGCCTTGCCCTTGATGTCCCAGCAGGCCATCTCGACCACGGCGATCCCGGACATCACGATCTCGCCGGCCCGCCCGTAGTCGCCGTACTTCATCCGCTTGACGAGGTCCTCGACGGCGAACGGGTCGGAGCCGAGGATGTGGTTGGCCTCGGCCTCCTTGAGGTAGCCGAGGAGGGCGTCGGTGTGGCCCAGCATCCGGGTCTCCCCGACTCCGGTCAGCCCCTCGTCGGTGTGCACCTGGACGTAGGTCAGGTTGCGCCACGGCGTACCGACCACGTGTGTGCTGATTCCGGTGATGCGCACGGCAGTTGCCCTTCGCTGTTCGAGATTTCGTCACACGTTCGAAATGCTGGCGTGACAGTAAGGAAGGGGCGGTGGCAGCGTCAAGGGGTCGGACGGGTAACGGTTCCGGGACTTTCGGTGAGCGGACGCTTGCCTTCCCACACAACATTCACAGCGGTGCCTAGGAACGTTACCCAGGGCGCACCTAGTCTTCCCGCGTCATGGACTTCTGCCACTCCTGTCACCGCCACCTCAACGGCGCCCTCGCCTGCCCCGGCTGCGGCGTGCCGGTGGACCAACTGCGCACCCGCACCGAGGAGCAGGCGGGGGAGGGGTACGCCTACGGGACCACGTACGAGTACGGGGACCCGGGCACGGAGGGCACGCGAAGCACGGGGGGCACGCGGGATCCGGAGGAACTGGAGGCGCCGGACGCCACGCTGGACGCCCCCGCCGGCCGGCGCCTGCGCAACGCCACCGCAGGGCCCGGCGCGGACCGCGCGTCCACCGCAGGGCGCGGCGCGGGCCGTGCCGCCGGCGCCGGGCGCGGCGGGGAGGGCGGGAGCCGCCGGGACCGCAAGGCCGCCGCGCACCGCAGGCGCCGCCGCCGCACCCTGCTCATCGCCGCCGGGTTCGTGCTGGCCGCCGGTGGGCTGAGCCTGGCCGAACTGGGCACCGACGCCCCCGGCTTCTCCGCCCCCGACCCGGCGGCGGCCGGCGACCGGTCGCCGGACGGCGCGGCCGGCGGTGACGCGCAGCCCGGCGCGGACGAGTCGTCCCGCCCGCACCAGGTCCCGGCGTCGGACACGCACTCCGCGTCCGCGTCGCCGGGCCCCTCCACGTCCGCCTCGCCCTCCCCGTCGGGCAGCGCGCCGACCCCGAGCGCCGGCGCCAGTGCGAGCAGCGGCGCCCCGGCCGCGCACGGCACCCCCCGTTCCGCCCCCTCGGCGACCCGGACCGAAGGCCCCGCCCCGGAGCCCACCCGTCCGCCCGCGCCGACGACCCAGCCCCCGGCCCCGGCCCCCGAACCGACGCACACCTGCAACCGGTTCCTGTGGTGGTGCACCTGAGCGAGCTCGGCCGTTGAGTCGAACGGGCGCCCGTCGCCGTACCCGTCTGCGCGTAACCGGCGTGGAGCACCACCGACATGATCTCCGTCCGGCACCATGGGAGGCGGAGTCCAGGGGAGGAGAGCGGATGGGTCAGGAGATTCACGGCGCCGTGGCCGACGGCTTCGAGGCCGTGCGCGAGGAGTTCGAGGCGTTCGTCGCCACGGAACGGCCCGACTACGAAGGCCAGTTGTGCGCGTACGTGCACGGGCGCCGGGTCGTGGACCTGTGGGCGGGCAACGCCGCCGACTCCCTGTACGGCGTGTTCTCCTCCACCAAGGGGGCCGCGCATCTCGTGGTCGCGCTCCTGGTCCAGGACGGCACCCTGGAGCTGGACCGCAAGGTGACGTACTACTGGCCCGAGTTCGGCGCCGAGGGCAAGGGCACGGTGACCCTGCGGGACCTGCTCGCCCACCGGGCCGGGCTCATCGGGATCGACGCCGGGTTCTCCGCGGAGGAACTGGCCGACGACCGCGCGGTCGCCGAACGGCTCGCGGACCAGAAGCCGTACTGGCGGCCCGGCACGGCCTTCGGCTACCACGCGTCCACCATCGGCGCCCTCACCGGCGAGGTGGTCCGCCGCGCGACGGGCCACACCCTCCAGGAGGTCTACGAGGAGCGGGTGCGCGCGCCGTACGCGCTGGACTTCTACCTGGGCCTGCCGCAGTCCGAGGAGCCGCGCGTGCGGACGGTGCAGCCGATGGCCCCGACCCCGGAGCAGCAGGCCGAGCTGGACGCACGGCCGGCCGGGCCGCACACGCTCGCCTCGATCGCCTTCAACACCCAGGTGCCCGAGCCGGGGACGATGGACGGGTACGCCAACTCCCCCCTGGTGCGCGCCAAGGGGCCGGCGTCTGCGGGCGGCGTGGCCTCCGCGCGGGGTCTGGCGAAGATGTACGCGGCGGCGATCAGCGAGGTGGACGACAGGCCGCCGCTGCTGAAGCCGGACACCGTCGCCGAGGTCGGCCAGATCCACTCCGTGGGCTACGACGTGGTGGCCCGCACCCACAAGGCCTTCTGCCTCGGCTTCCAGGCGACCTCGGACCCGTGGCACCCGTACCTGGGCGCCGGTTCCTTCGGGCACAGCGGCGCGGGGGGCTCCCAGGCCTTCGCCGACCCCCGCAGCGGCCTCGCCTACGGCTACACCCGCCGCCGCATCGCCTACCCGGGAGGGGCGGCACCGGAGAACGACCGCCTGGTCAGGGCCGTACACCGGGCGGCGCTGGAAACGGGCTGACGGCGACATGCGCATGCCGGGCGCGGAAGCCCTGTAGGGCGGTGCGGGGAACCGAGCGACCAGCCCCCACGCCCCGCACCCGGCGGAGAACCCGCACCCGGCAGACGAGACCCGGACTCAGACGAGCGTCACGGTGATGTTGCCCCGCGTCGCCTTGGAGTACGGGCACACCTCGTGCGCCTTCTTCACCAGGCTCGCGGCGGTCTCCGCGTCCACGTTCGGGATGGTCGCGGAGATCTCGACGATGATGCCGAAGCCGTCGTCGTTCTTGCCGATGCCGACCTTCGCGGTGACGGTCGAGCCGGAGACGTCGGCGCCCTCCTGGCGGGCGACGACGCCGAGCGCGCCCTGGAAGCAGGCGCTGTAGCCGGCGGCGAACAGCTGCTCCGGGTTGGTGCCGGCGCCGCTGCCGCCCATCTCGACGGGCGGGTTGACGACGACGTCGAGCTTGCCGTCGTCGGTGGAGACACGGCCGTCGCGGCCGTTCTCGGCGGTGGCGACGGCGGTGTACAGGACGTCGGACTGCTGGATGGACATGCGGTTGTCTTCCTCCTCCTCGGTCCGCCGCGACTCGCGCCCACGATCGGCGACGGATTTCGGAAAGAAGTTACCGCATACCGGAAAGCGCCGGAAGGCTAGAGCTTGACGACCATCTTTCCGATGTTGTCGCCGCGCAGGACCCCGAGGAACGCATCGAGGGTGTTCTCGACGCCCTCGACCACGGTCTCCCGGTACTTCAGCTCGCCCGAGGCGACCCACGGGCCGACCTCCTGGACGAACTGCGGCTGCAGGTCGTAGTGGTCGCCGACCAGGAAGCCCTCGATGCGGCCGCGGGTCTGGATGAGGCGGGCGAGGTTCTTCGGGCCGGGGGCGGGCTCGGTGTTGTTGTAGACCGAGATCATCCCGCAGACCGCGATCCGGCCGCCTTCGTTCAGGGAGCCGATGGCGGCCTCCAGGTGGTCCCCGCCGACGTTGTCGAAGTACACGTCGATCCCGTCGGGGGCGGCGGCGCGCAGCTGCTCGCTCACGGGGCCGTTCTTGTAGTTGAACGCGGCGTCGAAGCCGTACTCCTCGACCAGGAGCTTGACCTTCTCGTCGGAGCCGGCCGAGCCGATGACCCGGGAGGCGCCCTTGAGCTTGGCGATCTGCCCGACCTGGCTGCCGACGGCCCCGGCCGCGCCGGAGACGAAGACGGCGTCGCCCTCCTTGAAGGACGCGGTGCGCAGCAGGCCGGCGTAGGCGGTCAGGCCGGTCATGCCGAGCACGCCGAGGTAGGCCGACAGGGGTACGCCCTCGGGGTCGACCTTGACGGACGGTACGGCGGTCGGGCCGACCTTGACCGCGTGCTTCGCGTCGAAGACGGCGTACTCGCGCCAGCCGAAGAAGTGCAGGACGTGGTCGCCGGCCGCGATGCCCTCGGCGTTCGACTCGATCACCTCGCCGACCGCGCCGCCCTGCATGGCCTTGCCGAGCTCGAACGGGGCGGCGTAGGACTTCGCGGCACTCATCCGGCCGCGCATGTACGGGTCCACGGAGAGGTACTTGTTCCGTACCAGGACCTGGCCCTCACCCGGCTGCGGTACCTCCGCCTCGACCAGGGCGAAGTCCTCGGGCTTCGGCCAGCCGACGGGGCGGCTGAGCAGGTGCCATTCGCGGTTGATCATGACAGGGCCTTTCGGTGGGGTTCAGGCGATTTACTTCACTACCTGAAACAACGATGCTCCTGAATATTTCAGGTTGTCAAGTAACCGGGTATCCTGGAGACCATGGCCACCCCACACCCCTCCCGCCGCCCCGACCCGCTGAGCCTCGAGGTCGTCGAGCTCATCGGGGACGTCGTGGCCCGCTTCTACGCGGACTACGAGGAGGCGGCGGGCGAGCACGCGCTGACCGGCGCCCAGGCGCGCCTGCTCAGCCTGCTGTCCCTGGAGCCGCTGCCGATGCGCAAGCTGGCGCAGAAGCTGAAGTGCGAGCCGTCCAACGTCACCGGGATCGTGGACCGGCTGGAGGCGCGCGGCCTGGTCGAACGCCGTCCGGACCCCGCGGACCGCCGGGTGAAGCTGGCGGCCGCCACCGAGGAGGGCCGCCGGGTCGCCCACGACCTCCGCGACGGCCTGCGCTTCGCGCGCGAACCCCTGGCCGCCCTCTCCGACACGGAACGCGAGTCCCTCCGGGACCTGCTCCGCAGAATGCTGACGCACTGACCCGACCCGGCGAGCACCCGAACCCGCACCCCGCGAACCGGGGCGGCGGCCCAGGGACCCACGCCCCACGCCCCGAGCACCGTGACACGGCCCCGGGGCTCACACCCCGGCAAGACGGGGTGCGCTCCCTGCCCTGGTCCTGGTTCTGGCCTTGGGCAGGGCGGGCGGACACCGTGCCCGTTGGGGGGATCGCTAGAGTGCCGGTATGCGTGATCTCGGGGTGGGCTTCGGCTATCTGCTCAAAGGCCAGCGGTGGGTGGCCCGGCACGGCAAGCAGTACGGGTTCGGGCTGCTGCCCGGCCTCGTGACGCTCGTGCTGTACGCCGCGGCGCTCGTCGCGCTGGCGCTGTGGGGCGAGGACTTCGTCGCGTGGTCGACGCCGTTCGCCGACGACTGGACCAGCCCCTGGCAGGGCCTGTTCCGGGGTTTCCTCACCGCCGTGCTCTTCGCGCTCGGCCTGCTCCTCGCCGTCCTGTCCTTCACCGCCGTCACGCTGCTGATCGGCCAGCCCTTCTACGAGAACCTCTCCGAGAAGGTCGACCGCGACGTGTCCCCCGACGGCACCGCGCCCGAGTCGGGCCTGCCGCTGTGGCGGGAGCTGTGGATCTCCGCCCGCGACAGCCTGCGCATCCTGGTCCGGGCCGCCGTCTGGGGCGTGCTGCTCTTCGCGCTCGGGTTCGTGCCCGTCGTGGGCCAGACCGTGATCCCGGTGCTCGGCTTCTTCGTCACCGGCTTCTTCCTCACCGAGGAACTCGCCGCCGTGGCCCTGGAGCGGCGCGGCGTCGCCCTGCGCGAGCGCCTCGCCCTGCTGCGCTCGCGCAAGCTCCTCGTCTGGGGCTTCGGCACCCCCCTGGGCCTGGCCTTCCTGGTCCCCTTCGTCGCCGTGTTCCTGATGCCGGGCGCCGTCGCGGGCGCCACCCTTCTGGCGCGCGACCTGCGGGGCGAGGAGATCCAGGAGGGCGAGCCCGACGGGGACGAGGCCGCTACACCGTCCCCGCAGCCACCGACAGGATCGCCCGCACCTGGGCGATGATGTCCAGCCGGTTGCGGACGAACTCCGGGTCCGTGACCGCGCCCGTCGCCGGATCCGTGTTGCCCGTCCCGAACTGCAGCACCGGCGTGTGGACGTGCCCGCCGGGCAGCGTGTCGTGCAGACCGAGCCGGTCGCGCAGCAGCGTCGCCCGGTAGGCGATCTCGTTGGACAGGTAGTTCCCGCCGCCCCCGGCCCGCGCCACCGACCCCGGCGTCGGCCCGTCCGGCCGTTCCACCGGCTCACCGCCGCCCGCCGGGATCTCGGTCACGGACGTGTTGTCGTACACCGGGAACCGGCCCGTGTCCGCCGCCGTGATCCGGGCGTACGGGAGGGTCGTCGTCGTCCACTGCGGCTGCGTCGCCGGATCGCCGACCGGGACCGGTCCGGCCGTTCCGGTGTTGTCGTTGTCCGGGGAGCCGCCCCGCCAGGCCCCGTTGGTGCGCTCGACGTCGAAGCGCCCGACGCGGCCCTGGCTCACGGTCGTGAACAGATCCACCCGCGGCAGATACGGCCGCAGCGCCCGCTCCACCGTCCCCTGCGCGAAGTCCCGCCAGCGCACCGGGAACACCACGGTCTCCACCCGCGCCGGACCGCCGGCCGTCTCGATCACCGTGCCGTCCAGAGCCAGCGCGGACGCGCCGGACGGGTTGGAGATGCGGATGTCCCGGTCGAGCGTGAACGGGTCGAACCCGGTGACGAGGACCCGCTTCATCCCCTGCGCGGCCCCCGGATACCGGACATCGGTCTGCCCGCGCGATGTGCGCTCCAAGTCGTCCAGCAGAGCGTCTCGTTGGGCCTCACCGAGTGCGAAGCCGGGCTGCCACGTCCGCAGTTCGCGGGTCATGCCCAGCCGGGCCCAGTACAGCGGCCGGTCGTCGTCCCGGCTGATGTCCCCGCCGGCCGGCCCACGCCCCTGTGCCCGCTCCACGGCCCGCCGCCACAGCGCGCCCCCTTCCCGCAGGACGACTTGGCGCGCCTGCGCGCAGGAGTGCGCGCGCCTCAGCGCCCGGCTGAACTCCGCCGCCACGGCGTCGAATCCGGACCGCCGCAGGATCTCCTGCGGTGCCGCCCGGTCGAGGCGCTGCTCCTCGACGGTCGGGGCGAGGGGCGGCGAGGGCGCCGCCGAGACGGCGGTGGGGGCGGCCAGGGCCGCGGTGAGGGCCAGTCCGAGGGCGGCCGCGTGAACGCGTGAGGGAATCAAGGCGGTTGTCGTCCTTCCGTCGCCGTGGGGTGCGTACTCGCGGGACGAGCGCAGTATCGCGTGACGGAAGTGGCGGACACCATGGTGTTGTCGGTCAGACCGGCGGGCCGGCGAGAGCACCGGCACGGGCGCTCGCCCTGGGAGTCGTGTGCGTGCTCACCAAGGCGCTCGCCCACGTGTGGGGGCAGTGACGCTCAGTCCGCCGGCTCGCCCAGCAGGCGCAGGAAGTCCCGGAACGCGCCCGGCATGTCCACCGTCTCCGGGTCCAGCAGCCACTGGTACTGCAGGCCGTCCATCACGGCGACCAGCAGCGGGGCGGTACGTTCGGGGGTGAGGCCGTTGGGCAGGCGGTCGCCGTACGCGGCGCGCAGGACGGCCGCCATGTTCTCCCGCACCCGGCGGTAGCGGTCGGTGAAGTAGGCGCGGGCCGGGTGCTCCTCCGTGACGCTCTCCCCGAGCAGCGCCGAGAAGGTCTGGACGATGCCGGGGCGCATCGCGTTGTACTCGACCAGGGAGGCGAGCAGGTCCAGGCGCCACTGGCTGTCCGGCACCGCGTCCCACTGGTCCCGCTCCTTGAGCACCGCGACCAGCAGCGCGTCCTTCGTCGGGAAGTAGTGCAGCAGCCCCTGCTGGGTCAGCCCCACCCGCTCCGCCACCGCGGCCAGGCTCGCCCCGCGGTATCCGCGCTCGGCGATCACCTCCAGGGCCGCCCGCACGATCTCCGCGCGCCGCTCCTCGCTCCTGACCCTTGCGTTCATGGCGTCACCGTACGCCATGCCTTTCACGGTTCATAACGGCAGAATAACGAAACCTACCGCTCTACAGGTAGCGGGTGCACGATGGGGTCATCCGCACACAGGCAACGAGGAGGCACCGCGATGGCGGGAACCCAGCGCACCCCGGCCGACGAGGCCCGCGAGGCGGCCGTCGAGTCCGCACTCGGCAAGCTCGATCTGGACGCCAAGACCCGGCTGCTGGCCGGCCAGGACATGTGGTCCCTGCCCGCACTCCCCGAGGTCGGCCTGACGTCCCTCGTCCTGTCCGACGGGCCGATCGGCGTGCGCGGCGTGCGCTGGAGCGCCGACGACCCCTCCGTCGCCCTGCCGTCCCCGACCGCCCTCGCCGCCACCTGGGACCCGGAACTCGCCCGCCGGGCCGGGGTGCTGCTCGCCCAGGAGGCCCGCCGCAAGGGCGTCCACGTCCTGCTCGCGCCCACCGTCAACCTGCACCGCTCCCCGCTCGGCGGCCGCCACTTCGAGGCCTACAGCGAGGACCCGTACCTCACCGGCCGCATCGGCACCGGCTATGTCCGAGGAGTGCAGTCCGGCGGCGTCGGCACCACCGTCAAGCACTTCGTCGCCAACGACGCCGAGACCGACCGCTTCACCGTCGACAACCGCGTCTCCGAGCGCGCCCTGCGCGAGCTGTACCTGGCGCCCTTCGAGGCGATCGTGGCGAACGCCCGCCCGTGGGGGATCATGACCGCCTACAACGCGGTCAACGGCACCACCATGACCGAGCACCACCACCTGGTGAACGAGGTGCTGCGCGGCCAGTGGGGCTTCGACGGCTTCAACGTCTCCGACTGGTTCGCCGCCCGCGACACCACCGGTGCCCTCGCCGGCGGCCTCGACGTGGCGATGCCCGGGCCGCAGACCGTCTACGGCGAGGCCCTCGCCCGGGCCGTACGCGACGGCGAGGTCACCGAGAGCGCCGTCGACGACGCCGTACGCCGCGTCCTGCGGCTCGCCGCGCGCGCCGGCGCCCTCGCCGGTGCCGAACCGGCCGTCACCGAGCTCCCCGGCACCGTCGACGGCGACGCGCTCGCCCGCGAGATCGCCCGCCGCTCCTTCGTCCTCGTCCGCAACGAGGGCGCCGCGCTGCCGCTGAAGCCCGGCCGCACCGTCGCCCTCATCGGCGCCGCCGCCCGCGACGCCCGCGTCCTCGGCGGTGGCTCCGCCACCGTCTTCCCGGCCCACGTCGTCTCCCCGCTCGACGGCCTCACCGCCGCCCTGCCCGACGGCGCCGTCCGCCACGTTCTCGGCGCCGACCCCGCCACCGAACTCTCCGTCGCCGACCGGGGCTTCACGCTGCGGGCCGTCTGCCGCGACGAGAACGGCGAGGTCATCGGCACCGCCTCCGCCCCGAACGGGCAGCTCCAGTGGCTCGGCGCGGACCTGCCCGAGGGCGTCATCCACGACCGGCTGCACTCCGTCGAACTGACCGGCACCTTCACCCCGCGCGAGGGCGGCCCGCACACCTTCGGCATCCGCGGCACCGGCACCTTCACGCTCCGCGTCGACGGCACGACCTGTTTCGACGGGGTCCAGCCCCCGGCCGACGACAGCGACCCCTTCGAGGCCTTCTTCGGCTCCCCGGTGCCGCGCACCCAGGCCGACCTGCGCGCCGGTGAGCCCGTCGAGGTCTCCCTGACCCACGTCGTCGAGCAGCAGAAGGGCGCGCCGCTGAAGGCCGTCCTGTTCGCGCTCGCCCACCAGGCGCCGCAGCGCGACCCGGAGGAGCTGATCGCCGAGGCCGTCGAGGCCGCCCGCGCCGCCGACACCGCCGTCGTCGTGGTCGCCACCACCGAGCGCGTGGAGTCCGAGGGCTTCGACCGCACCAGCCTGGAACTCCCCGGCCACCAGGACGACCTGGTGCGCGCGGTCGCCGCCGCCAACCCGAACACCGTCGTGGTCGTCAACTCCGGCTCCCCGGTGGAACTGCCCTGGCGCGAGCAGGTCGCGGCCGTACTGCTGAGCTGGTTCCCCGGCCAGGAGGGCGGCGCCGCCCTGGCCGACGTGCTCACCGGCGCGTACGAGCCGGGCGGCCGGCTGCCCACCACCTGGGGCTCCCTGGGGGACGCGCCGGTCACCCGGGTCGTGCCCGCCGACGGCCGGCTCGACTACGACGAGGACGTGTTCATCGGCTACCGGGCCTGGGAGAAGGAGGGCCGCACCCCGGCCTACCCCTTCGGCCACGGCCTCGGCTACACCGACTGGACCTACGAGGCGGTCGAGACGGACGGCACGACGGTGACCGTGCGGGTGCGCAACCGCGGCCACCGGTCCGGGCGCGAGGTCGTGCAGCTCTACCTCGCGCCCGTCGAGCCCGACGCGAGCCGCCCGGCGCGGTGGCTGGCCGGCTTCGCGGGCGTCGAGGCCGGGCCCGGCGAGGTCGCCGAGGCGGTCGTCGAGCTGCCGCGCCGCGCCTTCGAGATCTGGGACGAGACGACCAACTCATGGTCATTTGTGAAGGGTTCGTACGAGATCCAGGCCGGACGCTCGATCGCCGACCGCCGCATCGCCGCCACGATTAACGTCTGATCCGGGACGCCGCCCCACCTGACAGGGGACGGCCCCCCACCAGCAGCCCCGGTCCGGGACCTGACCCCTGGGCCGGGGCTCACGCCGTTCAGCGTGCGGAGAACCCGTACACCGTCTCCGAGCGGTACACCTCGCCCGGCCTGAGCACCGTGCTCGGGAACTCCGGCCGGTTCGGGGAGTCCGGGAAGTGCTGGGTCTCCAGCGCGACACCGCCCCCGGGCAGGAACGGCGCACCCAGATGGTCGGCGGTGTACAGCTGCAGCCCCGGCTCGGTCGTCGCCACCGTCACCACCCGGCCCGACGCCGGGTCGTACAGCTCGGCCACCTCCACCGGGGCGGATGTGACGCCCTTGTCCAGCACGAAGTTGTGGTCGTAACCGGAGCCCGTCCTGCGCGGGGTGCGGAAGTCGAAGCGGGTGCCGGTGACGTCCGCGAGGTCGCCGGTCGGGATCGAAGCGGCGTCGACCGGGGTGTAGCGGGAGGCCGCCAGGCGCAGTTCGTGCCCGTCCGCGCGCCCCGACCCGGCCAGGTTGAAGTAACTGTGGTTGGTCAGGTTCACCACGGTCGGCGCGTCGGTGACCGCCTCGTAGGCCAGATGCAGGGCACCGGATGCGTCCAGCGTGTACGTCGCCGTGACCTCCAGGCGGCCCGGGAAGCCCTCCTCGCCGTGCGGGCTGACCCGGGTCAGCCGCAGCCCGTGCTCCACCGGCTCCACGTCCCACACGCGCTTGTCGAAGCCGCGCTCACCGCCGTGCAGCGTGTTGGGGCCCTCGTTCGCCACGAGCGGGTAAGTCCGCCCGTCCAGGACGAAGCGGGCCCCGGCGATCCGGTTGGCGTACCGCCCGATCAGCGCACCGAGATGCGGCTCGGGGTGGGTGAGATACCCGTCGAGGTCGTCGAACCCGAGCACCACGTTCCCGGCACGCCCCTGACGGTCCGCGGCCTCGGCCGACTGCACGACCCCGCCGTACGACAGGACCCGCACGCGCACGCCCGCGCGTTCCAGCGTCCAGCGGTGCACCGGTGTGCCGTCGGAAAGTGTGCCGAAAAGTTCGCCCATGTGGGAAACCCTAGGCCCTGTCGTACGGATCTCACGTCACCGGCTGCTTGGCCGTCACCGTGCGGTAGGCGATCTCCGCCAGCCGGGCCTGGCCGTCCGTGCTCGGGTGGAACCAGTCCCAGTGACTCAACTGCTCGGTGCCGAACCGGAAGTCGTGCACCGCGTTGCCGTCGAAGCGGCAGTACCGGTCCTTGGCGCACACGTCCTTCAGCACCGCGTTGTACGCCTCCACCCGGTCCTGCACAGTGTTCCGGCGCAGGGTCGCCGCCGCGCTGAAGGAATCCGCGTCACCCAGCATCGACGGGCAGATGCCCAGTTTCCAGATCTGCTTGCCGAGCGCGTTGGTCCGCCCCTGCGACCACAGCCGCTTCAGATCGGGCACGCTCGCCACGAACACCTGCGCCCTGGGCAGGCTCTCCCGCAGTGTGCGCAGGGCCTGCTCGAACCGGGCACGGAAGTCGGCCACGGACGTCATCGCCGCCGTACTGTCCCGGCAGGCGTCGTTCGCGCCCGCCATGACCGTCACCAACTGCGGCCGGTGTGCCGCCGCCTGCGCCATCTGGGCCGGCAGGTCGGCCATCCGAGCCCCCGTCACCGCGAAGTTCCAGCTGTGGGTGGCCGCCCGCTCCCGGCCGAGCAGCCGCACGGCCAGGGAGTCGACCCCCGGGCTGCTGCCGGTCGCCCAGGACACCTCCGGGCAGTCCGACAGCACCGAGCAGGCGTCGAAACCGCGGGTGATGGAGTCGCCCACCGCGGCGACCGAGTCCGGTGCGGTGTTCCACGACGGCGCCGGCGACGGACGCGCCGAGCCCGCCCGACCGCCAGGGGAGTGCCCGCCGACCGCGTCACAGCCCGCGGCGCCGAGCACGACGGCCGCCACGGCCGCAGCGACGGCCCGCGCCCGGTGGCTTCGCTTCCGCATCCGCAGCAGATCCCCTCACCTCGTCCGGCAGACTCCTCCCAGCATGACAACGCGCGGGAGTTCCCCGCCGTGCCGTGCAACGGCTCACACCGCCGTTCGGGCCCGCCCGGCGGACCGTCCGGGCCACGGCACGCCCGTGCGCGCCGCCCCGGCACCCGGTGCACCGGGCCCGTCCCAAGCGTCCCCACGGGTGAATGGCGGACGTTTCCGGGCGCCGGGACCGACGGTACGTCACACTCCTTGCGCCGCCGCACGGTAGCCTCGCCATCAGCGTGGCCCGACGGCCGCCGCCCCGCCCGCAAGACGACCCGCCTGCCCGGAGGTCCCGGTGACGACACGTGGAGTTCTGTACGTGCACTCCGCGCCGCGCGCGCTGTGCCCGCACGTCGAGTGGGCCGTCGCCGGGGTGCTCGGCACGCGCGTCAACCTCGACTGGATCCGGCAGCCCGCCGCGCCCGGCACCTGGCGCTCGGAGTTCTCCTGGCAGGGCGAGGCGGGCACCGCCTCCAAACTGGCCTCCGCGCTGCGCGGCTGGCACCTGCTGCGCTTCGAGGTGACCGCCGAACCCTGCGCGAGCGCCGAGGGCGAGCGCTACTCCTGCACCCCCGACCTCGGCATCTTCCACGCCGTCACCGGCATCCACGGCGACATCCTCATCCCCGAGGACCGCCTGCGCGCCGCCCTGCTGCGCTCCCAGCGCGACGAGACCGACCTCGAGGCCGAGATCGCCAGACTCCTCGGCAAGCCCTGGGACGACGAACTGGAGCCGTTCCGCTACGCCGGTGAAGGCGCCCCCGTCCGCTGGCTGCACCAGGTGGTGTGAAGCACCCGAAAGGGGCGCGGGGAACGGCGCGAGCAACCACGGACGGCCCGCACCCCGCGGACGTCGGTACACACAACGGCGATGGCCCGGACCCCACCGAGGGGGACCGGGCCATCACTGCTCACGGCGTGCTTCACACCGTCCGGAACGCCAGCACCACGTTGTGCCCACCGAACCCGAACGAGTCGTTCAGCGCGGCGATGCGGCCCTCCACGGGCAGCTTGCGCGCCTCCCCGCGGACCACGTCCGCGTTGGCCTCGGCCTCGGGGTCGATGTGGTCGACGTTGATGGTCGGCGGCGCCACCCGGTGGTACAGGGCGAGGACGCACGCGACGGACTCGACACCGCCGGCGCCACCGAGCAGGTGACCGGTCATCGACTTGGTCGCGGAGACCGCCATGTGGTCGGCGTCGTCGCCGAAGACCTTGCGCAGCGCCTTCAGCTCCGCGATGTCACCGGCCGGCGTCGAGGTGGCGTGCGCGTTGACGTGCACGATCTCGGCGGGGTCCAGGTCGGTGCGGTCCAGCAGGTTCTGCAGGGCGTGCGCGATGCCGCGGCCCTCCGGCTCCGGCTGCACGATGTCGTGGCTGTCGGCGGAGATGCCCTGGCCGACCGCCTCCGCGTACACCCGGGCGCCGCGCTTGGCGGCGTGCTCGGCGGACTCCAGGACGAGCACACCGGCGCCCTCGCCGAGGACGAAACCGTCCCGGGCGACGTCGTAGGGACGCGAGGCGCCCTGCGGGTCGTCGTTGTTCTTGGACATCGCCATCATGTTGCCGAACGCGGCGATGGGCAGCGGGTGGATGGCCGCCTCGGTGCCACCGGCGACGACGACGTCGGCGCGGCCCGTGCGGATCATCTCGATGGCGTAGCCGATGGCCTCGGCGCCGGAGGCGCACGCGGAGACCGGCGTGTGCACACCCGCGCGGGCGCCCACGGCCAGACCCACGTTGGCCGAGGGGCTGTTCGGCATCAGCATGGGGACGGTGTGCGGGGAGACGCGGCGGACGCCCTTCTCCTTCAGCACGTCGTACTGGTCCAGCAGCGTCGTCACACCGCCGATGCCGGAGGCGATGACCGCGCCGAGCCGGTCGGGGTCGATGTTCGCGTCCTCGCCGGCCTTCGCCTCGAAGCCGGCGTCCTTCCACGCCTCCTGGGCCGCGATCAGCGCGAACTGCGCCGAGCGGTCCAGCTTGCGGGCCTGCGGCCGCGGGATGACCTCGGTGGGCTCCACGGCGATCGAGGCCGCGATCTTGACGGCCTGGTCGGCCGCCCAGTCCTGCTCCAGGGGCTTGACGCCGGAACGTCCGGCGACCAGACCCTCCCAGGTCGAGGCCGCGTCGCCACCCAGCGGTGTGGTTGCGCCGATACCGGTGACGACCACGGTGCGATTGGTCGAGCTCACGGGAATTCTTTCTCCAACGATCGAACGAGGATTAGTCTCGGCGCCACCGCCGGGTGGCGGGGCCGGGGCACCCGGCCCGAGCGGGACTCAGGCCTGGTGCTTGAGGATGTAGTCGGTCGCGTCGCCGACGGTCTTGAGGTTCTTGACGTCGTCGTCCGGGATCTTGACGTCGAAACGCTCTTCGGCGGCGACGACGACCTCGACCATGGACAGCGAGTCGACGTCCAGGTCGTCGGTGAAGGACTTGTCCAGCTGGACGTCCTCAACCGGGATCCCGGCGATCTCGTTCACGATCTCCGCGAGACCGGCGACGATCTCTTCCTGAGTGGCGGCCATGATGGCGCTCCTTCGTTGGTGTTCTTCAGGGTGTGGCGCCCACCGCGGGAGCGGCGGGGTGGTGCTGCGCGCCGTGCCGGAGACGATGATCCGGCACGGAGTGCCTAGGGGAGGGTAACGACCGTCGCGGCGTACACGAGACCCGCCCCGAATCCGATGACGAGCGCGGTGTCCCCGCTCTTGGCCTCCCCGGTCGCCAGGAGCCGCTCCATCGCGAGCGGGATCGAGGCCGCGGAGGTGTTGCCGGTGGTGCGCACGTCACGGGCGACCGTGACCGTCTCCGGCAGCTTCAGGGTCTTCACCATCGAGTCGATGATCCGCTCGTTGGCCTGGTGCGGGATGAAGACGTCCAGCTCGGCCGCGGAGACGCCGGCCGCGTCCAGCGCCTGCTGGGCGACCTTGGCCATCTCGAACACGGCCCAGCGGAAGACCGCCTGGCCCTCCTGCGTGATGGCCGGGAACTTCTCGACCGTGCCCTCGCGGTAGTCCGTCCACGGCACCGTCTGCTTGATGGTCTCGGACTTGTCGCCCTCCGAGCCCCAGACCGTCGGGCCGATGTGCGGCTCCTGCGAGGGGCCGACCACGACCGCGCCGGCGCCGTCACCGAACAGGAAGGCCGTCGCACGGTCCTCCAGGTCGGTCAGGTCGCTCAGCCGCTCCACGCCGATGACCAGGACGTACTCGGCCGAACCCTCGACGATCATGCCCTTGGCGAGGGTGAGGCCGTAGCCGAAGCCGGCGCAGCCCGCGGAGATGTCGAAGGCGGCGGCCTTGTTCGTGCCGAGCTTGTCGGCGATCTCCGTGGCCACGGCGGGGGTCTGCTTGAAGTGCGAGACGGTGGAGACGATCACCGCGCCGATCTGCTCGGCGGAGATCCCGGCGTCCGCGATCGCCTTGCCGGACGCCTCGACGGACATCGCGGCGACGGTCTCCTCGTCGTTCGCCCAGTGCCGGGTCTGGATGCCGGAGCGCGAGCGGATCCACTCGTCGGACGAGTCGATCGTCTCGAGGATGACCTCGTTGGGCACCACGCGGGTCGGGCGGTAGCCGCCGACGCCGACGATGCGCGCGTACGGGGCGCCCTTGCTGGCCTTGATCTTCGCCATGTTCGATTCGGCTCCTTGGGCGTCTCAGGCGTGCTCGGCGATGAGCTCGCGGGCCGCGTCGAGGTCGTCGGGGGTCTTCAGCGCCAGCGTCTGCACGCCCGGCAGGGCACGCTTGGCCAGGCCGGTCAGGGTGCCGCCGGGGCACACCTCCAGCAGGGCGGTCACGCCGAGCTGCTGGAACGTCTCCATGCACAGGTCCCAGCGCACCGGGTTGGCGACCTGGCCGACCAGGCGGTCCAGCACCTCGGTGCCGGTGGCCACGGTCCGCCCGTCCTTGTTGGAGACGTACGCGACCTCGGGGTCGGCGGGCGTGAGGGCCTTGGCGGCCGCGGCCAGCGTGTCGACCGCGGGGGCCATGTGGTGCGTGTGGAAGGCACCGGCCACCTTCAGCGGGACGACCTTGCGGACACCCTCGGGCTTGTCCTCGTTCAGCGCGGCGAGCTGCTCCAGCGTGCCGGCGGCCACGATCTGGCCGGCGCCGTTGATGTTCGCCGGGGTCAGACCGAGCGTGTGCAGGTGCGCGACCGACACCTCCGGGTCGCCGCCGAGCAGCGCCGACATGCCGGTCTCGGTGATCGCGGCGGCCTCGGCCATCGCGAGACCACGGGTGCGCACCAGGGTCAGGGCGGCGGTGTCGTCCAGGACGCCCGCGAAGGCGGCGGCGGTGATCTCACCGACGCTGTGCCCGGCGACCGCGCCGGGCGTCACGTCACCCAGTGCCGCGGCGGACAGGATGCCGGCCGCCACCAGCAGCGGCTGGGCCACCGCGGTGTCGCGGATCTCCTCCGCGTCGGCCTTCGTGCCGTAGTGGGCGAGGTCCAGTCCGATGGCCTCGGACCAGGCGGCGACGCGGTCGGCCGCGCCGGGCAGGTCGAGCCAGGGAGTCAGGAAGCCGGGCGTCTGAGCGCCCTGGCCGGGAGCGACGAGTACGAGCACTCTCACACTCTCTCTTGGGGACGGCCGTGGCCGCCCGTGGGGACAAGGACGAAGAACACGAGGGGGTTTTGTGGGCCCCCGACAAAACATTAGGTCCCGGGATCACCGTCGGCCAGACGCCCCAGAATGAGCGCGATGCGCAGGGTGAACGCCGAGCGTACATCGGACGGCGACCAACCGGTGACGTCAGTCACACGTCGAAGCCGGTAGCGCACGGTGTTGGGGTGAACGAACAGCATCCGGGCCGCCCCCTCCAGGCTGCTCGCCTGTTCCAGGTAGACGGAGAGCGTCTCCAGCAGAGCGGAGCCGGCCTCCTCGAGCGGTCTGTAGATCTCCTCCACCAATTGCTCGCGCGCCATCGGATCACCGGCCATCGCGCGCTCCGGCAGCAGATCGTCCGCCAGCACCGGCCGCGGCGCGTCCTGCCACGCCGAGCAGGCCTTCAGGCCCGCCGCCGCGGCCTGCGCGGACCGGGTCGCCGCCAGCAGGTCCGGCACGATCGGGCCGGCCACCACCGGGCCCGCCGCGAACGGGCCGATCAGCGACTTCGCCACCGCCAGCGGGTTGTCGCTGCCGCCCGCGACGACGACGAGCCGGCTGCCCAGCACGCCGGTGAGCACCTGGAGCTTGGCGTGCCGGGCCGCGCGCCGGATCGCCTCCACGGTCAGCTCGCTGTCCCCGTCGGGGGCCGTTCCCAGCACCACGCACACATGCTCGGGGGAGTTCCAGCCGAGCGCCGCGGCCCGGCTGACGGCGCCCTCGTCGGCCTCCCCGCTCAGCACGGCGTTGACGACGAGCGACTCCAGGCGGGCGTCCCAGGCACCGCGTGCCTCGGCGGCCTGCGCGTACACCTGGGCGGTCGCGAAGGCGATCTCGCGGGCGTACACCAGCAGCGCCTCGCGCAGCACGCTCTCGTCGCCCGGGGCGGCCACCTCGTCGATGGCCGACTCCATGACCTCGATGGTGGTCCGCACCATCTCCACGGTCTGCCGCAGCGTGATCGCCCGGGTCAGCTCGCGCGGCGCGGTGCCGAAGACGTCCGTCGAGATCGCCTGCGGGGTCTCGGGGTGCCGGAACCACTCGGTGAAGGCGGCGATGCCCGCCTGGGCGACCAGCCCGATCCAGGAACGGTTCTCCGGAGGCATCGCCCGGTACCAGGGCAGGGTCTCGTCCATCCGCGCGATCGCCTGCGCGGCGAGCGAACCGGAGGACTTCTCCAGCCGCTTCAGCGTCGCGGCGTGCGGATGGACGGGGTGCGCTGCGGGGTCGGGATGACGCGATTCGGGTTCGGGCACGGGGACAAGACTGCCTTATCGGGCCACCACCCTGCGCCGCCGGGTCAGCCCCCACCTACCCACCACCCCCCGGACCGACCTCCGCCCCCGCCCCCCGGCACCGGGGCGTCGGTCCGGCAGGAGGCGCCACCGAGGTGACCCGGTGTCGGGGCGCGGGGATACCGTGGGGGCGTGATGGTGGACGTACGGCGTGCGGGCGCGCGCTATCGCGGTGGGGATCCGGATGCCGGGATCGAGTCGTGGCACTCCTTCTCCTTCGGGCCGCACTACGACCCGGACAACCTCCGCTTCGGCGCGCTGATCGCCTGCAACGAGGAGCGGCTCGCGCCCGGCGCCGGCTTCGACGAGCACCCGCACAGCCACACCGAGATCGTCACCTGGGTCGTCGAGGGCGAGCTGACCCACCGCGACTCCACCGGTCACGAGACGCGCGTGCGCCCGGGCGACGTGCAGCGCCTCAGCTCGGCGGCGGGCGTACGGCACGTGGAACGCAACGACGGCGCCGAGCCCCTGGCCTTCGTGCAGATGTGGCTAGCCCCGCTGCGCCCGGGCGGCGAGCCGTCGTACGAGATCGTCCGCGGCATCGCCGACTCCACCCCGTACGCCGTGCCGGAGGCGGGCGCGCTGCTGCACGTGCGGCGCCTCGCGGCGGGGGAGCGGACCGCGGTGCCGGACGCGGCGCACCTGTACGTCCATGTCGTACGCGGACAGGTGCGGATCGGGCCGGAGCGGCTGGGGCCGGGTGACGCGGTCCGCGTCACGGATGCGAAGGACCTCCAGCTGCCGGCGGAGTCGGCCGCGGAGGTCCTGCTGTGGGAGATGACCGGCGACGGCAGGTGAGCGGCCGCCGGTGACCGGCCGCGGATGACCGGCTGCCTACCGCAGCTCCGCCCGCACCGCGTCCGTGAACGCCGGCCATGCCTCGATCGCCCACGGCCCGAAGGCCCGGTCCGTCAGCGCCACGCACGCGGCGCCCGCGTCCGGGTCGATCCAGACGAACGTCCCCGACTGCCCGAAGTGCCCGAAGGTGCGCGGCGACGACGTGGCGCCCGTCCAGTGCGGCGACTTGCCGTCGCGGATCTCGAAGCCGAGACCCCAGTCGTTCGGGTTCTGGTGCCCGTAGCCCGGCAGCACCCCCTTGGTGCCCGGGTACTGCACAGTCATCGCCTCGGCGACCGTGCGCGGATCCAGCAGCCGCGGCGCCTGCACCTCGGCGGCGAAGCGCAGCAGGTCCGCGACCGTCGACACGCCGTCCTTGGCCGGGGACCCCTCCAGCGAGGTCGCCGTCATGCCGAGCGGCTCCAGCACCGCCTGCCGCAGATACTCCGCGAACGGGATGTCCGTCGCCTTGGCCACATGGTCGCCCAACTGCTCGAACCCGGCGTTGGAGTACAGCCGCCGCTCGCCCGGCGCGGCCGTCACCCGGTGCTCGTCGAAGGCGAGGCCCGAGGTGTGCGCCAGCAGATGCCGCACCGTCGACCCGGCGGGCCCGGCCGGCTCGTCCAGCTCGATCGCGCCCTCCTCGTAGGCGACGAGCGCGGCGTACGCCGCGAGCGGCTTGGTCACCGAGGCGAGCGGGAAGCGCCGGTCGGCCGGACCGTGGGTGCCGAGCACGGTCCCGTCGGCCCGTACGACGCCCGCCGCGGCGGTGGGAACCGGCCAGTTCTCGATCGATGCGAGGCTGTTCAGCGACATGCCGACGAGCCTAAGCGCTCACAGGGTCAGCTCCATCAAGGGGTCGGGCTTGCGGACGAAGCCCATCGACGCGTACAGCGGCTCCGCCTGCGCCGAAGCGGTCAGATGGACGTAGCCCGCCCCGCGCTCCCGGAACCACGCCAGCAGCTCCTCCATGCACGCGCGCGCGTAGCCGCGCCGCCGGGCGTCCGGGTCGGTCGCCACGCTGAAGACGAACCCGGCAAGGCCGCGCGGATGTCCCGCCCGCCCGATCCGGTACTCCAGCGTGCCGACGACCAGCGCGGCCAGTGCGCCGGGCCGCTCGGGGTGGTCCACGACGAACGCGGCGAAGTCCCCGTCCGGGTCCGCCAGCCGCGCCCGCAGCCCGGGCAGCGACTCGGCGTGCCAGTCGGCGGCCGCCTCGGACCGTACGGCGTCGATCATCACCTGGCGCAGCCGGAGCAGTTCCCCGGCATCCTCCGGCACGGCACGGCGTACTAGGCTCATGGCGCCTACGGTACTTACATCACGGGGCGCTGTCCCGCCGGTTTCTTACCTCATCCGCTTGCTTGGAGTGCACTCCAACGTCATAGCGTGGGAGTCATGACGGTGATGCAGAGCACAGCCGCGGCCCGCCTGAAGGGGACCGAGGACACAGCCACCCGAAGGGACGTCTGTTCCGCCCCGCCGCGCCATCCCCGCCCCGACGGACAGGACCGCTACACGATCAGCGAGGTCGTCGCCTTCACCGGCCTGACCGCCCACACCCTGCGCTGGTACGAGCGGATCGGGCTGATGGACCACATCGACCGCTCGCACACCGGCCAGCGCCGCTACAGCAACCGCGACCTGGACTGGCTCGACCTCGTCGGCAAGCTGCGGCTGACCGGCATGCCGGTCGCCGACATGGTCCGCTACGCGCAGCTGGTGCGCGAGGGCGAGAGCACGTACGCCGAGCGCCAGGAGCTGCTCGAGACGACCCGCCGGGACGTCCTGGCGAGGATCGCCGAACTGCACGACACCCTCGCGGTACTGGACCGCAAGATCAGCTTCTACGGCGGCGCTACAGCTCGGAGAGCAGCTCCGCCTTCTTGACGGAGAACTCCTCGTCCGTGACCAGCCCCGCCTGATGGAGCTCCCCCAGGTGCCGGATCCGCTCGGCGATGTCCGCGGGATCCCGCCGCGCGGCCGGCACCGACACGGCCGGCCGGCACTCCCGTATCGCGGCCAGGACCGCCGCCGCGAACGGCAGCGATTCGTGCACCGGCCCGTAGCCGAGCCCGAACACCACCGCGGCCGGGTCCTGGTCCGGCTGGAGCGGTGCGGCGCCGTCGCCGTCGCGCGGTATCAGCCGCAGGTGCCCCTCGAAGATCTCGGGGGAGCGCCACTCCACCCCGCTGAGACCGTCGACCGGGAAGCTCTGGTCGCCGGCCTTCCACTTCGCCGACGACGCTCCCGTCCACGACCAGCGGAAACGTACCGCCGTCCCGTCGAAGGACGCCTTCGCGTCGTACGCCTTGAACGCCCGCGGCGGCCCCGGCGCCTCGACCAGGAAGCGCCCGGCGGGCCCGGACTCGGTCAGCAGGCCCCGCAGCTCGTCGGCGTAGTACTCGGCGAGCGTCTCCTTCTCGGCCGGCAGCACCAGCCGGTAGGGGTCGCCGGCCTCCTTCAGCTGACCGTCGGCCGCCTCCAGCAGCGGATCGGCCCCCGGCCGCGGTACGGCGCGCAGGACGACCGTGCCCCGTTTGCCGGGCGTCAGCGTCACCGACTCCAGCGCCGAGAGCGGGACGCGCCGCTCACCGAGCGCCTGGAACAGCTTCGGCGTTCGAATCCCCCGTTCGTAACGGATGAGCACGGAGTCGGACTCGAACTCCCAGGCGGCATGAAATCCGGCCAGTACGTCACCCATGCGGCTCATCGTAAGCGGCTCCGCTTCTTCGGCCCATCCCCCCGCAGACCGCACTTCCTGCTGTCTCTACGCGCGTCCGGCCATCGAGGCACCGGACAAACCCACCCGGCAGGCGCCGTCGTCGTCGCCGCAACTCACCGAGTCATATGCGCCGACCCCGATGTCGGCGAAGTTGCGCACGCTGTCCGTGCCGGGTTGAAAGTAACCGGCGTGTCCCTCGGCGTCCCGTGCCGACAGCACGCGCGCGCCGAACGCCGACGACACCGGGTCCGCGCCGTGCCCGAGACCGCCGAACTCCAGGTACGGCACGTCCTGGATCCAGTCGGTGGCGTCCCGCATCGCCCACACCCGGGCGGAGGTGCCCAGGTGCGCCGCCTTCGCCACCCGCATGCCGGGGCTGCCCGCCACCGCGATGTCGGAGACCCGGCCCGGCAGCGCGTGCGCGGCAACCCCGCACACCACGGAGCCGTAGCTGTGGCAGAACAGCGCCACCGGGGCCCGCCCGGGCAGCGCGCGCACCAGCGCGTTCAGGCGTACGGCGCCGTCCTGGGCGCGCATCGCGGTCGCCGAGTCGATTCCGAGCCCGGCGGGCGCGGTGTAGTCGGCCCAGGCGATGACGGCCGTACGGGTCGACGGGCTCGCCGCCCGCTCGGCGGCGTACAGCGAATCGGCCATGCCGACCGGCGCCGAGTACCTGCGGTAGGTGCGCTGGAAGGTGAGCAGGTCGGTGTCGACACCCGGGACGATCACCGAGATCCGCTCGGCCTTGTCGAGGTCGCCGAAGACCTCGGCGACGCGGCCGGAGCCGTCCGGGTCGAACGCGAGGATCTGCCGCCCGTCGCGCAGCATCGACTCGTACCGGTGCATCCGCTTGCCCGCGGCCTGCTGCCCGGCCCGGCTGAGCCGGCTGTCGTGCATGCGGTCGCGCTCGGTGTGCGCGGCCTGGGCGAGCGCGACGCGGTTGGCGTGGTAGCGCAGCTGGGGCGGGGCGCCGTTCATGTTGCCGACGGCGAGCGGATAGCGGCGGGCGAGCGACGCCCGCTCCTGCGCGGTCAGCGAGGTGAAGAACCGGGTGAGGCGGGCCGGACCGGCCCCCGGGTCGGGCAGCCGGTGGCCCGCGACGCGGCCGTGCTCCCAGTCGGAGAGCGACGCCTGCAGCGCGCTGCTCTCCGGACCGTGGCGCAGGGCCGTCCAGCCGGTGGTCGCGAGCATCACGAAGACGACGGCCAGCGCGAGCAGCATGCGCCAGACGTTCAGGTGTGGGGAGGTGTCGAAGGAAGTCACTGGGAGGACACACTAGGAGAACGAGAGGGTCTCGCGTGAACCGAGTGACGGGGATCACGTTTCGCAAACGCGGTGCGGGGTTCAGGTGGTGCGCCAGTTGCCGCTGATGGCCGGCCCCACCTGATCGAGGTAGCGGGCCGTGAGCTCGCGCATCGCCTCGACGCTGCCGTCCTCGCCCACGCTCCACTGGCGTTCGGTGACCCTTATCACCCCGCCGAAGACGGCCACCACGAGCCGAGGCCGCGGGTCGGCGTCCACGTCGATGCCCTCGCGGTCGGCCAGCACCCGCGCGATCTTGTCCTCCGTCTCGGCGGAGCGGCGCAGGTGAGCGGCGAGCAGCACGGGGGTCGACTCGATCATCCGGTACATGCGCAGATACAGCTCGACCGGGACGACCGCCTCGATCGCCTCACCGATCCGGTTCCAGCCCTCCACGACGGCCTGCCGCAGCGCCTGCATCGGCGTCTCGTGCGGCGGGCGGCCGCGCACGGCGTCCAGGAAGTACGCCTCCGTCATGGCCTGCAGGGCGAGAGCGGCGTCCTCCTTGCCCGCGAAGTAGCGGAAGAAGGTGCGCTGCGAGACGTCGACGGCCTCGGCGATCTCGTCGACCGTCGTCCGGTCGTAGCCCTGGGTGGTGAACAGTTCCAGGGCGGCCCGCACCAGCGCGTCCCGGGTGCGCTGCTTCTTGATCTCGCGCAGCCCCGGCCGCGGTGCCGTGCGCGGGGTCCCGAGCGTGCCCACATTCCTCCTTCGTCAACGGTTGCCCCAGTTCAGGCTATCCGTCAGTGTCGTGTCAGTTACCGACTTGTGAATCCGTTTGTCAATTGTCAGTGACTGTCACTAGCCTCGAACACATGACTAGTCAGATCACCCTCGACAAGACGGGACCGGGGGGCGGCGGCCCGTCGGACGCGTCGGGGCGGGCGCCGGGCGCCAGCGGCCTGCGCGGCCATCCGTGGCTCACCCTCATAACCGTCGCCGTCGGCGTCATGATGGTGGCCCTCGACGGCACGATCGTCGCCATCGCCAACCCGGCGATCCAGAAGGACCTCGGCGCCACCTTCCAGCAGGTGCAGTGGATCACCAACGGCTACTTCCTGGCCCTCGCCGTCTCGCTCATCACGGCCGGCAAGCTCGGTGACCGCTTCGGCCACCGCCAGACCTTCCTGATCGGTGTCGTCGGCTTCGCCGCCGCCTCGGGCGCGATCGGGCTGTCCGACTCCATCGCGCTCGTCGTGACCTTCCGCGTCTTCCAGGGCCTGTTCGGCGCGCTGCTGATGCCGGCCGCGCTGGGCCTGCTGCGGGCGACCTTCCCGGCCGAGAAGCTCAACATGGCGATCGGCCTGTGGGGCATGGTCATCGGCGCCTCCACCGCAGGCGGCCCCATCCTCGGCGGCGTGCTGGTCGAGCACGTCAACTGGCAGTCGGTGTTCTTCATCAACGTGCCGGTCGGCGCGCTCGCGCTGGTCCTCGGCCTGCTGATCCTGCTGGACCACCGCGCGCAGAACGCCCCGCGCTCCTTCGACCTGCTCGGCATCGCGCTGCTGTCCGGCGCGATGTTCTGCCTGGTCTGGGCGCTCATCAAGGCCCCCGAGTGGGGCTGGGGCGACGGCAAGACGTGGCTGTTCATCGGCGCGTCCGCGCTCGGCTTCGTCCTGTTCGCCCTGTGGGAGACGAAGGTCGCCGAACCGCTCATCCCGCTGAAGCTGTTCCGCTCGGTGCCGCTGTCCGCGGGTGTGGTGCTGATGGTCCTCATGGCCATCGCCTTCATGGGCGGCCTGTTCTTCGTCACCTTCTACCTGCAGAACGTGCACGGCATGAGCCCCATCGACGCCGGCCTGCACCTGCTGCCGCTCACCGGCATGATGATCGTCGGCTCACCGCTGGCCGGTGCGATGATCACCAAGCTGGGCCCGCGCGTCCCGCTGGCGGGCGGCATGGCCGTCACCGCGGTCGCGATGTACGGCATGTCGACGCTGAAGGTGGACACCGGCAGCGGCCTGATGTCGCTCTGGTTCGCCCTGCTCGGTCTCGGCCTCGCCCCGGTCATGGTCGGCGCCACCGAGGTCATCGTCGGCAACGCGCCCATGGAGCTGTCCGGTGTCGCCGGCGGTCTCCAGCAGGCCGCGATGCAGATCGGCGGCAGCCTCGGTACGGCCGTGCTGGGCGCCGTGATGGCCTCCAAGGTCGACAGCGACCTGCCCGTCAACTGGAAGGACGCCGGCCTGCCGCCGCTCACCCCGCAGCAGCTGGGACAGGCCTCCGAGGCCGTCCAGGTGGGCGTGGCCCCGGTGACCCCGGGCATCCCCGCGCCGGTCGCCGAGAAGATCACCGGCGTCGCGCACGACACCTTCATCTCCGGCATGAGCCTCGCGTCGCTCGTCGCCGCCGGGGTGGCCGTGGTGGCGGTCTTCGTCGCCTTCCTCACCAAGCGCGGTGAGAACGCCGAGGCGGGCGCGGGCGCGGCCCACATCTGACGCAACGTCAGGGAAGTTCGCTCATCAGGGTGACGGCACGGAGGATCCGCCCCCTGAGGTGCCGGACCTACGTCACAGTGGGTCAAGCCTTCCGGTACGGCACGTTCGCCGGGCACGCACGCCCGGCATGTGCGCCCTGCCGGAAGGCTTGACCCGGACGTCGCCGCGCTGCCGGAGGGGGACAGCGCGCCGGCGCCCGGGTTTTTTCTTGAAATCCGAACGCACGGCGGCATGACCGCGCCAAGCCGGGTTACCCGAAGCGGCAGAGCCCCGACGCACTCCAACTAACCCCGGGGTTCTGGGAGTTGATGATGGCGGGCTTCGGCAACGGAACGCGCGGGTACCCCCGGTCACGTGGCCGGATGTGGTCACGGACCGGGCCGGACCGCGCGACGCTCGGAATCATCGGCGCCATCTGCGCGGTCGCCGGCTTCTTCACCCTGGGGATCGTCCTCGGTCCCGCGGCGATGGCCTGCGGATGGCTCGCTCTGGGCCGCACCTGGTCAGGCGCCTCGCGCCAGGCCCCGGCCCTGGTCGCCTTCGTCCTGGGCGCCATCGACACGCTCCTGGCCATCCTGTGGCTGGTCGGAGCGGCCACCCCGGGCAACGGCATGCTGTGACCGGGGAGCAAAGGGAAGGACCCCTGGCACCGGCCGGGGGCCCACCCGTGCGCGCAGGACCCGCGCCGGTCGCGCCGTCACCCCCGCCCCGACAGCGCCCGCAGCTCGGCCACCTCGGCCCGCAGCGCCCGGACCTCCTCGGTCAGCGACTCGATCGCCTCCGTCTGGCGCCGCTCCTCCACGTCGTCCTTCTCGAACCGCGCGATGAACCACGCCGCGATGTTCGCCGTGACCACACCGAGCAGCGCGATCCCGGACAGCATCAGCCCGACCGCGATGAGCCGCCCCAGCCCGGTCGTCGGCGCGTGATCCCCGTACCCCACGGTCGTCATCGTCGTGAAGGACCACCACAGCGCGTCACCCAGCGTCCGGATGTTCCCGTGCGGAGCCGACCGCTCCACCGACAGCACCGCCAGCGACCCGAACATCAGCAGCCCGACGACCGCCCCGACGACATAGGTCGTGAGCCGGATCTGGTTCGCCATCCGCGCCCGCCGCCCCACCAGCAGCAGCGTCGCGACGATCCGCAGCAGCCGCAGCGGCTGCAGCACCGGCACCACCACCGCGCACAGGTCCAGCCAGTGCCTGCGCACGAACCGCGTCCGGTCCGGGGCGAGCACCAGCCGGACGAGGTAGTCGGTGGCGAACGCCCCCCACACCACCCACTCGGCCACCGTGCAGGCGACGATCACCGCGGGCCCGGCCGAACTGTCCACGATCGGCACGGCGTAGGCGACGGCGAACAGCACGGCGAGCGCCAGCAGCGGCCGCTGGGTGCGCTGCTCCCAGTGGGCCTGGCGAGCCTGGCGGACCCGCGCCGATTGTGCGTCCATGCACCGCATCGTAAAGAACGGATAAGGGCGGTGGAGACTCGAGCTCCACCGCCCCGAGGACCGCCCCGGCGACCGGCCGGCGGGCCGCCCCGATGCGCCCCGAGGGGTGCCCCGAAAGGCTCACCCCGCGGACCGCGCCGAAGGCCGGGGGAGGGGAGGGGGCTACGCGTCGCCGCCCGCCGCCCCCGGGTCCGCGGCCGTGACGTCCAGCAGCTGGTACCGGTCGACGGCCTGCTTGAGCACCGACCGGTCGATCCTGCCCTCACGCGCCAGCTCGGTCAGCACCGCCACCACGACCGACTGCGCGTCGATGTGGAAGAACCGCCGGGCCGCGCCCCGGGTGTCGGCGAAGCCGAACCCGTCGGCGCCGAGCGACTGGTACGTGCCCGGCACCCACCGCGCGATCTGGTCCGGCACCGACCGCATCCAGTCGGAGACGGCCACGAACGGCCCCTGCGCCCCGGACAGCTTGCGCGTCACATAGGGCACCCGCTGCTCCTCCTCCGGGTGCAGCAGGTTGTGCTCCTCGCAGGCCACCGCCTCGCGGCGCAGCTCGTTCCAGCTGGTCGCCGACCACACGTCGGCCCTGACGTTCCACTCCTCGGCAAGGATCTTCTGCGCCTCGATCGCCCAGGGAAGGGCCACACCGGAGGCCAGGATCTGCGCCGGGATCGAGCCCTCCGTGCCCTCGGCGAAGCGGTGGATGCCCTTGACGATGCCCTCGGCGTCCACGTTCTCCGGCTCGGCGGGGTGCCGGATGGGCTCGTTGTAGACGGTGAGGTAGTAGAAGACGTCCTCGCCGTGCGGGTGCTCCTCGGAGCTGCCGTACATCCGGCGCAGGCCGTCCTTGACGATGTGCGCGATCTCGAACCCGAAGGCCGGGTCGTACGCCACGCACGCCGGGTTCGTCGAGGCGAGCAGCTGCGAGTGGCCGTCCGCGTGCTGCAGGCCCTCACCGGTCAGGGTCGTCCGGCCGGCGGTCGCGCCCAGGACGAAACCGCGCGCCAGCTGGTCGGCCATCTGCCAGAACTGGTCGCCGGTGCGCTGGAAACCGAACATCGAGTAGAAGACGTACACCGGGATCAGCGGCTCGCCGTGCGTGGCGTACGCCGAGCCGGCCGCGATCAGCGACGCCGTGCAGCCCGCCTCCGAGATGCCGTCGTGCAGCATCTGGCCGGTGGGCGACTCCTTGTAGGCGAGCAGCAGCTCGCGGTCCACCGACTCGTACTGCTGGCCCAGCGGGTTGTAGATCTTCGCACTCGGGAAGAAGGAGTCCATGCCGAACGTGCGGTACTCGTCCGGTGCGATCAGGACGAACCGCTTGCCGAGCTCCTTGTCCCGCATGAGGTCCTTGAGCAGTCGTACGAACGCCATGGTGGTGGCGATCGACTGCTGACCCGAGCCCTTCTTCACGGTCGCGTACGTCTTGTCGTCCGGCAGTGGGAGCGGCTTCGAGCGCACCACCCGGGTCGGCACGTATCCGCCGCACTGCTTGCGCCGGTCGTGCATGTACTGGATCTCCTCGGAGTCGCGCCCCGGGTGGTAGTACGGCGGGGGCCCGCTCTCCAGCTCCTTGTCGGAGATCGGCAGGTGCAGCCGGTCGCGGAAGCCCTTGAGGTCGTCGACCGTGAGCTTCTTCATCTGGTGCGTGGCGTTGCGGCCCTCGAAGTTCGGGCCCAGCGTCCAGCCCTTGATCGTCTTGGCCAGGATGACCGTCGGCTGGCCCTTGTGCTCCTTGGCCGCCTTGAACGCCGCGTAGATCTTGCGGTGGTCGTGGCCGCCGCGGCCCAGGTGCAGGATCTGGTCGTCGGTCATGTTCTCGACCATCGCGCGCAGCCGGTGGTCGTCACCGAAGAAGTGCTCACGGATGTACGCACCGGACTCGGTGGCGTACGTCTGGAACTGCCCGTCCGGCGTCGTGTTCATCCGGTTGACCAGCACACCGTCGCGGTCCTGGGCGAGCAGCGGGTCCCAGCTGCGGTCCCAGATCAGCTTGATCACGTTCCAGCCGGCGCCCCGGAAGACCGACTCCAGCTCCTGGATGATCTTGCCATTGCCGCGCACCGGCCCGTCCAGGCGCTGCAGGTTGCAGTTCACCACGAAGGTCAGGTTGTCCAGCCCCTCGCGCGCGGCGATGGACAGCTGCCCCAGCGACTCCGGCTCGTCCATCTCGCCGTCGCCGAGGAACGCCCACACATGCGACGCGGAGGTGTCGGCGATACCGCGCGCCTGCATGTAGCGGTTCATGCGCGCCTGGTAGATCGCCCCGATCGGGCCGAGGCCCATGGAGACCGTCGGGAACTCCCAGAAGTCCGGCATCGAGCGCGGGTGCGGGTAGCTGGACAGGGCGTTCGGAGCCTTCGACTTCTCCTGGCGGAAGCCGTCCAGCTGCTCCGCGCTGAGCCGGTCGAGCAGGTACGCGCGCGCGTAGATGCCCGGCGAGGCGTGGCCCTGGAAGAAGACCTGGTCGCCGCCGTCGCCCTCGTCCTTGCCGCGGAAGAAGTGGTTGAAGCCCACGTCGTAGAGCGAGGCCGAGGAGGCGAACGTGGCGATGTGCCCGCCGACGCCGATGCCCGGGCGCTGGGCGCGCGAGACCATCACGGCCGCGTTCCAGCGGGTGGCGTTGAGGACCTTGCGCTCGATCTCCTCGTTGCCGGGGAAGAACGGCTCGTCCTTGGTGGCGATCGTGTTGACGTAGTCCGTGCTGCGCATCTCGGGCACGGCCACGCGCTTCTCGCGGGCCCGCTCGATCAGCCGCAGCATCAGATAGCGCGCCCGCTCCCGGCCGCGCTCGTCGATGGCGGCGTCGAGCGAGTCGAGCCACTCCTGGGTCTCTTCGGGGTCGAAGTCGGGGACCTGACTCGGAAGGCCGCCAATGATGATCGGGGTGCGATCGGATCCGGAAGCCACGCTGATCCTTACCTGTCGAGGGACCTGTCGTAAGGGACCTGTCCAAAGGGCCGTGTTGCCGCCGACCCCATCGTCCACCCCGGGCGGGGCGCACGTCATCTCCGACGCCGTCACTACCGCGAGGTAATCCACGGGTCGGCCGGGGTGGGAAACTCATTCGAGTCTCGTACCCACACGTGGTTCCCAAACGCCCAAACGGGGCAGAAAGGTGTGGTGCGCATCACCCGGGTCTGAGATCCTGTGCCGTAAGTTGCGGCGACACGGCCCGGAACGTCACCGTTTCGGCGGTCCGAACCGCCGGGTACTTGCGCGATCCGTCCCGCCCGTGTGGACTACGGCCAATGCTTCGCGCACGCGCGTGGCTGAGAAATTCACCAAAACATGATCAGGAGGCAACCCGTGAGCGCGACCGCGGACCACGCGGAGGAGCGGACGAACCCTGCCGGCAGGCTGGGGTTCCAGCCCGGGCAGGTGGTCCAGGAGATCGGCTACGACGACGACGTCGACCAGGAGCTCCGCGAGGCCATCGAGGAAGCCATCGAGGGCGACCTGATGGACGAGGACTACGACGACGTGGCCGACGCCGTTGTGCTGTGGTTCCGTGACGACGACGGCGACCTGACGGATGCGCTGGTGGATGCCACCACGTACATCGAGGAAGGCGGGGCGATCCTGCTCCTCACGCCGAAGACCGGCCGTTCGGGATACGTCGAGCCCAGCGACATCTCGGAAGCCGCCACCACGGCAGGGCTGACGGCGTCCAAGAGCGTCAGTGTGGGCAAGGACTGGAGCGGCAGCCGTCTGGCCACGCCGAAGGCGGCCAAGTCGAAGCGGTGACTCAAGAGCCCGGGCGGGCCGGCCGACGCCGGCCCGCCCGCAGGCCTGCCGTCGTCCCCGGGTGATCGCCTCGTAGGGTGGTACCGAGCGTTCCCACCCGAACAGCGCACCGAAAGGGACACAACGACGATGGCGATCCAGGTCGGCGACAAGGCCCCCGACTTCGAGCTGAAGGACAACCACGGCCGGACCGTGAAGCTGTCCGACTTCCGCGGCAGCAAGAACGTCGTCCTGATCTTCTACCCGTTCGCCTTCACCGGCGTGTGCACGGGCGAGCTGTGCGAGGTCCGCGACAACCTGCCGCAGTTCTCCGACCGCGACACCCAGGTGCTCGCCGTCTCCAACGACTCCATCCACACCCTGCGCGTCTTCGCCGAGCAGGAAGGCCTGGAGTACCCGCTGCTCAGCGACTTCTGGCCGCACGGCGAGGTCTCGCGCGCCTACGGCGTCTTCGCCGAGGACAAGGGCTGCGCGGTGCGCGGCACCTTCGTCATCGACCGGGAGGGCGTCGTGCGCTGGAGCGTCGTCAACGCCCTGCCCGACGCCCGGGACCTGGGCGAGTACGTCAAGGCCCTCGACACCCTCTGAGACCCACGGCCCTCGGCCCTGCGGCCCTGTGAGGCCCGAGGTCCTGTGACCCTTCTGTCCCGGCGAGGCCCCGGCGCCCGAGGCCCTGTGGCCCTGCGAGGCCCCCGGCGCGAGGCCCTGCCGGCCCTGCGAGGCCCCCCGCGCCGCCGCGAGGCCCTCGGCACCCCCTTCCGGGCCGACACCCGGCGAATGTTCGGTGCCAGGGCCTGCGTGGTGCGGGAACCCGTCACTAGGATCGGTTCGTTGATCCGATGTCACAGCACGACGGGGCTCCCCGCCCCCGGACACCAATGGAGGACTCGTGGGAGTCAGCCTCAGCAAGGGCGGCAACGTATCGCTGACGAAGGAGGCCCCGGGCCTGACCGCGGTCATCGTCGGTCTGGGCTGGGACGTGCGCACCACCACCGGCACCGACTTCGACCTCGACGCCAGTGCCCTGCTGCTCAACAGCTCGGGCAAGGTCGCCAGCGACCAGCACTTCGTCTTCTTCAACAACCTCAAGAGCCCGGACGGCTCCGTGGAGCACACGGGCGACAACATCACCGGTGAGGGCGAGGGCGACGACGAACAGATCAAGATCAATCTCGCGGCCGTCCCGGCCGACGTCGAGAAGATCGTGTTCCCGGTCTCGATCTACGACGCCGAGAACCGCCAGCAGTCGTTCGGCCAGGTGCGCAACGCGTTCATCCGCGTCGTGAACCAGGCGGGCGAGGCGGAGATCGCGCGCTACGACCTCTCCGAGGACGCCTCGACGGAGACCGCCATGGTCTTCGGCGAGCTCTACCGGCACGGCGCCGAGTGGAAGTTCCGTGCCATCGGCCAGGGCTACGCCTCGGGTCTGCGCGGCATCGCGCAGGACTTCGGCGTGAACGTCTGAGCACAACGGACCACCGCCTGAACGTCACCGTCCGGCGCCGCGCGGTTTGCGCGCGGCGCCGGACGCGCAGGACAACCACACAGGCACCACCAGGGGAGGACCAGCATCATGGGCGTCACGCTCGCCAAGGGGGGCAACGTCTCCCTGTCCAAGGCCGCACCGAACCTCACCCAGATCATGGTGGGACTCGGCTGGGACGCGCGCTCCACCACCGGCGCGCCGTTCGACCTCGACGCCAGCGCCCTGCTGTGCGACGCCGGCAACCGGGTCCTGGGCGACGAGTGGTTCGTCTTCTACAACCAGCTCAAGAGCCCGGACGGCTCGGTGGAGCACACCGGCGACAACCTGACCGGTGAGGGCGAGGGCGACGACGAATCGGTCCTGGTCGACCTCGCGAAGGTCCCGGCCCGCTGCGAGAAGATCGTCTTCCCGGTCTCCATCCACATGGCCGACGAGCGCGGCCAGACCTTCGGCCAGGTCTCCAACGCCTTCATCCGCGTCGTCAACCAGGCCGACGGCCAGGAACTCGCCCGCTACGACCTGAGCGAGGACGCCTCCACGGAGACGGCCATGATCTTCGGCGAGGTCTACCGGTACCAGGGCGAATGGAAGTTCCGTGCCGTGGGGCAGGGGTACGCGTCGGGGCTCCGGGGCATCGCTCTAGACTTCGGGGTCAACGTTTCGTAAAGCCGAGTGCGGCGCGGGGAGTGAACGCTCCCCTCTTCGCCTCGCTCGGGGGGACCCCCGGACACAGGATTGGGTAGCCAGTGCTTCTGAAAACCTTCGGCTGGTCGTTCGCGGTCACCGCGCTCGGCCTGGTCGCAGCGGTCTTCTACGGGGGGTGGGAGGCCTTCGGCATCGTGGCGATCCTCTCCATCCTGGAGATCTCGCTGTCCTTCGACAACGCGGTGGTCAACGCCGGGATCCTGAAGAAGATGAGCGCCTTCTGGCAGAAGATCTTCCTCACCGTCGGCGTCCTCATCGCGGTCTTCGGCATGCGCCTGGTCTTCCCGGTCGTCATCGTCGCGATCAGCGCCAAGATGGGCCCCCTGGAGGCCGTCGACCTCGCGCTCAACAACAAGGACCGCTACCAGCAGCTGGTGACCGACGCCCACCCGGCGATCGCCGCGTTCGGTGGCATGTTCCTGCTGATGATCTTCCTCGACTTCATCTTCGAGGACCGGGACATCCAGTGGCTGCGCTGGATCGAGCGGCCGCTGGCCAAGCTCGGCAAGGTCGACATGCTGTCGGTCTGCATCTCCCTGATCGTCCTGCTGATCACCTCCTTCACCTTCGCCACCCACGCCCACCAGCACGGCGGCGCGCACGCCGACAAGGCACAGACGGTCCTCATCGCCGGTATCGCCGGTCTGATCACCTACATGATCGTCGGCGGTCTGTCCGGCTACTTCGAGGACAAGCTGGAGGAAGAGGAGGAGCGCGAGCACGAGGAGGAGGAAGAAGCCGCCCGCAGCGGCAAACAGAAGCCGGCGATCGTCCTGGCCGGCCAGGCCGCGTTCTTCATGTTCCTCTACCTCGAGGTCCTGGACGCGTCCTTCTCCTTCGACGGCGTGATCGGCGCGTTCGCCATCACCAACGACATCGTCCTGATGGCCCTCGGCCTCGGCATCGGCGCGATGTACGTCCGCTCGCTCACCGTCTACCTGGTCCGCCAGGGCACCCTCGACGACTACGTCTACCTGGAGCACGGCGCCCACTACGCCATCGGCGCCCTCGCGGTGATCCTCATGGTCACCATCCAGTACGAGATCAACGAGGTCATCACGGGCCTCGTCGGCGTCGTCCTGATCGCCTGGTCCTTCTGGTCCTCCGTGCGCCGCAACAAGGCGCTCGCGGCGGCCGGCGGAGACGCCGGCTCCGACGACAAGGCGGAGGTCCCCTCCGGGGTGTGACGACCTCCCCTGCGAGGGAAAGCTTCACGGCGGGGCGGCCGGCGGAGGACGACTCCTCCCCACGGCCGCCCCGCCGGTCTGTGCTGTGACACCTGGGGGCGGGAATGGGACTCTTCGACGGGCTGCTCGGCGGACGCGCCGCCGACTTCGACTCGGGCAACGCCGCGACCAACGCCATCGAGCTGACCAAACGGCACCGCCAGGTCTCCCTCACCCAACAGGGAGCGGCCACCGGCAACCTGCGGATCAACCTGGCCTGGCGGATGCGCACCTCCGACATCGGCGGCTCCCAGCGCGAAAGCCTGCTGCGCCACCCCTTCCGGGCGCTCAAGCCGCCGGAGGTGCTCGAACACAGCCAGTCCATGGTCAACGTCGACCTGGACCTCGGCTGCCTGTACGAGCTGACCGACGGCACCAAGGGGGTCGTCCAGCCGCTGGGCGGCTATCTCGGCGACGTCAACGCACCGCCGTACGTCAAACTCAGCGGCGACGACCGGTTCGGGTCCGGGTCGGGGGAGACGATGTACGTCAACCTCGACCACCGCGAGGACATCAAACGGCTGCTGGTCTTCGTCTACATCTACGACCAGACGCCCGCCTTCGACCGTACGCACGCCATCGTCACGCTGTACCCCAGCAACGGGCCGCGGATCGAGATCGGACTCGACGAACGGCACCCGCAGGCCCGCTCCTGCGCCGTGGTGATGATCGAGAACGTGAAGGGGGAACTCCTCGTCCGGCGTGAGGTGAAGTTCGTGTACGGCTTCCAGGGCGAGATCGACCGGCTGTACGGCTGGGGACTCCAGTGGGGCAGGGGCTACAAGGCCAAGGCCGGACGGTAGCCCCGCCCCGTCAGCGCCCGACGAACTGCGGACCCATCGGCGGCAGGCGGAAATCCGGGTCCGGGGCGGTCACCGGCTGCGGATAGCCGTAGCCGTCCGCCGCCGCCGGGGGATAGCCGTACGCCGGCCGGCTGTCCGGCTGCGGATAGCCGTACGCCGGCTGCAGCGGGGCCGTGGGCGGGGGCTGCTGCGGATAGCCGTAGCCCGGCTGCGTCGGCACCGCCGACGGCGTCTCCGGGGGCAGGGGCTGGGACGGCGGTGCGGTGGCCGCCGGCTGGTCGCCCGCCTGCTCCTCCGACTCGTCCACCGAGATGCCGAAGTCCGTCGCCAGGCCCTTCAGGCCGTTGGAGTAGCCCTCGCCGAGCGCGCGGAACTTCCAGCCCTCGCCCCGCCGGTACAGCTCCCCGCAGATCAGTGCCGTCTCCTCACCGGTCTCCGGCCGGATCGTGAACGACGCCAGCGCCTCACCGTCCGCCGCCGCGTCGTACACCAGGATGCTCAAGTCCCGCACCCGGTCGAAGGCCACCCCGTCCGCCGAAGCGACCAGCAGGATGCGCGAGACCCCCGCCTCCACCCCCGCGAGGTCCGTCTGGATCGTGTCCGTCAGCCCCTCGGCCAGCCGCTTCTTGCCCAGCCGCCACACCGCCCCCGACGGATGCCGGGGCTGGTTGTAGAACACGAAGTCCTCGTCCGAACGCACACGGCCGCCGGAACCCAGCAGCAACGCCGAGGCGTCCACGTCCGGCACGTCCTGCCCCGGAGACCAGCGCAGCACGGCACGGACCGTCGTGGCCTCGACGGGGACGTTCGACCCCTTCAGCATCGCGTGCGTCATGCCGTCATCCTGCCTTCTGAGTCCTGTCCACGACAACGCGGGGTGGCCCCGCACCGGCACAGCGCTGCCCCGGGCGCGTTACCGGAAATTCATGCCCCGCGGGAACTCCGGACATGGATCCGTACGTACTATTACCGGCCACCTTTTACCGCAACCACAGGCCAGAATCCTGCGCCCCAGGGGAGATACATGCGTCATTTCGGGCACATCGCCCCTGAGGTGCGAGAGCGGCTGTTCCACCGCCAGCCCTGCGAGTTCACCACCGACTCCCCGGCCCGGCTGCTCTCCGCGGCCCTCGGCGCCACCCTGTACAGCCCGGCGACCCGCCCCCGGCTGGCCGACGACATCGTCAAGCAGGCCGCCCGCGGCGTCGTGTCCATGGTGCTGTGCCTGGAGGACTCCATCGGCGACGAGGACGTCGCACACGGCGAGGACAACCTCGTCCGCCAGTTCGCCGACCTCGCCGCCCTCCCGGACGCGGACCGGCCCCTGCTGTTCATCCGGGTCCGCACCCCCCGCCAGATCCCCGACCTGGTACGCCGCCTCGGCCCGGCCGTGCGCCTGCTGTCCGGATTCGTACTGCCCAAGTTCACCGAGGAACGCGGCATCCCCTTCCTCGAGGCCCTCGCCCTCGCCGAGGCCGACTGCGGCCGCCGCCTGTTCGCCATGCCGGTCCTCGAATCCCCCGAGCTGCTCTACCGCGAATCCCGCGTGGAAACCCTCGAGGGCATCTTCCGCGCCGTCGACAAATACCGCGACCGCGTCCTCGCCCTGCGCCTCGGCGTCACCGACTTCTGCTCCAGCTACGGCCTGCGCCGCGCCCCCGACATGACCGCCTACGACGTCCAGATCGTCGCCTCCGTCATCGCCGACGTCGTCAACATGCTGGCCCGCGCCGACGGCACCGGCTTCACCGTCACCGGCCCCGTCTGGGAGTACTTCCGCGTCTCCGAGCGCATGTTCAAGCCGATGCTGCGCACCAGCCCCTTCCTGGAGGGGCAGGCCGTCGAACTGCGCGAGAGACTGATCGAGCACGCCATGGACGGACTGCTGCGGGAGATCTCCCTCGACCAGGCCAACGGCCTGCTCGGAAAGACCTGCATCCACCCCTCCCACGTGCTGCCCGTGCACGCGCTGTCCGTCGTCAGCCACGAGGAGTACAGCGACGCCCAGGACATCCTCAAACCCGAACGCGGCGGCGGGGGTGTCCTCAGGTCGGCCTACACCAACAAGATGAACGAAGTGAAGCCGCACCGCGCCTGGGCCGAGCGGACCCTGCTGCGCGCCGAGGCCTTCGGCGTCGCCGACGAGGGCGTCAGCTTCGTGGAACTGCTCGCCGCCGGCATACCCGGCCGATGACACAGGGACGGATGAAGAACGCAGTGAACAACGGGGTCTGGACCGGCACCTGGGTCGCCGAGCGGCTCGGCGTCGAACTCGTCGGCGACGACGGGCTCACCGAGCTGCTGGGACTCGCGCTGCGCCGCAACCCCAAGCGCGCCCACCTGCTCGTGTCCCACGTCCTCGGCAAGCACGTCCCGCAGTCACCGTCGGTCGTCCACGGCTCCGGCCTGGCACTCGGCCGCCGCGTCCGGGCCCTCCTGGGAGCAGAGGAAGCGGCCCGCGCCGTCGTCCTCGGCTACGCCGAGACCGCGACCGGCCTCGGCCACTGCGTCGCCGACGGCCTGGGCACCGCGCCCTACCTGCACTCCACCCGCCGCCCCGTGCCCGGCGTACCCCCGGCCGGAGGCTTCGAGGAGTCCCACTCCCACGCCACCACCCACCTGCTGCTCCCGGAGAACCCCGCCCTGCTGGCCGGCGACGGCCCGCTGATCCTGGTCGACGACGAGTTCTCCACCGGCAACACGGTCCTCAACACGATCCGCGACCTGCACGAGCGCTACCCCCGGCGACGGTACGTGGTCGTCGCCCTGGTCGACATGCGCTCGGCGCAGGACACCGGCCGCCTCGCCGACTTCGCACGGGAGATCGGCACCAGAGTGGATCTCGTGGCAGCGGCATCGGGCACCGTGAAACTGCCCGACGGCGTGCTGGAGAAGGGACGGGACCTCGTGGCGCAGCACGAGGCAACCCACCCGGAGGCGCGCGGCAGTGACCTGTGCGGCTCCGCCGCCATGGGGGTCCCTCCCTGTTCGAGCGAAGCCGAGAACCCGGGGGAGCGACCCGCCACGACACACCCGCACCCGCCCCGCAACCGCGCCACCCGGGTCGACCTGCGCTGGCCCCCCGGCCTGCCCGACGGCGGCCGCCACGGCTTCACCCCCGAACACCGGGCCCGCCTGGACACGGCCCTGCCGACGATGGCGGCACGCCTCGCCGAAGCCCTGCCCCACACAGCGCACCGCGTCCTCGTCCTCGGCAACGAGGAACTGATGTACGCCCCCCTCCGCCTCGCCCGCGAACTGGAGCAGATCACCGACGCCGAGGTCCGGTTCTCCACCACCACCCGCTCACCCGTCCTCGCCGTCGACGACCCCGGCTACGCCATCCGCACCCGCCTCGTCTTCCCCGCCCACGACGACCCCGCCGACGGCCCCGGCGAGCGCTACGCGTACAACGTGGCCGGCGCCGGCTTCGACGCCGTCGTCGCCGTCGTCGACTCCGCCGGCGACACGGACGCGCTGCACGCCCCCGGCGGACTCCTCGACCGGCTCGCCGCGCACACCCCGCACGTGGTCCTCACGGTCGTACCGTCGTACGCCCCCGCGCCCGCCCCCGAAAGGCCCGCCATGCTGCCCGAGCCACTCCGTGGCCCCGCCTTCTCCTCCTACGCGCCCGAAGAGGTCGGCTGGCTGCTGCAGGACCTCTCGGACGTCACCCTGGAGGCGCCCACCGAGGAGCGCGAGGAGGCCATCCAGAGCGGCGGCGCCCACTACGCCGAATCACTGCCGGTGGAGTACCAGCCCAGCGAGCAGTACCAGGACCTCTTCCACCAGGCCCTGGACGTCTCCGCGGCACGCATCGCGCACGCCGTCGGCGTCGTGACCGAGACAGTCATCGCCGAACTCCCCCTGCGCGGGCACCGCAGGCTCGAAGCCGCCCGGGCCGCGCGCGCAGGCACCCCCACCCCCCGCCCCGTCCTGGTCTCCCTCGCCCGCGCCGGCACCCCCGTCGGCATCCTCATGCGCCGCTGGGCGCAGTACCGGCACGGCCTCGACCTGCCGCACTACGCCGTGTCCATCGTGCGCGGCCGCGGCATCGACGCCAACGCCCTGCGCTGGCTGGCCGCCCACCACGACCCCGCCGACGTCGTCTTCGTCGACGGCTGGACCGGCAAGGGCGCCATCACCCGCGAACTCGCCCAGGCCGTCGAAGAGTTCGAGAAGCAGGAGGGGATCACCGGCTTCGACCCGGAGATCGCCGTCCTCGCCGACCCCGGCTCCTGCGTCCGCACCTACGGCACCCGCGAGGACTTCCTCATCCCCTCCGCCTGCCTCAACTCCACCGTCTCCGGCCTGATCTCCCGCACCGTGCTGCGCGCCGACCTGGTCGGCCCGCACGACTTCCACGGCGCGAAGTTCTACCGCGAACTCGCCGGATCCGACCTGTCGAACGCCTTCCTCGACGCCGTCGCCGCCCGCTTCCCCGAGGTCGCCGACACCGTCGACACGGCCGCCAAGGAACTGCTCGCCGGCGACCGCACCCCCACCTGGGCGGGCTGGGCCGCCGTCGAGCGGATCAGCGAGGAGTACGGCATCCACGACGTCAACCTCGTCAAGCCCGGCGTCGGCGAGACCACCCGGGTGCTGCTGCGCCGGGTGCCGTGGAAGATCCTGGCCCGCGAAGGCGCCGGCGCCGACCTCGACCACGTCCGCCTGCTCGCCGAGCAGCGCGGCGTCCCCGTCGAGGAGGTCACCGGACTCCCCTACACCTGCGTCGGCCTGATACACCCCCAGTACACGCGCGGCGCGACCGGCGCCGACGGCAAGGCGGTGACCCTCTGATGCCGGTACTGGTGGCAAGCGACCTCGACCGCACACTCATCTACTCCTCGGCGGCCCTCGCCCTGACCATGCCCGACGCACGGGCACCCCGCCTGCTGTGCGTGGAGGTCCACGAGAGCAAGCCGCTGTCCTACCTGACGGAGACGGCGGCCCAGCTGCTGACCGACCTCGGCGACACGGCCGTCTTCGTCCCCACCACCACCCGCACCCGCAAGCAGTACCAGCGCATCAACCTGCCCGGCCCGCCCCCGGCGTACGCGATCTGCGCCAACGGCGGCCATCTGCTGGTCGACGGCGTGACCGACGCGGACTGGCACGCGGGCGTACAGACCCGGCTCGCCGACGAGTGCGCGCCGCTCGCGGAGATCCAGGACCACCTGATGCGCACCGCCGACCCCGTCTGGGTCCGCAAGCACCGCACCGCCGAGGACCTCTTCGCCTACCTCGTCGTGGAACGCGAGCTGCTCCCCGAGGAATGGGTGAAGGAACTCGCCGCCTGGGCGCAACCCCGCGGCTGGACGGTGTCCCTGCAGGGCCGCAAGATCTACGCCGTACCGGGTCCGCTGACCAAGAGCGCGGCGGTACGCGAGGTCGCCCGCCGCACCGGCGCGGACCTCACCCTGGCCGCCGGCGACTCCCTCCTCGACGCCGACCTCCTGCTCGCCGCCGACCGCGGCTGGCGCCCCGGCCACGGCGAACTGGCCGACGAGGGCTGGACGGCCCCCCACATCACGGCACTGCCGGAGCGGGGGGTACTGGCGGGGGAGAGGATCGTCCGGGAGTTCCTGAGAGCGACGCGGACGGCAGCACGCCCCTGAGAGGCGCGGGGAACGCCGCGATCACCCCCTACGGACCCGCGATCAACCCCCACGGACCCGCGGCCGCCCCCGCACCTGTCCGCTCAGCCGCAGCACCCTCCACCACAGCAGCCGCCCCCGCCGCCGCTCGCCCGCGGCGCCGGGGCGGACGCCGTGCCGCCCACCGCCACCGTCGACAGCAACTTCACCGTGTCCTCGTGCCCGGCAGGGCACCGCGCCGGCGCGGACGACTCCGCCATGGGCCGGCTCAGCTCGAAGGTGTCACCACAGGTACGGCACCGAAAGTCATAGCGAGGCATGCCAGAAGACTAACCGGGCAGCGACCCGGCGTGGGGGCTACCCGGCATGGTGACCGCGCTCCTCGCGGATCTGCGCCACCACCCGCGCCACCGACTGCCGCACCGCCTCCGTCTCGGTCAGGAAGTGCCAGTAGTCGGGATGGCGACCGCCCTCCACAGAGGCGACCGCCCGGTCCAGCCGCGCCACCGCGTCGTCCAACGGCCGGGCATGCCGCGGATCCGGCGTCGTACGGCCCGTCATGGCGAGCCGCTGCGCGTCCCGGATCGCGAACCGGGTCCGCTCGACCTCCTGCCGCGGATCCTTCTGCACGGCGTTCAGCCGCCGCAGCCGCTCACCGGCGGCCGACACCGCCTCGTCGGTCGCGTTCAGCAGCGCCCGCACCGTCGACAGCAGCGCCGTCGCGTCGGCCCAGCGCTGCCCGTCCCGCGCGGCCTGCGCCTCCCGCAGCTTCAGCTCGGCCTGCCGCACGTTCTGCGCGGCCTGCTCCGGCACCGGCTGCAAGTCCTGCCAGCAGGCCGCCGTGAAACGCCGCCGCAGCTCGCTCAGCACCGGCTCCACCTGCCCGGCCCGGGTCGTCAGCGCCTGCGCGCGGGTCCGCAGCGACACCAGCCGGTGGTCGATCTCGGCCGCCCGCTCCGGCAGCCGCTCGGCCTCCGCCCGGATCGCCTCGGCCTCCCGCGCCACCCGCTCGGCACGCTCCAGCGTCGGCCCCACCCCGTGCTGCCCGGCCCCCTGATTGAGCTTCGTCAGCTCCGGCGACAGGGCGGCGAGCCGCGCCGCGAGATCGTCGGCCTTCAGCCCCGACTGCCGTACGGCGTCCAGCGCGACCGTCGCCGCCAGCAGCGCCTGCCGGGCCCGCTCCACGGCCGGCGCGACCCGCGCCAGCTGCGTCTCGGCCTTGCCGAGCAGCGGCCCGAGCCCCTCGCCGAACCGTTCCAGCTCCCGCTTGACCTGCTCCAGCTCGTCCTTGGCCCCGCTCAGCTCGGTGCGCGCCCGTGCGGCGGCCGACGCCTCCAGATCGTCGCGATCCAGATCATGGGCGTCCACGGCCGCGATGTACCGCTGGGAGACCTCGTCGATGCGCCGCCCGAGCGCCGCGAAGTCGGCGACCGCGCGCCGGGCGGCCGGGGAGTCGTCCACCGCCGTGATCGTCTCCACGGAGATCCGCAGGTCCCGCTGCGCCGTGTCCAGTTCGTAGAAGGCAGCGGCGGCGGCGTCCTTCGCGGCCTGCGCCTCGGCCCGCTGGCTCTCCGCCCGCCCGCCGAACCACCGCCGCGTGCCACCACCGGCGAAGGCCGCGGGCAGCGCGAGCACCGCCACGAGCGGCAGCCCCACCAAGGTGAGCGTGTCCCGTAGGGCGCGCGCATACGACACCGACGGCGACGAATACGGCTGCGCTGGTGTCGCCGTCACATCCCTCTCCCGTGCTGCGTTCGACCCTGCCCGCTGTCATTCTCCCACCGCTGAAAGACGAACACACGAGCCGGTCAGTTCGCCACGGCCCGCTGTTTTTCCACCACCACCGGAGGCGGGCACGCCACGCCCGCGGGAGTCGTCCCGGCGTACACCAGTGGGGTGCTCGGCACTGGCAGAAGCCGCTGTCCACCCCGCGACGTGAGATCACACGCCACGACGCCGCCGCGGTGGCGATCGGTCGGCGTGCCCTCGGTCATCCGATCCGGCGTCGGACGGCACCGCCCCCACACGACCGGAGAGATCGTGCGGGGCATCGGACCGTCCAGGCCGGGCCGGGGAGCCGGGGGCACGAGGGAACCCGCCCCCGGCTCCCCGGATCACGGGCACGCCCCGTGCAGCCGGAGCCGGTGCGAAAGCGGGTGACCAGCGTGCTCAACACCACTTGGGGCACGCGGTCGAGCCTGCGCCCTGTCGGCAGGACGCAGATGCGCTCGGCTCTCAGAAAACGGCTACGCCTGCTCACGCTGTAACGGTTTGCGGGTCACGGCCCGGGACAATGTAGGCTGTCGGCTTGTCCCGGGTGCGTAGCTCAGTGGTAGAGCGCCTGCCTTACAAGCAGGATGTCGGCGGTTCGAAACCGTCCGCGCCCACTGACCATCAGGTCCAGGTCCGGACATAGCGGCGGCCCCTCGGAGGTTTCTCCGGGGGGCCGTCGTCGTGTCCGAGCCCCGCCGCGTCACACGGTCACCGCGTGCCCCGTCAGTAGTTCGCGTTGGCCAGGATCTCGCCGTTCTTGTCGTACACCGTCACGAGGCCGTTCTTGGACTCGTAGCAGGACGTGAACGCGGACGCGATCAGTTTCCCCTCGCCCTGGTGCGGGCCCGTCATCCCGCCGGAGAAGTCGGTGAACACCTCGGCCGAGTCGAGGATGTCGTTGCGCTTGTCGGCGCCGGTCACCTTGGTGACGTGCCGGGCGGCGGCCTTCTCGGTGGCCGTGCCGTCGGCGGCGACGCACTCCTGGAACTCCTGGGCCTGGGTCTTCTCCTTCTTCGCCGGGGCCTTGTCGGTGGTGTCCTTCCTGGGCGTGTCCACAGCCGTGACGGCCTTGTCCTTCTTCGACGTGTCGCCGGAGTCCCCGCCCCCGCCGCCGGCGACGGCGGCGATGACGACGACGGCGACGACACCCAGGCATCCGAGCCCGGCGACCTTGCCCACCTTGCGCTTCTTCGGCGGCTGCGCGGTCGGTGCGGCGTACGGCTGCTGCTGGTGGCTCATCTGTGCCCCCCGGGGGTTGTGTGGTTCTTGTGACTGTGCGACCTGTGGGGGAGCCGTGCGGTTGCCGCACGCCGCGGAAGCTCACCTGATCGGGGGGCACTGGTGACGTGAGGGTGACGCGGCCAGGGGTCTTCGCCGGGTCGGGGCGACAGCTGCCTACGATGGGGCGCGTGCGTCGGTTCGAGGTGGGGTTGTCCGTGGTGCCGCGGGTGCGGTGGCGGCGGATGGTTGCCGTGCTCGGACTGCTGGCCGGGCTGCTGGGGATGCACGCGCTGGCGCCCGGCGGGGTCGTGCCGGAGCGGCATGTGCCGATGAGTGCTCCGGCTGTCGTGGTCGCCGGGGACGGGTGCGCGGGGAGCGACGGACACTGCGGTGGCGGGCATGCGCGGCATGCGGACGTCACCTGCGCCTCCCCGGCGGTGAGCGGCGGGCCCGAGCTGCCCGCGCCGGTCGCCGACCCGGGACCCGTCGTCGTACCGCCCGGTGCGCGGTGTGCGTACGTCGGTGCCGCGCCCGACGGGGCCCGCGCCCCGCCCTCTCTGGCCGAACTCCAACTCCTGCGGATCTAGACACCGCCCGTGCCGTGCCGTCGTTCGTTCCACGGCGCGGTGCGTTCGCGTGTCTCAGATTTCCCTTCTTTCAGCAGGAGTTCCCTCATGAGCTGTACCACCCGTACCCTCGCGCGCCGTTCCGGTCTGGCTGCGGTGGGGCTGAGCGCCGTCTTCGTTCTCGCCGCCTGTGGGGGCGGAACCGGGGACGGCGGGCACCAGGGGCACGCCGCGCCCTCCGCCTCTGCCCCCGCGTCCGGGGGCGTGAGCGCGGGGGCGCACAACGCGCAGGACGTGGCCTTCGCGCAGGGCATGATCCCGCACCACCGGCAGGCGCTGGAGATGGCGCGGCTCGCTGCCGACCGGGGGTCGTCCGCGCGGGTCAAGGACCTCGCGGCGCGGATCGAGAAGGCGCAGGACCCGGAGATCCGGACCATGAGCGGCTGGCTGACGGCCTGGGGTGAGGACGTGCCCCAGGACGGCGGCTCGGACATGCCCGGGATGGATCACCACTCGGCGCACTCCGGTGCGTCCGGCATGGCCGGGATGCCCGGGATGATGGGCGAGCAGGACATGGCCGAGCTGCGGAAGGCCTCGGGCGAGGACTTCGACCGGCTGTTCCTGACCATGATGGTGGAGCACCACAAGGGTGCTCTGGAGATGGCGAAGGCCGAGCAGGCCAAGGGTGCCTACGGGCCCGCGAAGGAGACGGCCGGTGACATCGTCACCGGCCAGAGCGCCGAGATCGCGGAGATGAACGGGCTGCTCGGCTAGTCCGCCGTCGAGGCCCTGGCCCCGGGTCGGGGCCAGGGCCTCCGCCGGCCCCCTAGCCCTCGGTCCCGGCGTCGCCCTCTCCTTCGCCGGGTGGGGTCTCGTGCGCGTGCTTGAGCCGCGAACGGGCCTCCACCCGGCTCTCGGGCGCTATCTCGGACCAGAAGCGGTGTGTGGTCACGAACACCGCCAGCTCGTGCTCGCGGCGCCGGAGCTTCTCCACCTCGGCCTGCTCGTCGGCGGTCCAGCCGGGGGAGGCGGGGCGCTCCAGCTTGCGCCAGCCGTTGTCGTCGCTGAAGCCGTCCAGCGGCTCCACCGACCAGGGGAGCCGCTTGAGCAGGGCCGACAGTTCGGCCCGGACCTGATGCAGCTCCTCCTGGCCGGCGAGGAGGTCACTGGGGAATTCATAGGTCGTAGCCACAGCGCAATGCTACGCCTGTTCGAATTGAGGCAGCGAGCTGCTTCTGGGGCTTCACTCGAATGAGTGCACGAGGCGCCGGTACGCGCGTTCCCCTCCCGTCGCCGCGCTCAGTGCCCCGCCTCCCGCAGCTCCCGCACCACCCGCGACGCCACCGGGACGGGCACCCCGTGCCGCTGCGCCGCACGCAGCAACGCGCCGCCGATCGCGTCGAGTTCGAGCGGGCGGCCCGCTTCGGCGTCACGTTGCATGGAGGACTTCGTGGCGGCCGGGAAGGTGTCATACCGGGCGAGGGACGCGGTCGGGTCGCCGGGGCCGCCGCAGGCGTGACTGACCGCCGCCGTCTCCTCCGCCAGGGCGGTCAGCTCGTCGCGGTGGCGGGTGCGCAGCTCGCCCATGGGCAGGCCGTGGCGCGTGGTGAGCAGGGCCATGGGGGCGAGGAAGGCCATCTTCGCCCACAGGGTCGCGGCCTCGTCGGCCCGCACGCGGGTGGTGACACCGGCGCCGGAGAGCGCCTCGGCGAGCGCGGTCAGCCGGTCCTGCGGGACCGGATCACCGGTGAGGTCGACCTCGGCGAAGGCGGTGCCGTGTTCGATCACACCGGGGGCGGTCCGGGTCGACTCGACGCGGATGACGGCCGGGGCGACACGGTCGGGCCGGTAGCGCTCGCGCAGGTGCGCCGGGTGCTCGACGCCGTTGAGGAGCGGGACCAGCAGGCCGTCGCCGAGGACGGCGGGCGGAACGCGGGTGAGGGCCGCGTCCAGCGCCGTGTGCTTGACGGCGACCAGGCAGGCGTCGGCCGGCTCGCGCAGCTCGGTGTCCGCCTCCACCGGGACGGTGAAGTCGCCGAACAGGCCGCTGCGGACGCTGATACCGGTGCCGCGCAGCGCGTCGGCCGTGTTCTCGCCGGCGAGGCAGATCACGCGGTGGCCGGCCCGGGCGAGCAGGGCCGCGAGCAGCCCGCCGACGCCGCCGGGGCCGAGGACGGCCACGGTGAGCCGGTTCTGGGTCGTGAGGGTCATCGGTGTGTCCTCTCGTCGGTCGGCCCCATGGACGGTGGCCGCCTGGAGGAGATCATCGCAGCGCGCTGCGGACCGGCCGGGCGAGGGGCCAGACTTGAGGCATGTGCCGGAGTATCAAGACCCTGCGTCCGCCCGTGCTGCCCGGTGAGGCCACCGAGGACGACATCCGGGCCGCCGCCCTGCAATACGTACGGAAGGTGTCCGGCTTCCGGGCGCCCGCCGCGCACAACCGGGAGGTGTTCGACCGCGCGGTGGAGGAGATCGCCGCCGCCACGGCCCACCTCCTCGACGAGCTGGAGGTCCGGGGCGCCCCGGCGCGGCGGGCGGGATAGCGGCCGTGCGGTGGCCCGTGCGCGCCGGGTGACCGCTCGGGCCGCCTGTCCCCTCGACGGCGCGGCCCCTGCCCCCGTCCGCCGGCCCCGCGAGGCCGGGGTCGATGCCGACGGCGGCGCGGGCTGCCTGAGGAGGCGGTCCCACGGTGGGCGGGTTCTCGCCAGGGTGGGCAGGCCCGCCCCTCGGCGGCCCGCCCGGCGGGGCGGCGGTACCACCGCTCGGTGACCCCCCGCCGCTGGACCGATGCGGGGCACCGCCTGGTGACTCCACGCTGGGCCGGTGCGGCCACCGCCGGGTGGCTCCCCGCTGGGCCGGTGCGGCCACCGCCGGATGGCTCCTCGCTGGGCCAGTGCGGGCCACCGCCGGATGGCTCCTCGCTGGGCGTGCGCAGATCACCGCCGTGTGGCTGCCGGTGGCCGTCTGGGCGTGCGCAGATCACCGCCGTGTGGCTGCCGTGTGGCCGCCCGGCGTACGCAGATCCCGCCGTGTGCCGGCCGGGCGGCCGTCCGGACGGCTACTGGCCGGCCGTCGCCGCGCCCTGGACCGGTCGGCGGCGCATCACGTACACCGCCGCCGCGCCCGCGGCGAAGAGGGCCGCCACCGACACGCCCGTGGCGAGCCAGGTCGCGCCGAGCCAGTGGGCGCCGTAGTAGCCGAGGGCGGCGCTGTAGCCGGCCCAGGACAGGCCCGCCAGGGCGGACCAGGGGAGGAAGTCGCGGGCCCGGTGGTGTGCGGCGCCGGCGCCGAGGGAGACGACCGAGCGGCCGGCGGGGGCGAAGCGGGCGAGGACGACCAGGGGGCCGCCGCCCCGGGCGAGAGCGGCGCCGAGACGTTCCTGCGCGCGGCTCAGCCGGCGGGAGCGGGCGATCGCGCTGTCCAGGCGGGCCACTCCGCGCCAGGCCAGGCGGTAGGCGACGAGGTCACCGAGGACGGAGGCCGTCGCCGCGGACAGGATGAGGAAGAGCAGGTCGGGAACCTTGGCGGGGGCCGGCGCACCCGCCGCTCCGGTGCCCGCAGCGGCCGCCGTGGCCGCCGTGATGACGAGGACGCCGCTGGGCAGGATCGGCAGGAACACGTCCAGCAGGACCGACGCCGCGACGACCGCGTAGATCCATGGGCTGCCGGTCAGCACCCCGACACTCTCCAGCACTGCGACTCCCCGTGATCCCCCGTGGGCCGTACCGTGCCGCGCGAGCGCGGGGAGCGGCAGTGACCGGCCGATGACAGCCATACAGCGTACGCCCGAGGTGGGACAGGTGATCCGCCGGGGGTTCCTGTGTCGGAAGTCGCGCCGCCACGGGGCGAGGGGCGCCCCGTCCGGGAGCGCCCCTCGCCGTACTACGGATACTCCGGCGCCGGAGCCGTCGGGCCGCCGCCCGTGGTGTCCGTCAGGCGGCCACCGGCGTGCGCTCCGGTGCCGGCCGCTCCGCGCTCTCGCCGCGCCGGGACAGCAGCCGGTCCACACCGAAGGCCCCGGAGCCGGTGAAGACCAGCAGGAAGAACGCCCAGCAGAACATCGCCGACGCCTCGCCGCCGTTCTGGATCGGCCACAGGGCCATGCCCTGGTGCACGTCGAAGTAGGCGTACGCCATCGAGCCGGAGGCCACCAGGGCCGCCGCGCGCGTGCCGAGGCCCAGCAGGACGAGGCCGCCGCAGACCAGCTGGATCACGGCCGCGTACCAGCCGGGCCAGGTGCCGGTCGCGATCGTGCCGCCGTTGCCGCCGGTCGCGCCGCCCAGGACGCCGAAGAGCGAGGCGGCGCCGTGGCAGGCGAAGAGCAGGCCGACGACGACGCGGAACAGGGCGAGCACGTACGGCTGCGCGCCGTTGAGGCGTGCGGTCATGTGGGGGCTCCTTCGGTGGTCGAGCGGAACGACCTCGGCGGACCGGTCGTGGGGACGGCGGCACCGAGTGAGCCCAAAGGTTAGGCAGACCTAACGAGTACTTGCAAGTTCAACATTAGGCCACGCATGACTGCCCGGCCGCCGCCCCATGGCTGTCACGGGGGCGGCGGCCGGTCCGCTCAGCAGCTCGCGAGGTAGTTCGTGAGCGCGTTCTTCTCGGCGGTGTCGACGGAGAGGTCGTAGTAGTACTTCACCTGCACCCAGGCCCGGACGTAGGTGCAGCGGTAGTCGGAGCGCGAGGGCATCCAGGTGGCCGGGTCCTGGTCGCCCTTGGCCTGGTTGACGTTGTCGGTCACGGCGATGAGCTGGGGGCGCGTGAGGTCGTTGGCGAACGCCTGGCGCTGCGCGGTGGTCCACTTGCTCGCGCCGGAGTCCCAGGCCTCGGCGAGCGGTACGAGGTGGTCGATGTCGAGGTCGGAGGCGGCGGTCCAGGTGGCGCCGTCGTACGGCGAGTACCAGCTGCCGCTGGTGGCGGCGCAGGAGGAGTCGGTGACGACGTTCGTGCCGTCGCGCTTGAGGACGGTCTCGCGGGTGTTGCAGGCGCCGCTGATGGTGATCCAGTGGGGGAACAGGTCGCGGCTGTAGCCGGTGCGGTTCTCGGTGGCGACGGTGAGCTGGGCGAGGTAGCTGCGGGCGGTGGCGGCGCTGACCGGGGTGGGCAGCGCGGCGGAGGCGGTGGGGGCGTTGAAGAGGGCGGCGGAGGCGGTCAGCGCGGTGAGCGCGGCGAGTATGCTCACCCGTCGACGCGCGTAGAACCGTGTGGAAATGGCCATGCGAACTCCCGTGTGGGGTGGGGGTGTTGGGCTGCGGGCGCGAGAATGCTCGCGCTGCCGTGTTGCGGGGAGATGTGCGCGCGGTGAGAGGCTAGTGACGCGTTCATGACACGACAAGGTTCACGGTCGAACTTTCCGCGCCGCACGAGGTCGCCCGCTCTTCCCGTACGATGGGTGGCGCAGAAGGGGAGTAGCTCTTCGCCGGTGTCGTCGACATACTGCTCGGTCAGCCCGAGCCGGCGCCCGGAGGCGGATCCCGCGGTTCCGCCAGCGAGACCTTCGGCAACGCAGTGCACGCCCGTGTCGTACGGCACGGGTGCTCGAGTGTGCTGCCGTGCCGAGGTGTCTTGCGCGTGACGTACCGCACTCTCGGTGGGGCAGCCCCCGACCGATAGAGGAACCTTGATCAGCATCACCGTGACGGCGCTCGTCTTCGGCGTCATCTTCCTGGCCGAGCTGCCGGACAAGACCGCGCTCGCCGGCCTCGTCCTCGGCACGCGCTACCGCGCCTCGTACGTCTTCGCCGGTGTCGCCGCCGCCTTCACGCTCCACGTCGCGCTCGCGGTCGCGGCCGGCAGCGTGCTGACCCTGCTGCCGCAGCAGATCGTGCACGCGCTCACCGGTGTGCTCTTCCTGGGTGGCGCGGCCGTGCTGCTGATGAAGAAGGGCGAGGACGAGGAGGAGGTGCGCCGGCCCGAGAACCAGAGCTTCTGGAAGGTCGCCGGTGCGGGCTTCATGCTCATCCTCGTCGCCGAGTTCGGCGATCTGACGCAGATCATGACGGCGAACCTCGCCGCGCGCTACGACGACCCGCTGTCCGTCGGTCTCGGCGCAGTGCTGGGTCTGTGGGCGGTCGCCGGCCTCGGCATCGTCGGCGGAAAGGCCCTGATGAAGCGGGTCCCGCTGACGCTCATCACCAAGGTCGCGGCCCTGCTCATGCTGGCGCTCGGCGTGTGGAGCCTGTGGGAGGCGGTGGCGGGGTGAGCGCGGCGCCCCGGTCCGCGCGCCGGCCGGTCCCGGCTGAACGGTCGGTGAACTGTCGCCGGGGTGGTGGCGGGACGCCCTCCTCGTTTTGTACCGTGGAGGAACAAAGTGGTTCCCGCCCGTTTTCCCTGACCGGCGGGCGGGACCACCTTGTCCCCGCGGGGGCTTGATCACTCACTTCCTGGGAGTCGCCGATGCCGGCCACCGTCCTCACCGCCCGTGCCCTGCTGCTCGACATGGACGGCACGCTCGTCAACTCCGACGCCGTCGTGGAACGCATCTGGCGTCGCTGGGCGGCGCGGCACGGACTCGACGGCGACGAGGTGATGAAGGTCGTCCACGGACGGCAGGGCCACGCGTCGATGGCGGTCCTGCTGCCCGACCGCCCGAGGGAGCAGAACCTCGCGGACAACGCGCGGATGCTCGCCGAGGAGACGGCGGACGTGGAGGGGGTGGTACCGGTGCCCGGCGCCCCGGAATTCCTCGCCTCGCTGCTCCGGCTCGGCGTCCCGCACGCGTTGGTGACGTCGGCGGACGTCGCCCTGTCCGGCGCGCGGATGGCGGCGGCGGGACTGGCGCTGCCGTCGGTCCGTATCACGGCGGAGAGCGTCGGCGCGAGCAAGCCGGACCCCGAAGGCTTCCTGAAGGGCGCGGCCGAGCTGGGGGTGCCGGCCGCGGAGTGCGTGGTCTTCGAGGACTCCGGGGCGGGCATCGCGGCGGGGCGCTCCGCGGGGATGCGGGTGGTGGGCGTCGGCCCGCGCGCTGCCGCGCACGACCCCGACGTATGCGTCCGCGACCTCACCCACCTGCGGCTGGAGAACGCCGGGGATGGGTTGTTCCGCCTCCACGCCTAGGCTGCGCCCGGCATCGCGGGTGGGCTGCACGCCCGGCGTTCCCTGTGCGGCAGCATGCCGCCGCTCCCACTCTCCGAGTGGCCTGTGCGGGCGCGTGGTGGCTGGTCGCGCAGTTCCCCGCGCCCCTAGGGGGTTGGCGGGGGCCGTCGGTCGTGGACGGAGCGTCCGGCTGGGGTGGGCGGTGCGTGGGGGCCGCGGGGGTTCGTTGGCCTGTGCGGGTGCGTCGTGGTTGGTCGCGCAGTTCCCCGCGCCCCTAGGGGGTTGCGGTTGCCGTCGGCTTTGACGGGCCGCCCGCGCTGCGGCCGGAAGGGTCGACGGGCTGCACCCGCCGCCTTGGAGGACGGCCCGCGGCAGCTGGAAGGGTCGACGGCCTGTACCGCCGCCTTGGACGGGCTGCCCTCGGCGGCCGGAAGGGGCGACGGGCCGCAGGCGCGTACGGCGGGGAGGGGACGGGGTGGGGGGTGTCCGCCCGCAGCGGCCGGCACCGAGACACTGAGCGCTCGTCGGGGACGGGCGGCCGGACCGAGGAC